>NZ_PSWG01000015.1:0-70208 GCF_002931195.1 Rathayibacter sp. AY1C2 | reverse complement strand
CAGGAGCGCCGCCGGGGCCAGGACGGCCAGGAGAGCGGTCGTCGTGCCGATCAGGGCGGTGCGGAGGGGGGAGCGGCGGGGGCGGTCGCTCCTCCGCACCGCCCTGATCGGGACGACGACCGCTCTGCTGGCCGTCCTGGTCGCGGCGGCGCTCCTGTTCCACGCGTCCGGCGGACGCTGGTTCATCGTGCAGACGCCCTCCATGGGCACGGCCGCCCCGGTCGGCACCCTCGTCCTCACCGAGCCGACGGCCCTCGAGGACGTCCGGGTCGGCGACGCGGTCAGCTTCCACCCCACCACCACGCCCGACGAGACCTACACCCACCGGGTCGTCGAGATCGCCGACGACGGCACGCTCCGCACCCAGGGCGACATCAACGGCGCCGTCGATCCGTGGGCCACCGGCCAGGACCAGCTCATCGGAGTCGTCACCACGGCGCTGCCGGTGCTCGGCTGGCTCGTGCGCGGCCTGCCGCTGCTGATCATCGGCGCCGTCCTCGTGCAGCTGCTCACCCGCTTCATCGCCTCGCCCACCCAGCGGGCGTCGATGCGGATCCTCGGCCTCTCGCTCGTCGCGTCCGTCACCGTCTTCGTGCTCCGCCCGCTGGTCGGCATCGTCGTCCTCGAGGCCACGGTCGACAGCGGCACGACGAACGCCACGCTCGTCTCGACGGGCGTCCTCCCCATCCGCGTGAGCGCCGAGGGCGCCGACCCCGTCGACCTGGTCTCCGGACAGGTCGGCCGCCTGCAGATCCCGGCGCACGACGGAGACGCCTACGCCCTCTCCTCCGCTCTGCACCTGCCGTTCTGGGGCTGGGTCCTCTTCGTCCTGCTCTGCGCGATCCCGGTGCTCTACACGGTCTTCGTCGGCCTCCCCGGCGAGCCGGAGCGGACCGCCGAGCGAGGCCGCCGCGCCGCCCGCGAGGAGGAGACGGCATGAGCCGGCACCGCCTCTCCGCCGCCTCGCCGGCCGCGCGGCTGCGTACCCTCCTCGCCCGCCCGAGGTCTGTCGTCGCCGCCCTCGCCGCCGCCGCCCTGGCCGCCGTGCTGCTCACCGCCCCTGCCACCTCCGGCGCGTACACCGCCTCGATCCTGAACTCGACCAACACGGTCGGCAGCGCCGCCGCGTTCTTCACCTGCGACGGCGCCCTCGCCGCCGACCGCGGGGCCGCGCTCTTCGCCTACACGCTCGCGCAGCCGAGCGGATCGACGACCGCGCCCGACACGGACTCCGGCCAGTACCCGGGCACCTACCGCTCCACCAGCCTCTTCCCGACCGCGATGGTCAGCTCCGCCGCGACGCCCAAGGCCTGCCCGCGCGACGCGGGCGGCTCGTGGACGCCGAACGGCACCAACCAGTACCTGAGCACGCCGCTGGAGATCAGGAACCCCGGCACCTTCAGCACCGAGATCTGGTTCAAGACCACGAACGCCGGCGGCAAGCTCTTCAGCTTCAGCGCGGGCGCCACCGCTCCCGGCGGCCAGTACGACCGCCACACCTACATCGGTGCCGACGGCAAGCTCGTCTTCGGCGTCTACAACGGCGCCGCGCAGACCATCACGAGCACCCGAGCCGTCAACGACGGGCTCTGGCACCACGTCGTCTCCACGCTCTCGCCGACGGCGGGCATCGCGCTCTGGGTCGACGGCGTGAAGGTCGCCTCGAACAGCACGTACCGCACGGCCGAGAACACGACGGGCACCTGGAAGATCGGATACGACAGCCTGGGCGGCCAGTGGCCGAACGTCGGCTCCTCGTACTTCGGCGGGAGCCTGCGCTACGCCGCGGTGTACTCGACGGTCCTCACGCCGGAGCAGATCCAGACGCACTACACGGCAGGACGCTGAGCGAACGGCCCGGTCGGCGGCACCTCCGCAGCCCTAGGGTGAGCGGATGACCGCCCCCGCCCTCTCGCGCCGCGCCCGCTTCCACCAGCGGTTCCTCGTGGAGGAGCGCGTGATGGCCCCGGAGGCGCGCCGCGGCCTCGACCGGGCCGGCTTCGGCCTCATCGGCGTCGGCGTCGTCCTCTTCGCGGCCTTCACCGCGCAGGTCGCGAGCGGCACCGGCCTCACCGTCCTCGATCCGGTCGTCGCCGAGTGGTTCCGCGAGAAGCGCTCCGCCGAGGGCACGGTCGTGATGGACGCGCTCGCCACCGTCTTCGGGCCGGTCTACCTGCCGGTCATCATCCTGGCGGTGCTCGTGCTCTGGTTCGTCCTCGCCCGCCATCTCTGGCGGCCGATCCTCCTGGCCGGCGGCATGCTCGTCGGGATGCTCAGCGTGCAGCTGGCCGCGCACCTCGTGATGCGGATGCGCCCGCCGGTCGAGTACATGCTGCTCGGGCCCGACGGGACCTTCTCGTTCCCCTCCGGCCACGTCACCGGCGTGAGCGACTTCTTCCTGATCACCACGTTCCTCCTCGCCTCCCGCCGCTCCTCCCGGAGCTGGATGATCGGGGGCTTCGCGCTCTCGCTCGGGATGATCGCGGGCCAGATCGTCGCCCGGCTCTACCTCGGCTACCACTGGTTGACCGACACGCTCGCCTCGGTGTCGCTCGCCCTGATCGTGCTCGGCTCGGTGATCGTGATCGACACCCGCCGGACCGCGGTCGTGCGGGGCCACGCGGACTGACCGGCGCGGCGCCTCCCTCTGCGGCGAGGAGCCGACCGCGGGAGCAGGCCCTGTCGTCAGCCCCGGTCGGCCGGATCCTCCTCGGTGACGATCGGCACCGGCTCCGTCACGCCGATCGTGCTGACGATCGGGACGATCCCGGTGCGGGTGAACGGCTCCTCGGCGGCCGGCGCCGACTCGTCGGACAGCGGTGGGGGGTCGACCGCGGCCGGCGCCGACGGGTCGGACGCCGTGAGGCCGGATCCGCTGCCCGACGCCGTGGCGTCCTGTGCGGTGTCCGCCTGCCCGGCCTCGGCGCCGTCGGGGTAGAGGACGTCGGCGGCGAGGGCCTGCTCGATCCCGCGGTCCCGGCGGGTCCGGGCGCGGACCGGCGCCACCGCCCGCACGATCGGGGTGCGCAGGCGGCGGTAGGCGATCCGGCCGAGCGTGACTCCGCCGGCGAGGCCCAGCGCGATCATGCCCGCCTGGAGCAGGAGCTCGATCCCGGCGCTCGGGCCGGCGTTCGAGGTGAGGCCGAGGACGCCGCGGTAGAGGGTGAGGCCGGGCAGGAGGGGGACGATCGCGCACGCGGTCGTCACCACGGCGGGCACCCGCATCCGCTCGGCCAGCATCTCGCCGAGCAGGCCGATCGCCAGCGCCGGGAGGGCGTTGGCCATGAGCGGCGCGAAGCCCGAGGTGGTCAGCGAGTCTGAGACGAGGAACGCACCGGCTCCGGTGAGGGCGGCGATGAGCGCGGGCCGCGGAGGGGTGTGCGACGAGAGCGCCCAGGCGCCCGCCGCGACCCCGGCACCGAGCACCTGCACGGCGGCCGGCCAGGGGCGGGCGTAGGAGTCGACCAGCACCAGCTCGACCCCGAGCGAGCGCGCGCCGTCGAGCACCACAGCGATCCCGACGACGATGCCCAGCGTCAGCAGCCCGACCTCGAGCAGCCGGCCGCCCGCCGTGATCGGGAACCCGTTGATCGCGTCGTCCGCCGCTCCCACGAACGAGAGCCCGGCGAGGAGCACGACCACCCCCGACGCGACGACGAGCGCGGGCGGCAGCACCGCCAGCTCCACGGGCAGCCGCGGCACGACCGCGAGCAGCACCACCGCCACTCCGGTCGCCAGCGCGGCGCCGGCGATCTGCTGGAAGAAGGCGGGCAGGCCCCAGCGGGCGAGCAGCTGGTTGACCAGGTCGATCGCGGCGGCCGTCGCGGCGGCGAGGAGCACGACGAGCGGGCCGCCCCCGAGCAGGAGCGCGACGCCCGCGGCCATCAGCGCGAGCGTGAGGGTGACGACTCCGCGGCGGTAGCGGTGCGGCTGGACGAGGATCGCGTCGAGCCGGTCGTGCGCGGCCTCGAACTGGTGCCGGGCCTCCTCGCGGGCCTCGGCGGAATCGACGGCGTCGGCGACCCGCACCTCCGGCGAGCCCTCGGTGATGGCGGTGACGAGCGCCGTCACGCGGGCGAGCCGCTCGTAGTCGGCGCTGCGGGAGGGGACGACGCGCAGCACGCTCACGCTGGGGGAGTCGTCGCCTCCGTCGTGCACGACCAGGATCGACGTGAAGGTGAGGTCGACCTGGCACTCGATGCCGTAGGCGCGGCACACCCGCTGGATCGTCTCGGTCACCTCGGCGGCCGCGGACCCCAGCGAGAGCAGCGTCTCGCCCAGCCGCACGGCCAGCTCGAGCACTCCGCGGACCGTCTGCTCGGCGAGGAGCGCGCGCTGCGCTCGACGGCTCACCGGGGCCGCGGGCCGCTGCCCGCCGAGCTTGCCGACGACCTGCTGCAGAAGACGAGGAGAGCGCACCGTCCAGGGTAGGCACGCGGGGGCCGGTCCGGGGACGGGTTGCGCCGGCTTTCCCGCGGATGTCCGAGCAGCAGTCCTCAGAAGCAGGCGAGCACCCGGGTCGTCAGCCAGAGGGCGGCCTCGAGCTCGGTGTGCAGCTCCCGGCCGAGGGCGAGCCAGCGCTCCTCCGCCTCGGCGCTCCTCCAGCCCTCGAACACGTCGCATCCGGACGCCCAGAGCTCCTGCCAGCGGAGCAGCGGTCCGTGCAGGGCCTCCGGGACGCCGATCGCACCCGGATCGTCGATCGGGCCGTCGACCGCCCAGAGCGGATACTCCGCGCCGTGGTCCGGGTACAGGCGGAGGTCGGCGAGCCGCCCCTCCCGATCGGCCCGCGCGCGGGCGAGGGTGTCCTCCTCGGTCGCGAACGGCGGGACGATCCACTCGATCTGCGTGACGGGATCGACGACTCGGCGTTCCACGGCTCCTCCTCCGCTCCTCGATGCGCGCACGACGGTAGCAGGGCCGTTCCGCGCCGCATCGGAGGGGGCCTGCCTACACTGGCGAGCGACTGCGTCGGCGAACGGGCGGGCGGGGCGAGGGGTGGGAGCGCATGAGGGTTCACGAGCGCGCGGTGCGGCACGGGCGGCTCCGGCGGCGGTCCGGGGTGCGGACAGTGGTGGTCGGGATCGCGGCGGTGGTCGGCGTCCTCGCCGTCAGCGCCACCTCGCTCGTGGCGATCGCGACGGTGAGCATCAGCCGGAACGTCGCCGACAACGCGGTCGACCTGGGCGTCGCTCCTCCCACCGCCGGGAACGTGCAGATGGGCGCGGTCGAGGGCGGCTTCGACGTCCTGGTGGTCGGCACCGACAACGACGCCACGCAGGGCGACTCCTTCGGCGTCCGCGACGACACGCTCAACGACGTCAACATCCTGCTCCACGTCTCGGCCGACCACCGCAGCGCGACGGTGATCAGCTTCCCGCGCGACCTGATCCTGGACCGTCCCGCGTGCACCGACCCCGAGACGGGCGTCGTCACCGAGGCCGCCGCCGGCGTCCCGCTCAACTCCGCGTTCCAGTACGGCGGGCTCGCCTGCGTCAACGACACCCTGCAGCAGTTCACCGGCCTGACGGTGCCCTACGCCGGCTGGGTGTCCTTCAACGGCGTCATCGAGATGAGCAACGCCGTCGGCGGCGTCCCGATCTGCCTCACGGGTCCGATCCTCGACACCGACTCGGGCCTCGACCTGCCCGCCGGCACCTCCACCGTCTCCGGGTCGATGGCCCTCTCGTTCCTCCGCAGCCGCCACGGCGTCGGCGACCAGAGCGACCTCAGCCGCATCTCGTCGCAGCAGCAGTACCTGGCCTCGCTGATGCGCACCGTCCGCTCGGCCGACACCCTCTCGAACATCCCCGCCCTCTACGGACTCGCGCAGGCGACCTCGTCGAACGTGCACCTGTCGACGTCGCTCACGAGCCCGGCGACGATGATCTCGCTCGCCCTCGCACTGAAGGACGTCGACCTCTCGAAGATGGTGTTCGTGCAGTACCCGGCGCTCGACGACCCGGACTACCCGGGCAAGGTCGTGCCCAACGCCGAGGTCGGGGCCGAGCTCATGAACCGCGTCCTCAACGACCAGCCGGTGACCCTCGCATCCGACGCTCCGGCGGAGGAGGCGCCCGCGGCGGAGGCGCCCGCGGACGGCGGCGCGGCTCCGACGGATCCCGCTCCCGTCGCCGTCGACGCTCCGGGTCAGACCGCGGCGGAGGAGACCTGCGCGGTGCCGTCCGACTGACCCGACGGGTCTCGCGACCGCGAAGGCGCCCGGGCGGTGTGCCCGGGCGCCTTCGTCGTCCGCGGTGCGTGGCCGTCTACGCGCGGCGGCGGAGCACCGTCAGGGCGAGACCGCCGAGGATGCCGAAGGCGGCCAGGGTGAGCGGCGCGGTCGTCGAGACGCCGGTCGAGGCGAGGACGGGGCGGTGGCCGCCCGTCTGCGCCGCGGGTCCGGAGCCGGCCGGGTGCACTGCGGGCCCGGCGCCGGCAGGGTGCGCCGTGACGGCGGCGACCGCGGCGGAGCAGTCGGCCTCTCCGGCGATCGGGTCCTCCTCCGTCAGCGTGTAGTCGTAGGAGGTGCTCGCCACGAGACCGCTCGACGTGCCGCGGGCGATGACGCAGTAGATCTCGCTCGCCGGGTCCTGCAGCGGGTACTCGCCGAGGGAGATCAGGCTCCAGCCCAGCGCGTCGACGCCGACCTCGAGGCTCGAGCCGCCGCCCGTGAGCGTCTGGCGCGCACCCGAGGTCGAGAAGACGCCGATCGAGACGGTCTCGTCCGCGCCGAAGCCGAGGAGTGCGCCACCGCTGGTGGGCTGTCCGTCCGCCGGGGCGGGCTCGGGCGGAGCCCCCTGGGGCCAGATCCGGATCGCGGTGCGCGAGGGGACCTGCTCGAGCGACGACGTCACGGAGCGTCCGCTGGTCTCTCCCGTGGCGGTGACGGAGAAGGTGCCCAGCTGGTCCGCCATGGTGTCGGCGTCGAGCAGGACGAAGGCCTCGCCCGAGAGCGGGGTCGGCGTGGGGGGCACGAGGGCGGAGGTGCTGCCGTCGGGCGCGGTGAGCGTGACGGACACGTCCTCGCCGCGGTCGAATCCGCGGAACGAGGCGACGACGCCGTAGATCCGGAACTCACCGACCTGGACATCCGCACCGGCCGGGAGCAAACCGCCGTCCTCCCGGTTCTGGAAGACGACGCTCGTGTCGGGCTGCGTCACGGTCAGCTCGACGGCATCGGAGGCGATACGGGCGCCCGAGGCGTCGAGTCCCTCCGCGACGACGGAGATCGTCTCGCCGGGGAGCGGGAGGTGGGGGTCCACCGCGACGCCGTCCGCGTCGGTGGGGAGCCAGTCCTGGAGGCGGAGCTCGCCGGAGGCGGTGATCACGCTGGTGGTGACGGCCTCCTCCGAGTCGCCGTCGCGGAGCACGACGACGGCGACGGTGCCGGGCTGGAAACCGGTCCCGGACACGTCCAGGCCGCCGGCCCAGCCCTCCGCCGACGGGATCGCGGAGAACGCCGAGCCCGCTTCGTAGGTGGTGCGGTCGAGGGCGATCGCCAGGGGCGACTGCGCGCTCTCGACGGGCGCGATGGTCGGAGCCGGAGTGGGCGCCGGAGTCGAGGCCGGCTGCGGCGTCGCCGTGGGCTCCGGAGTCGCGGTCGGCTCCGCGGTGGGAGCCGGCTCGGCCGGTGCAGGACTCGAGGCGGCGTCCGGGACGACCTCGGTGGCCAGAGCGACGGACGGGAACGCGAGCGCCCCCAGCAGTGCCGCAGTGGTGATGACGGTGACGCCGTGGCGTCGTCGCGCAGAGCGCACGATTCCTGCTTCCTCCGAGCCGCTGATCGCGGTCGGCTTCCCCATGAGCGGGGGACGCTCGCCCCCTGTCGCTGAGTGTGTCGTATGCGGAACCTCAGCCGGTGCCGGATCCTGCAACGATCCGATCACGCCGCGCGGCGCGAAGTGACGGTCCGGTCACGGGCGGGCGCGGCGACCCGGACAAGCCGGTGGGCGACGCTCCCCGGGGGGTCCTCAGACCGGCGGCACGACCAGCAGCACCACGCCGATCGCGGCGCTCACCGCGGCGACCACGCACCAGCGCTCCGCTCGGGTTCCCGCGGGTCCGCGCGTCCGCGCGACGGCGCCGAGGCCGATCGCGAGCACGGCGATGCCGACCTGCAGCGCCACGGTGGTGCGGATCAGCGTCCAGGCGTCGAAGGCGCTCGCTCCAGCCGATCCCGTGGCGAGCAGCGGCACTCCGCCGATGCCCGTCGGCACCAGCAGCAGGCCTGATCCGATCGCGAGCGCCGCGACCAGGTGGGCGAGCACGTCGTCCAGCGCGGTCCGTGGGGGCGCGCCGACCGGCCCGAGAGCGGCGGCGCCAGGCCTCATCGCGACAGTGCGGAGATGCATGGGGCGAGCGTAGGCCCGGACCGCACCGGAGCGGACCCCCTGCGGAGGCCCCTGTCCGGTGGGCATTCCGGAGGAGGATCGGCGCTGAGCGAGTAGTCGAGGGCCCCGCCCTCCGGTCGCTCGTCGACGCCGTCCGGGCGGCTCGCTTCACGCCCGTCAGTCGCTGCTCCCGGTCCAGGTCCCTTCGATCACCTGGATCAGGTCGTGCCGCTCATCGGGGCCCAGATCCGGTTCGAACTCGACGACGAGCCGGTCCGACCGGTAGACGTCCCTCGTGTTGTACACCGTCGCCTGGCGCGCGAGATCGAGGGAGTGGTAGCGGTGGATCGACGCCCCGGGCCCGTCGACGCCCTCCACGCACCCACGACGATCTCCGCAGGCCTCCCTGCTCGGAGCGGCAGCGCGCTCGAGTCCGTCCAGCTCCGCGCGGGTGACGTCCCGGATCGTGATCCTCGATCTCGAGTCGTCGAGGAGGAGCCCCGCTCCGAAGACGGCGGCTCCGCCGACGACGGCCCCGACGACGAGACCCGCCGCCCCGAAGACGACGGCGGTCCGGCCGACCGTTCCCGTGGCTCTGCTCGTCGCTGTCATGGAGGTCCTCTCTTCGGCCGGCTGCTCGGGCGGACGGCGGAGTGCCACCGCATCCGGAGAACCTCCCAGCGCTCATCGGCGGAGTCAAGAGCGCACACCTCGATGGCAGGAGATGTGGCGCGATCGTCGACGCAGAGGGTGCAGCAGCAGGCTCCGCATCCGCCCGGCGCCTCCGCCTCAGGCGCCGTCTCCGGCAGAGGCTCCGCATCCGCCCGGCGCCTCCGCCTCAGGCGCCGTCTCCGGCAGGATCAGGGGATGCGCCTGCAGACGATCACCACCGGATCCGGACCGCGACACGTCGGGCTGGTGCACGGGCTCGGTGCGTCGGCGGCGACCTGGGGGCCGTTCGTCGAGCGGCTCGTCGCGACCGGCCGCTACACGGTCACGGCCGTCGACCTGCGCGGGCACGGCGCGAGCGCCCGGGCGGAGTCGTACCGGATCGACGACATGGCCGCCGATCTGGTCGAGTTGCTGCCGGCAGGGCTCCACAGCGTGGTCGGCCACTCGCTCGGCGGCGCGGTGCTGCAGCGCGCCGTCGCAGGACTCGCGCCCGGCCGGGCCGTCTACCTCGATCCCGGGTTCGCCCTCGCGCTCCCGACGAGTGGCCTCGCCGGACGGCTGTTCTGGGCGGCGCCGCTCCTGTCGCTCGGCATCGCCCAGCTCGGACAGGCGCGGGCGGGCGCCGCGGTCCGCGCCGCCTACAGCCCGGAGATCCGCGCGCTGCTCGATGACGCGAAGAAGAGGTTCGACGCGCGGATGGCCGTCGGCGTGTTCCGGGACGTCGCCTTCCACCCGGTCCCGGTCGAGGCGCCGGCGGTCCCGTCGACGATCGTGCTCTCCGACCAGTCGCCGGCGGTGCTGCCCGACGCCCTGGCCGCGCGGCTCGAGCAGCGGGGCTGGCAGGTGCGCCGGATCGCGGGCGTGCACCACGACATGCAGCTCGAGGACCCCGACCGGACCTTCGCCGCGATCGCCGACGTGCTCTAGCCGCCCCCTCCGCGGGTCGGGCGCCGATGAGCGGGAACTACCGGCACATCCGCCCCGACGACCGCGGCCACGGGCGGCTCCGGACGGACGGACGCTCGAGCCGTCTGCGAGAGTGCTGGCATGTCCCCGCAGTCGTTGTCCGAAGCCGATCGTCGCCTCGTCGCCGCGTGGGCCGCCGACTGCGCGGAGAGGGTGCTCCCCCTCTTCGAGGCCGAGGCCCCCGACGACGTCCGGGCACGGGACGGCATCGCCCGCGCCCGAGCCTTCTCGCGGGGCGAGTCGGACGCGGCGGGGGAGATCCGGCTCCGCTTCGTCGCGGGTCGTGCGGCGCAGTCGGCGATCTCTCCGGCGGCGAAGGCTGCGGCGCGGTCGGCGGGACAGGCGTCCGGCGTCGCCCACATGGGAGCTCACGCGCTCGGCGCCGCCGCCTACGCAGTGAAGGCGGTCGGGCTGGCCTCGACGCGGTAGGGCGGCGAGGCCGAGATCCGGTGGCAGCTGGGGCACATGAGCGGGCAGGTGCGGGCGGCGCTGCGGACCCTGCCGCTCCTCGGTGAGGACCCGTCCGGCCCGCTCGGTCCGGGACTCCTGACCTCGGGTGTGCTCGGATCGAGCATCCGCGCGGTGCAGGCGGCGCTCGGCGCAGCAGCCGCGGATTGATCGCCGACGCAGGCGGCGCAGCAGAGGGATCGGGCGACGGCGCGCAGGTCGTCCCCCCTCAGCGTCTTCACCCGCGTTCGCCCACCGCGGATCCGGACGCGCTGCCGTCCCAGGCGGAGAGCATGCTGAGCCGATCCGCACTGTCGCTGTCCGCGTCCGGGCAGGAGACCACCAGGACCCCCCCCGCTCACCGGCAGCTTCTCGCACGGGCGTCGGTTCGCGCTCGTGCACATCCCCTCGACCAACCACTGCACCCTCGTGATCGCCGCCGAGCCGGACGGCGCGCGCTGGTCAGCGAGTCCACGCAAGCCAGCGCTTCGGCTCGGTCCACACCCAGCCGCACCGCGGATCTTCGGATGAGCCGTGTGCTCATCTCGCGTCACTCGCCGATCGGCCGCCTGCCGTCGACCTCGAATCGCCGCTCCGACGGCTTCATCCACCCCGATGATCGGTCGCGTTGCCATTTCGCGGAGGAGGGGACGACGTGCTTCGCCGCACGATCAGTTCGGTTGAGACCGTCGTTCGAGCATCCACGGCCTCGCGGCCCTCGATGACCGCGACGAGTGTCCGAACGCTCACACGGCCGACCTCCATCAATTTCTGGCGGACCGTCGTCAGAGGGGGCCAGAAGGCCTCGGCCTCCTCGATGTCATCGAACCCCACGACGCTGACCCGGCCGGGCACGGGGATGTCCGCCTCGTGGTAGGCGAGGAGGACTCCTAGCGCCATCTGGTCGTTGGCGGCGAACACTGCGGTGACGTCATCCCGCTCTCTCAGCGTGACTCCGGCGCGGTACCCCGATCCGGTCGACCAGTCGCCGGCGAGGGTGGCCGGCGGTTCGATGCCGCGCTCACGCAGCGCCTCCCGCCAGGCGGCCTCCCGTCGCAGAGCCGCGAAGCTGTCGCTCGGTCCGCTGACGTGCCAGACCGTGTCGTGCCCGAGGTCGAGTAGATGCTGGGTGGCGAGCAGTGCGCCGTGCCTCTGGTCGGAGTCGACCACGGGATGGCTGGTCTCCCGGCTGGCGTCCAGGGAGACGACGGGAACGCCTGGCGGGAGGTGCACGTCCGGGTTGTCTCGGTAGTGGAACTGCTCGAGCACGATGATGATGCCGTCCAGGGCCTGGTCGGCGAGCACCGAGAAGGCGTTGCTCGTCTCGTCCCGGCTGGAGACGTCCACGGTGATGAGCGTGAGAGAGTACCCGGCCCGGTTGGCCTCTGCGGAGATCGCCTCGAGGGTTCGGCGGTTGCCGAACGAGGAGAGGGTCGAGAGCACCACGCCGATGTTCCGGTACCGGCCCGATCGGAGCGCGCGGGCCGCGCGATTGGGCCGGTAGCCGAGCTCGGTCATGCTCAGGAGGACCTTCTCCCGGGTGAAGGAGTCGACCTCGGGCGCCCCGTTCGCGACGCGCGAGACCGTCTGCTTCGACACCCCCGCCCGCTCGGCGACGTCGCTCTGAGACGGTCCCTTGTGCCTCGTCGCACCGGGACGGTGCGCCTCAGACATCCTGGTCGTCCGCGCGCACCGGGGCCGCGGGAGGAGGCGTCGCACGGGGATCCTTCTCGTTGCTCATGGCTCCATGCTAGAGTCCGGACCCGGATGGTCACGTGACCAAAAATCTCAACGACTGAGGAGCGACGATGGTGTCCCTGACGACAGTCCGACCGGTGAGCGCCCGCCGCGCCCGCCGCGACTGGCGGGGCTGGGGGTTCATCGGCCCGTTCATGCTCGTGTTCCTGGCGGTCCTGGTCGCGCCGGTGGTCTACGCGATCTACCTCAGCCTGTTCCGCCAGCAGCTGGTCGGCGGCAACGCGTTCGTGGGAGTGGAGAACTACGTCCTCCTCCTGCAGGACCCGCGCTTCTGGGAGTCGCTGGGCCGCGTCACGCTGTTCCTCGTCGTGCAGGTTCCGGTGATGCTGGTGCTCTCCCTCGTCGCCGCTCTCGCCATCGACAGCGCCCACCTCGTCGGCCGAGGCGCGTTCCGGATCCTGCTGTTCCTGCCCTACGCGGTTCCCGGCGTCGTGGCAGCACTGATCTGGGGCTTCCTCTACGGCAACCAGTTCGGCCTCACGGGCAGCGTCAACGATCTGCTCGGCGCGGAGATCCTGCAGCCGTTCAGCTCGGAGTGGGTGCTGGGCTCGATCGGCAACATCGTCACCTGGGAGTTCCTGGGCTACAACATGCTCATCTTCTACGCGGCACTGAAGGTCATCCCCGCCGACATCTACGAGGCGGCGGACCTCGACGGAGCGGGCGGCCTGCGAGTGGTGTGGAGCATCAAGCTGCCGGCCATCCGCAGCGCGGTCGTGATCGCCACCATCTTCTCGATCATCGGCAGCTTCCAGCTCTTCAACGAACCGAACCTCCTGAAAGTGCTGGCCCCCAACGTGATCTCCACCTACTTCACCCCGAACATGTACGCCTACAACCTCTCCTTCGCAGGCCAGCAGTACAACTACTCGGCCACGGTGGCGATCGTCATGGGGCTCCTGACCGCCGTTATCGCCTACATCGTGCAGCTGCGCGGACAGCGCTCCGAGGTGCGCTGAGATGACCGTCTCCTACGCACGCACCAGCCCCCGCGCTCGACGCCCGCGCCGCTCGATCGTGCTCGCCGTCATGATGGTCGTCTTCGTCGTGTACTCAGTGGTCCCGCTGGTCTGGCTCCTCATCAACGCGACCAAGAGCCAGAGCGATCTGCTCTCCACCTTCGGCCTCGGCTTCGGCGGCGAGTTCGCGCTCTTCCAGAACATCTACGAGACACTCACCTACCGCGACGGCGTGTTCCTGCAGTGGTTCGCCAACACCCTGCTCTACGTCGTCGTCGGAGCGGGCGGAGCGACACTCCTCGCCACGGTCGCCGGCTACGGACTCGCCAAGTTCGACTTCCCCGGGAAGCGGGGCGTCTTCGCCCTGATCCTCGGGGCGGTGGCGGTGCCCGGGACCGCCCTGGCCGTGCCGACCTTCCTGATGTTCAGCCAGGTGGGACTGACGAACACGCCCTGGGCGGTCATCCTGCCCTCGCTCGTGAGCCCCTTCGCGCTCTACCTCATCTGGAGCTTCGCCACCGAGGCCGTCCCGACCGAGCTGCTCGAGGCGGCACGCATGGACGGGTCGAGCGAGTTCCGCACTTTCTTCACCATCTCGCTGCGACTGCTCTCCCCGGGCATCGTCACGGTCGTCCTCCTCACCGTCGTCGCCACCTGGAACAACTACTTCCTGCCGCTCATCATGCTCAGCGAGCCGACCTGGTATCCGCTCACGGTCGGCCTCAGCCAGTGGAGCGCGCAGGCGACCGGCGTTGGAGCCCAGCCGATCTACAACCTCGTGATCACCGGCTCGCTGCTCACGATCGTCCCGATCGTCATCGCGTTCCTGTTCCTGCAGCGCTACTGGCAGTCGGGTCTGACCGCCGGAAGCGTCAAGCAGTGAACCTCCGCACCTCCTTCCTCCCCTCCCTTCCCGTACAACGAAGTCACTCGAAAGGAACTCCCATGACTCACTCCACCAGCAGGCGGCGTCTCGGCCGCTTCGGCACCCTGGCGGGCGCCGCGCTCACCCTCGGCCTGGTGCTCTCCGGCTGCTCCGCCGCCGGCGGCGCGACGAACTCGGACGCCGATGCGGCCGACCTGGACGCGGCCCTCGAAGAGGGCGGCGCCCTGACCTACTGGACATGGACTCCGTCCGCCGAGGCGCAGGTCGCCGCGTTCGAGAAGGCCTACCCGAACGTCGATGTGAACGTCGTGAACGTCGGCACCGGCACGACCGAGTACACGCAGCTGCAGAACGCGATCACCGCCGGCTCCGGCGCGCCCGACGTCGCCCAGGTCGAGTACTTCGCCATCCCGCAGTTCGCGCTGGCCGACTCCTTCGTCGACCTGACTCCGTACGGCCTCGCCGACCTCGAGGATCTGTACAGTACCGGTCCCTGGAGCTCGGTCAGCATCGGCGGCGGCCTGTACGGCCTGCCGCAGGACTCCGGCCCCATGGCCATGTTCTACAACCAGGCCGTCTTCGACCAGTACGGCATCGAGGTCCCCACTACCTGGGACGAGTACTACGCCGCCGCACAGAAGCTGCACACAGCGAACCCCGACGCCTACATCGCCGGCGACACAAGCGACCCCGGCTTCGCGACGAGCATGATCTGGCAGGCCGGCGGCCGCCCGTTCGAGGTCGCGGACGACGGCACGACGATCTCCGTCGACCTCGAGGACGAGGGCTCTCAGGCCTTCGCCGCGAACTGGTCCCGCCTGACCGAGGGCGAGCTCTTGCCGGACATCCCGAGCTGGAGCGACGAGTGGTACCGCGCACTCGGCGACGGCACCATCGCCACGCTCCTCAGCGGGGCCTGGATGCCCGGCGTGCTGGAGTCCTCCGTGCCCGAGGCCGCGGGCGACTGGCGCGCCGCAGCCCTGCCCACCGCCGACGGCGGCAGCACGGGCGGCAACTCGGAGAACGGCGGCGGCGGACAGGTCGTGCTCGAGCAGAGCGAGAACAAGGCTCTGGCCGCTGCGTTCGTGCGGTGGCTGAACTCGGACGACGAGAGCATCGACATCTTCCTCCAGTCCGGCGGCTTCCCCGCGACCGTCGCCGACCTCGAGTCGGACGAGTTCCTGGCGCAGACCCCCGAGTACTTCGGCGGGCAGGCGATCAACGAGATCCTCGTCGAAGCGTCCCGCACCGTCAGCACGGGCTGGCAGTACCTGCCCTTCCAGGTCTACGCCAACAGTGTCTTCCCGGACACCGTCGGTCAGTCCTTCGTCAACCACGAGGACATCGGCAGCGGACTGATGGACTGGCAGGACCAGCTCGTCGAGTACGGCGACCAGCAGGGCTTCTCCGTCAACAAGTGATACGGAGTCGCTGAGCGATACGAGAGCGCGGCGCGGGGCCTCCCCGCGCCGCGCTCTCCTGCGCGGTCGAGGGCGCGATCGACTGTCCCGCGACAGCCGCCGCGCTCCGCGGGACCGGAGAGGATCGGCGCGGAGCGATCAGGGCCGGTACAGGACGGCCGCTGTGCCGCGGACTCCCGGCCGCGCCTGGAACAGCGCTCCGGCGAGAGGGTGCGCGGCGGCATCGGCGGGAGAGTAGTCCTCGCGGGACGTCGTGATGAACAGGGTGTCCAGATCGGGTCCGCCGAAGGTCACGCTGGAGACCTGCGGGGCGTCGACGTGGACGACACCGATCAGCTCGCCGGAGGGGTCGTAGCGATGCACTGCCGAAGCACCCCACATCGCTACCCACAGCGCCCCCTCGTCGTCGATCGTCATGCCGTCCGGGCTCCCTGGCCGCGACGACAGATCGAGCGATCCGTCACGACGGAGGGCGGACCCCTCCGTGAGATACCGGTCGATGCGGTGGGTCGGGGTGTCGATGTAATGCATCGTGCTGCCGTCTGGGGACCAGGCCAGACCGTTGGAGATCGTGACCTCGGGGACCGCCTCCGTGACGACGCCCTGGTCGAGGGCGTAGAGGGAGCCGGCGCCCGAGCGCTTGTCCATCGCCATCGTGCCGAACCAGAACCGGCCGGCCGGATCGACCTTCCCGTCGTTCATGCGCCGGTGCACGCCGTCGCGCGGAAGGACGTCGACGACGGGGGAGACGGTGCCCTCTGGGGAGAGGGACCACAGGCCGTCCGCAGCCGCGACGAGCCAGCCGCCGCGCACGTCTCCGACGACGGCGCCCACGGGACCGTCGAAGGCGATCGGGGGGCGGAGCAGGAAGCTCGTACCCTCCGGGGTCGCGGAGCGGACGAGTCCCGCGTACTGGTCGACCCATATCAGCGTGTCGCCGCGCGGGTCCCAGAGCGGGCCCTCGGCGTGATGCGACACGGGCGGGATGCACACCGCGGCCTCCCAGTAGGCGGGGACGGCGGAGCTCATGCGCCGCCTCCCGGCGTCGCCGCGACCGCGTCGTCCGGGTGCTCCACGGGCTCCTCCAGGCGGCCCCGGGTCTGATCGACGAGCGCACGGGTGAGGCCGACCGCTGCTCCGGCGTCGCGTGCGGTGAGCGCGTCGGCGAGCCGGACGTGGATGGCCAGGGCCCGCTCGCCCTCCTCGTCGAACACCGGCACGCTGCCGGAGTAGCGCAGCCGGAGGGCGGCGAGGACGGTGTCGGAGAGCTGCGCGAGGACGGAGCTCGAGGCCGCGACGACGATCGCCGAGTGGAAGTCGAGGTCGGCCCGCGTGAACGCGGCGACGCGCCGGTCGCGGTAGGTCGCGGTCATCTCCTCGGCGGCCCGGACGATCGCGGTCAGCTGCTCCTCCGTGCCTTGGACCGCGGCGAGCTCCGCCGCCGCCGGCTCGATGATGGTGCGCAGCTGCATGAGCTCGCGGAGCTGGATCTGCGCGTCGTCCGTGTGCGACCGCCAGGCGATGACCCGCGGATCCAGGAGCTGCCAGTGCTCGCGGCCGAGGACGGTGATCCCCACCCGCTGGCGGGCGACTATCATCCCGAGCGTCTCGAGGATGCGCAGAGCCTCTCGGATCACCGACCGCGAGACGCCGTGCTCGCGGGTGAGCGTCTCGATGTTCAGCACCGTGCCCGTCGGCGGATCTCCACCGACGATGGCGGTGCCGATGGTGTCGACGAGGGAGCGTTGATGAGTCATGAGACGGGTGGGACCACTCCCTCGTAGGCGCGCTGCGGGAGCTGCGTGGCGAGCTTTCCGCCGCTCACGTCGATGAGCGTGCCCGTGATGTAGTCGGCGGCGTCGCTCGCGAGGAACACGAGCAGATCGGCGATGCTGTCGGCGGTGCCCCAGCGGCGGAGGGTCAGCGTGTCGAGCAGCCGGTCCTGAGCCGCCTGGGGCATCGTCTCGAAACCGTTCATGGCGCTCGGGATCATACCGGGAGCGTAGGCGTTGACCGTGACGCCCCACGGCCCCAGCTCGCCGGCGAGCACCCGGCTGAACTGCACGACGGCCGCCTTCGATGCGCCGTAGGCGGCCGCGCCCACCGAGGGGACGATCGCCGCGAACGAGGCCGCGTTGAGGATGCGTCCATGACCGGAGGCCTTCACATGCGGAAGCACCGCCTGCGACATCAGGAACACGCCGCCGACGTTCACGTCGAAGCAGCGGCGCCAGGCGGCCAGATCGAGATCCTCCACCCGGCCCTCGACGTTGATGCCCGCGTTGTTGACCAGGACATCGATACCGCCGAACTCCTCGGCGACGCGAGCGACGCCGCTCGCCACGGAGTCGGGCTCGGTCACGTCGCCCTCGATCTGGAGGACGCCCTCGGGCGCGCCCTCCGGGAAGGCGACGTCGAACGCCGCCACCTTCGCACCCTCGAGGGCGAACCGCTCAGCGAGCGCCCGCCCGATGCCCCGGCCGCCACCCGTCACCAGGACGACCCGATCCGTGAGATCCATCAGCATGTCCTACCCCCGTCGTTCTGAAAAGTCTGCTTATTATAGATCTCATGGACGCGGAGATGCGAGTCGCCTGGGTGACAGGAGCCGGAAGCGGAGTGGGGCGCGCCTGCGCGACGGCCCTGGGGGAGCGGGGGTGGACCGTCGCCCTCTCGGGGCGCAGGGCGCCCGAGCTGTCCGAGACGGCGGGACTCGTCCGCGCCGCAGGCGGCACCGCCCTCGAGCTGCCGTTCGACGTCGCCGCGGACGACGCCCGTGAGCGCGTCGAGGCGATCGCCGCCGCGACCGGCACCGACCGCCTGGACGCCGTCATTCTCTCCGCCGGTGCCAACACCCCGCGGCGGGCGTGGGCGGACCAGTCGATGGCGGAGTTCGCGAGCGTCGTGCAGACCAACCTCCTCGGCGTCGTCCGCAGTGCCGACGCCGCACTTCCGGGACTGCGCGCCGCATCCGGCGTGATCGTCGTGGTCTCCTCGATCGCGGGCTGGCGCCCCTCGCCCGGCGCCGGAGTCGCCTACAGCGCCGGGAAGACGGCGCTCGCGCCGGTCGTCCGCACCCTCAACGACCAGGAGGCGGACTCGGGCGTCCGCGCGACACTCCTCTGCCCCGGGGACATCGACAGCGACTTCCTGCGCCAACGGCCCGAGGTCCCCGGCGCGGCGGCCCGATCGGTGATGCTCGCGCCCGCCGATATCGCCCGCTCGGCGATGTTCGTGGTCGACGCACCCCGCCACGTGCGGATCGACGAGCTCGTCATCTCCCCGCTCTCCCAGCGCTCCGCCTGATCGCGCTCGACCCGCGCTCGACCCGACCCGACCCCACACGACCCGCGGTCGCCGTCTTCACGGCGCCCGGACACCGACGAGAGGCTCCCATGAACCACCGATGGCTCCGCACCGGCGAGGAGCGCACCCCGCGCATCTCCTTCGGCGCCGACTACAACCCGGATCAGTGGCCGCGCGAGGTCTGGGCCGAGGACGTCCGGCTGATGCAGGAGGCCGGGGTCGACGTCGTCTCCGTCGCCATCTTCTCCTGGGCGAAGATCCAGCCCGCCCCCGACCAGTGGGACTTCGCCTGGCTCGACGAGGTCCTCGACCTGCTGCACGCCGGAGGCATCGGAGTCGATCTGGCGACGGCGACCGCCTCCCCGCCGCCCTGGCTCACGCTGGCCCACCCGGAGATCCTCCCCGTCACCGCCGACGGCAGGATCCTCTCGCCCGGGGGCCGGCAGCACTGGCGTCCCACCTCGGCGGTCTTCCGAGCGCACGCCCTCGAGCTCGTCGAGCGCATCGCCGAGCGCTACCGGGACCACCCCGCGATCGTCGCCTGGCATGTCAGCAACGAGCTCGGCTGCCACAACGCCTGGGACCACTCCGAGGACGCCACGCGGGCGTTCCGCACCTGGCTCGAGCACCGCTACACCGGCATCGACGGCCTCAACGCGGCGTGGGGGACAGCGTTCTGGTCGCAGCGCTACAGCTCGTTCGAGGAGGTGCTCACTCCGCGTCTGGTGGCGGCCCTGCCGAACCCGACCCAGCGCCTGGACTTCCTCCGTTTCTCCTCCGACGCCCTGAAGGAGTACCTCGTCGCCGAGCGCGAGGTGCTGCGGCGGATCACCCCCGACATCCCGGTCACGACCAACTTCATGATCATGGAGGGCAAGAACCACGCCGCCTACGACGACTGGGCGCGGGAGGTCGACTTCGTCTCCAACGACCACTACCGCTTCGCCGGGGAGCAGTCCTTCGACGAGCTGGCCTTCTCAGCGGCGCTGACCTCAGGCGTCGCGCAGGGATCGCCCTGGTTCCTGATGGAGCACTCGACCAGCGCGGTGAACTGGCAGCCGGTCAACCAGCCCAAGCAGCCGGGGGAGATGGCGCGCGACGCCCTCACCCACGTCGCCTACGGCGCCGACGCCGTCTGCTACTTCCAGTGGCGGCAGTCCGTCGCCGGAGCGGAGAAGTTCCACTCCGCGATGCTGCCCCACGCCGGCGAGGACAGCCAGCTGTTCCGCGACGTCGTCCAGCTGGGGGAGCGGCTGCGCCGGCTGGACGATGTGGCGGGGAGCCGGCGCGAGGCGGCCCCGGTCGCCGTCCTGTTCGACTGGGACTCCTGGTGGGCGAGCGAGCTGGAATCGCACCCCAGCACGCTGCTGCGCTACCGACGCGAGGCGCTGGACTGGTGGCGCGCGCTCGCCGACGCGGGCGTCCGCGCGGACGTGATCACCCCGGGCACCGACCTGACCCCGTACGACGTCGTCGTCGCTCCGATGCTCTACCTCGTCTCCGGGCGGACAGGTCGCGAGCTGACCGGCTACGTCGAGGGCGGCGGGAACCTGATCACCACGTACTTCTCGGGGATCGCCGACGAGAACGACCACGTCGTCGCCAGCGGCTACCCGGGTGCTCTGCGCGACCTCCTCGGCATCCGAGTGGAGGAGTTCCACCCGCTCCTCGAGGAGGAGCACGTCCTGCTGGAGGGTGACCTGCACGGATCCCTGTGGACCGAGGGGATCCAGCTCCGCAGTCCTGAGACGCGGGTGGTCCGCCGCTACGCGACAGGACCGCACGCGGGCGAGCCGGCGGTGACGCGGCGCGCGGCCGGAGCGGGCAGCGCCTCCTACGTCTCGACCCGTCTCCGAGGGGGTGACCTCCTCGATGTCGTCGCCGAACTTCTCGAGGCCGCCGGAGTGGCCTCCGAGCTCCCGTCGGAGATGGTCGGCGCCGTCTTCCACTCGCGGCGGACGATCGACGGCAGCGGGTTCGATTTCTACATCAACCGCACCGACCGCCGAGTCGCGCTTCCCTCTGATGAGCCGGACCTTTTCGAGCAGCGGGCTGTTCCTCCGAGGGGAGTCGCAGTGGTTCGTCGGATCGGCAGCCCACCCCGCTGACAGCGAGCCGGGCGGCGCTGCTGCTCGAAGCGCTGATCCGCTCGATCGTGCAGCGCGCGGGGGCCGTGCCGCATCGCGACCGGTCGCCGGGAGTCGGCGCGTCCTGATCGGAGGCGGGCTCACCGGTCCGGTCGTGCCGACCCCCCCCGGACGCGAGGAAGGGCCGCCCCGAGGGACGGCCCTTCCCGCGACTCCGTCGGCCCGCGCTCCTCCAGAGGAGCCGGGCCGACGAGTGCTCAGTGCTGGCGGATCTTGTCGATCAGCTTCCCGCCGATGTCCTTGACCTTGTCGGTGATGGGGGTGCTCGACTTCGGGCGCTCGGTGACGGTGAACGGCAGGGTGATCGCCTTGCCGGTCTGGTCGCCGGTCACCGTGACGCTGTAGTCGCCGGGCGTGGCGGGCGCCTTCGCCGTGACGGTGAGGCCGCCGCCGGCGAGGTCGCGGGTCGCGGTGCGGTCCGTGAAGAGGGGCGCGGAGCCGATCAGCTGCGTGTCTCCGTTGAAGCCCCTCGCGGTGAGAGTGACGTCGGCTCCGGGGGCGAACGACGAGCCGGAGAGCTCGGCGGTGGCTCCGAAGCTCATCGAGCGGATGTCGCGGTCCACTCCGAGCGCGTTCGTGATGGTGAAGAACGTGTCGGTCTGGTCGGTGAGCCCGGCGACGTTCGCCGCGCCCGGCCCGTAGGCGGCGATGCGCAGCTGCGTTCCGGTGTGCTGCTGCGATCCGCCCTCGGCGGCGGTGCCGTACGACACCTTCATGGTGCTGCCGTCGGCGGTCTTCAGCGCGGTGCTGAGCGAGGTCGGCGGGGTGGAGTCGACGATCTGGCTGGAGTGGGCGTGGTCGGCGGTGACGATGACGAGGGTGTTGCCGTCCGCCTCGGCGAACGCGAGCGCGGCCTGGACGGCCTCGTCGAGGTCGACGGTCTCGCCGATCTGGCCGCACGCGTTCGCGGCGTGGTCCTGCTTGTCGATGCTCGCGCCCTCGACCTGGAGGAAGAAGCCCTGGTCGCCGGTGTCGAGGAGGTCGATCGCCTTCTCGGTCATGGAGCGGAGCGTCGGCTGCTCGGCCGGACGGTCGGGGTTCGCGACGCAGGTCTGCGGGGCGGCGTCCGCTCCGCCGACCGTCGCCGGGGTGGGCGCGTAGCGGACGGGCAGGTTGCCGGAGTTGAACAGTCCGAGCACGGGCGCGTCCTGGTCGGCGACGGTCAGCGCGTCGAGCTGCGCGGCGGTGGCGGGAGTCGTGGCGTCCCCGAGCACCTGGAAGCCGCGCTCCGCGGCCTGCTGGAACAGCGGCTCGCCGCTCCAGTCGCCGGCGCGGGCGACCTGCGCGAAGCTGGCCGACCCTCCGCCGAGGGTCAGGTCGGCGCGGGTGTCGAGGATCTGCTCGCTGATCGAGCCGAGTCCGCCGTTCTCCAGCGCGTCGTCGCCGCAGCTCGCGCTGTCGGGTCCGTAGCAGCTGCGGGCGTCGACGTGGGCGGCCTGCACGGCCGGGGTGGCGTCCTGGATCTCGGCGGTGGTGACGTTGCCGGTCTTCAGGCCGTTCGCCTTCGCGATCTCGAGGAGGGTGTCCTTGCGCTGCTGGTCGATGTCGACCGAGATGGCGTTGTCGTAGGTCTTGGTGCCGGTGGCCCAGGCGCTGCCGGTGGCGGCGGAGTCGGGCACGTAGTCCGGGGCGCCCTTGACGGCGCCCGTCGCCGGGTCGTCCGCGCGGTAGAGCGAGTAGGTCGTGTACTGGCCGGTGATCGGCAGGGCGTCGATCCCGGGGAAGCGGCCGGCCGCTCCGTACTGGTAGTTGCGGGCGACGGTGATCTCCGAATCGCCCATGCCGTCCCCGATGAGGAGGATGACGTTCTTCGCGTCCTGCTCCTTCACCGCTGCGCGCAGCGAGTCGGAGAGGTCGGCGTCGACCGGGGAGATGCGGGCGGCTCCGCCGGTGGCGGAGAGGTCGGCGGCACCGACGGCAGTGGCGGCGCCGGGTGCGGCCAGGGCGGCGGCGCAGACCAGAGCAGCGGCCGAGAGGGCCAGAGCGGAGCGTCCGCGGTTCGCGGAGCGGAACAGTCGTGTCACGTCGTGGACTCCTTGAGAGGTGAGACCCCGGAAAGGGGCACGCTCATCTCACTCCTCATCGCCGCATCGGTGGGTGAACGGTGATGCATAGCTGAGTGAACTTTCCGACGAGGGCTCTCGGCCCCGGCGGCCCGCCGGAGCGTCCTGCCGACCGGCGTCCTGCCGACCGGCGCTCACCGGGAGCGTCGGTCGGCAGGGGCGCGGTCGCCGGGAGCCTTTCGGGTCAGCGCTGGACGAGCGGGACGGCGATGTCCGTGACGTCCGCGCCGATGGCGCCGAGCGGAGTCGCCGTGCCGTTCAGCAGTCCGATCTCGTAGAGCGACCCGTTGACGGCGGCGAGGCCGACCGAGCCGATGGAGCTGCCGTTGCGGAGGACGGAGTAGATGTCGAAGCCGGTCGCACCCGCTGCGTCGAGGCCGAGCTTCCCGGTCGGCGCCAGGGTGCCGGCGTTGGCCGGGGACTGGATGGCGATCTGGTCGAGGGCCGTGTCGAGGACGAACAGGGTGGTCGCGCTGTTCGCGTCGAGGTCGTTGTTCGTGTACGCGGCCCCGGCGACACCGGTGGCCACGGCGGGCGCGGCGTAGCTGAGCGTGCCGTCGGCGACCGTCGCGGCGCCCGCGGTGGCGAACGGCTGACGGAGGTTCTGGCCTGTGTCGCTGACCACGCGGAGCGCGTTCGCGGCGGGGTTGAAGTCGACGCCGAAGGAGGTGCCGCTCAGCGCCACGGTGAGACGGGTCACCTGGGTGGCCACGCCGGTGGACGGGTTGATGGAGTAGACGCCGGCGCTCGCCGCGTTGTCGCCGACGCCGTAGAGGGCGCCGTCCTGGACCCGGTAGTCGATGCCGATGAGCGCGGTGTCGCCGCCGGTGAGGCCGGTGACGGCGACGCGGTTCGTGACCTTGCCGGGCTTGGTCGGGTTGAACTGCACGAGCTTCGTGCCGCCGTCGGAGAGTCCGACGACCCGCAGCTTCGCCGCCACGGAGCGGACCGCGTTGATCAGGTTCCTGTCCGACGCGCTGCTGGAGTCGCTGGTCGCCGCGGCGGGAGCGACGCTGCTCGCACCGGCGAGCACGGGTGCCACCGCCATCACGCCCGCGACGGCGACAGCTGCGATACCGACTCTGATGTTCCTGGTCATCGTGCACTCCTCGAGACTTGCGGTCGCCGGAGATCGGCGGCTCGGAGGGGGATACCGTCCGGAGCGCGCGAGCGTTCATCCGATCCGGAGATCCGTGCCCCGTCACTCCGGCGAGCCGTCGGCGAACCGTCGGAGCGCGGCGGCGTAGCGGTCCGGGTCCCGGTGGTCGCTGTCGGTCAGGATCAGCACCGAGCCGGAGACGGCGCGGGTGTACTCGCCGCGGCAGGGGAGGGTGACCACCGTCCTCAGTCCGGCCTCCCAGGCGGGGACGAGGGAGCCGAGGCAGCGCCGCTCGGGGGCGGCGTCCAGCGGGACGTCCCGCGCGTCCATCCGGGTGGATCGCAGCTCGTCGTGCCAGGCGCTGAAAGGCGCTCCGAGGGAGTCGTCGCCGAAGCGCTCCCGCCAGCCGGGGCCGCGCGCGAGGTCGAGGAGGCGTGCGCGCTCGGGGGATCCGTCGGCGGTGCTGGAGAGCTGCCGGAGGAGCGGGCCGGTCTCGACCGCCAGATGCTCGACGCAGTCCTGCCACAGCTGAGGCCAGGCGCGCTGCTCGTCGGCGCCGGGCTCCGCCGACCCGACCCGCTCCGGGGACCGCTCGAGCGGCGGAGGCCCGTCGACCGCCGGAGTGAAGCCCCACGCTTCGCGGATCCAGAGGAGCTCGAGCAGCGCCGAGGGGTTGTCCTCGACCGTGATGACCATCTGCGACGGCCAGGGGTCGCCGGGAAGAGGACGGGATGCGCGCATGGGAGGGGCTCCTTCCGAGGGGATGAGGTCGGATCGTGCCGGAGAAGGCTCCAGGGAGGCTGGGCCCGCGTCGGCCGACGCGCCAATCCTCCGGGCGCCCAGCGGCGTCCCCGGTGATCGTCCCCGCGAGCGGTCGAGGACGGCGCCGAGCGCCTCCCGAATGTCGGTGCCCCCGACCTACACTCGGACGCGTTCGAACACACGTTCGATACCACGAGGAGGGGGTCGACCATGAGCGTGACCGTCGTGGAGCGCATCGCGACTCCGGCCTCGGACGCCGTCGCCGTCACCTTCCTCGTCACCAGCGAGGCCGTGGCGGCGGGATTCCCGTCGCCGGCGCAGGACTACTTCGACGGGTCCCTCGACCTCAACGACCACCTGATCCGCGATAGGACGTCGACGTTCATCGTCCGTGTCTCGGGCGAGAGCATGGTCGGCGCGGGCATCAGCGACGGCGACGAGCTCGTGGTCGACCGGTCGATCACGCCGACGCACGGGAGCGTGGTCATCGCGATCCTCGACGGCGAGCTGACCGTGAAGCGCCTCGAGCTGCACCCCGGGGGAGTGGTGCTGCGGGCCGAGAACCCGGAGTACCCGCCGATCCACGTCGCCGAGCTGAGCGACCTCCAGGTGTGGGGCGTCGTCACCGTCTGCCTCCACCGGCTGCACCGTGCGCTCTGAGCGGCGCATCGCCCTGGTCGACGTGAACTCGTTCTACGTCTCCTGCGAGCGGCTGTTCGATCCGAGGCTCGCGGGCCGCCCCGTCGTCGTCCTCTCGAACAACGACGGCTGCGTGGTCGCCCGCTCCGACGAGGTGAAGAGGCTCGGGATCGAGAACGGCACGCCCTGGTTCCAGATCGAGCCGCTCATCCGCTCCGGTCGCCTCCCGGAGGTGATCGCCCGATCGAGCAACTACGAGCTCTACGGCGAGCTGTCCGCGCGCGTCATGGAGCTGCTGGGCCGCTACTCCGCCTGGCAGGAGGTGTACTCGATCGACGAGTCCTTCCTCGGCATCGACGGCGACGTGGCGGAGCGGGCGAAGATCGGCCGGGCGATGCGGGCGGCCGTCGCAAAGAACGTCGGCCTGCCCGTCTGCGTCGGCTTCGGACCGAGCAAGACTCTCGCGAAGTTCGTCAACAAGGGCGGAGCGAAGAAGCACCCGCGCCTGGGGGGCGTCTGCGACACCGACTGGTACACGCCCGAGCAGCTCGACGCGCTCATGGCCTCGCAGCACGTCACCGAGCTGTGGGGAGTCGCCGGCCGCACAGGGAAGCGCCTCGCGGAGCTGTCCATCCACACCGTCCGCGACCTCCGCGACGCGGACCCCGCGCTGATCCGCAAGAAGTTCTCGGTCGTCCTGCAGCGCTCCGTCTACGAGCTGCGCGGCGTCGACTGCATCCCCCTCGAGGCCGCTCGCACCGTCCGTGACCAGCTGATCTTCTCCCGGTCGTTCGCCACTCCCGTGACGACGATCGCGGACATGGAGCAGGTGCTCTCCGTCTACGCGCAGCGCGCCGCCCACCGCCTCCGCGCGCAGGAGTCGGTCACCAGGACGATGAGCGTGTTCGCGTCGACGTCGCCGTTCGCGGACGCGCCGTACGAGTCCGCCGGCGGCCTGGCCGGCTTCCCCGTTCCCACGGACGACCCGGTGGCGATGGTGAGGGCCGCGATCGGCACCCTGCGCCCGCGGCTGCGGGAGGGCGCGCGCTACGTGCGGGCCGGCGTCATCCTCACGAACCTGTCGCCGCGGAACTCCCATGCGCTGCTCGAGATCTTCGACACCGCCTTCGACACGAAGGGCCTCGGCGCCACCATCGACGCGGTGACGAAGCGCCACGGGCGGTCCGCGGTCGGCCTCGGGCTGGCAGGCATCCGCACGGGGCCGGTGTGGACGATGAAGCGCGACGCACTCTCGCTCCGGGCGACGACGCACTGGGGCGAGCTGGCGACGGCGCACGCGCGGTGAGCCCGCCGCCGGGGAGATCGGGTCATCCGACGCGTAGGCGCCCGGGGCTCTCTCGGGCAGGCTCGTCGCCATCGACGAGTGTCGGTGCGGGGACGGCGGGAGGACCCATGGCCGAGAGCTGGCAGGACGCGTCGGTGCGGGGCGTCGCGATGATCGAGAACGAGCTGGTCGTGCGCGACTTCCTCGAGGTGTGGAGCGCTCGCGACAGCCGCCAGCTCGTCCCGTTCCTGCATCCGGAGGTCGTCTACAGCGCGTCGAGCTCGCAGGAGATCGCGGGGCGGGCGCGGGTCCTCGAGATGTGCGACGAGGTCCATCGGGCGTTCACCGAGATCCGGATCGCCCTCGTCACGATCGCCGTGGCCGGCAGCGTCGTCCTCACCGAGCACGCCCTGCACCTCCGCTCGGACACGGGGAAGGGCCACTGGCTCCGCTGCTTCGGGAGCTACGAGCTCCGCGGAGAGCAGATCGTCACCTGGCGGCAGCTCCATGGCTGAGGGCCTCGCGTGACGGCGGTGACCGGGCCCGCGCGACTGCGGCTCGCCCTGGTGCTGCTGGCCATCGCCTCGGGCGCGACCGACGCGTTCGCGTTCCTCCTGCTCGGCGGCATCTTCACCGCGAACATGACGGGCAACCTGGTGCTGCTGGGGCTGTACCCCCGCTCCGCCTGGCTGACGACCGCGGCCGGAGCGGTCACGGCGATCGTCTTCTTCGCCGGAGCGGTCTACGCCGGGTTCCGCACGACCCGGGCGCGCACGCCGTCGACCGGCGACGGGAGACGTCCGCTCCGCGCGATCGCACTCGTGGGGGTCGTCCTGCAGCTCGCCGTCGCGGTCGCCTGGCCGACGGTGCAGGGCGGCACGTCGCTGCTCGTGGACTGCGCGTTCATCGCGACCAGCGCGGCGGCGCTGGGGCTGCAGACCGTGCTCGCGAAGCGGATCTCCGGCGCCGCCGGCCTGACGACCACGTTCGTCACGGGCACGCTCACGAGCCTGATGCAGGAGCTCGCCGAGCGCTCGTCCGGGTCGAGGACCCTCCAGGCGCTCATCGTCGCGAGCCTCGCGGTCGGAGCCGTCGTCGGAGCGGCGACCGTGACGCTCGCTCCGGCCTGGGCCCCGACGCCGGCCCTGGTGCTCTCGGCGGTCGCCGTCGTGCTTCTCTTCGCGCACCGCGCGCGAGCCGTGCCCGCGGGAGCGGAGCCCGGGGCCCCGCGTCCCGCGTGACCGGGATCAGGCGTCGAGCGCCCACTTCGGCCGGACCCAGTGGCAGGTGTAGCCGCCGGGGTGCTTGCGCAGGTAGTCCTGGTGCTCCTCCTCGGCGTCCCAGAACTCGCCGGCGGGCTCGACCTCGGTGACGACCGGTCCGGGCCAGCGGCCCGACGCGTCGATCTCGGTGATCGTCTGGCGCGCGACCATCTCCTGCTCAGGCGAGAGGAAGAGGATCACGGAGCGGTAGGCCGTGCCGATGTCGTTGCCCTGACGGTTCTTCGTCGTCGGGTCGTGCACCTGGAAGAAGAACTCGAGCAGGTCGCGGTAGGAGAGCTGCTCGGGATCGAACTCGATCTCGACCGCCTCCGCGTGGTCGCCGTGGTGGCGGTAGGTCGCGTTCGGCGTGCTGCCGCCGGCGTACCCGGCGCGGGTGCTGAAGACGCCCGGCATGTCGCGGATGAGCTCCTGGAGCCCCCAGAAGCATCCGCCCGCGAGGATCGCGCGCTCCTCGGCCATCAGACGCCTGCCTTCGTGTCGTGCGCGGACTCGCGCGGAGAGATCATCATGCGGGCAAGTCCATCACGACCGGGGACGTCGCGGCGAGCGTCGGACGACTCTCGGAGCAGACCGTCGGCGGGGGAGCCGAGCGTGTCCCGGCCGAGCGCTCCGTCACTGCGATCGGTACGCCGCCGGAGATGCACGGGTGGGAACGAGTCATCTGACCGGGTCGCTCCGGGTGCCCCCGTTCCTACGCTCGTCGGTACAACCGAGGAGAGAGCGGAGCGGACCATGGAGCAGCCGAACGTCGAGACGCGCAGTGCACGGCGAGTGATCGAGACCCTGACCGCCAATGGCGTGAAGTACGTCTTCGGGATCCCGGGAGCGAAGATCGACGCGGTCTTCGACGTCCTCGCCGACGAGGGGCCGGAGCTGATCGTCTGCCGGCACGAGCAGAACGCCGCCTTCATGGCCGCCGCGGTGGGGCGGCTCACGGGCAGCCCGGGCGTCGTCCTCGTGACCTCCGGCCCCGGCACGACCAACCTCGCCACCGGCCTGCTCACGGCCAACACGGAGCAGGACCCGGTCGTCGCGCTCGCCGGAGCCGTGCAGCTCTCCGACCGTCTCAAGCGCACGCATCAGTCGATGGACGCGGCCGCCTTCCTCACCACCGTGACGAAGTACACGGTCGAGTCGACGGATCCGGACGACGTCTCGGAGGCGGTCAGCAACGCCTTCCGCGCCGCGGTCACCGAGCCCCGAGGCGCCGCGGCGGTCGTCCTCTCGGCCAGCGTGATGGCCGCGCCGACCTCGCAGGTCATCACCCGGGCGGCCACGGGGCCGATGAGCGGTCCGGCGCGAGCCGAGGACCTCACCCACGCCGCCGACCTGATCAACACCGCGGAGCGGCCCGTCCTCCTCGTGGGACTCCGCGCGTCGGAGCCGGCGACCGTGGCGGCACTGCGGGTCCTGATCAGCGAGACGGAGCTGCCGGTGATCGAGACGTTCCAGGCGGCCGGCCTCGTCTCCCGCGAGCTCGAGGACCACTACCTGGGCCGCGTCGGCCTGTTCAAGAATCAGCCCGCCGACCTCGCCCTCGCCGAGTCCGACCTCGTCGTCGCGATCGGCTACGACGCCGTCGAGTACGACCCGGTGATCTGGAACAGCGACGTCGACCGCCGGATCGTCCACATCGACTCCGTCGACGCACCGCTGGACAACCACTACCTGCCCGCGCTGGAGCTGAAGGGCGACCTCGCGCAGACCGTCGCGGCCCTCACGCCGCTCGTCTCCGGCCTGCAGCTCGACGAGGACGCGGCCGACCGGGTCGCCCGGCACCGGAGCGAGCTGGAGCGGATCGACGACGCGGCGCGCACGGCCGAGGCGGCTCTCGGGACCGTCGATCCCGCCCGCCTCGTGCTCCTGATGCGCGACCTGCTCTCGGACGACGCCACCGTGGCCTGCGACATCGGCTCGAACTACATCTTCATGGCCCGGCACTTCCGGGTGTACGAGCCCAAGCACCTGCTCTTCTCGAACGGGCAGCAGACCCTCGGCGTCTCCTTCCCGTGGGGCATGGCGGCGAGCCTCCTGCGCCCCGGGACCCCGGTGGTCTCCGTCTCGGGCGACGGAGGCTTCCTGTTCTCCGCGACGGAGATCGAGACGGCGACGCGCCTCGGCCTCTCGTTCACGCACGTGATCATGCGGGACGACACCTACGACATGGTCGGCTTCCAGCAGCTGCTGAAGTACGGCCGCAAGTCCGGGGTCCAGCTCGGCGACTACGACATCGAGAAGTTCGCGGCGGCGTTCGGCGCCACGGGCAGGCGGGTGAGCGGCCTCGCCGAGTTCGAGGAGGCGTTCCGGGCTTCCCTGGCCGAGCCGGGCGTCTCGATCATCGACGTCGCGGTGGACTACAGCCGCAACGTCGACATCGCCGCCCACCTCATCGAGGACGCCTTCGAATGAGCACGCACACGGTCGACTCGACCGACGACTACGCGATCTACCAGAGCTCGACCATGGCCGCGCTGCTGGCCGGGGTCTACGACGGGGACCTGACGATCCGCGAGCTGCTCACCCACGGCGACCTCGGGCTGGGCACCTTCAACCACCTGGACGGCGAGATGGTGATCGTCGACGGCGTCTGCTACCACCTGCGCAGCGACGGCTCCGTCCAGGTCGCGGACGGCGACGACCGGACGCCCTTCGCCGCCGTGCTGCCCTTCCACGCGACCACGACGTTCACGGTCGAGGAGCCGACCGGTCTCGCCGGACTCACCCGGCTGATCGACGACGCGGTCGACGGCGGGAACATCCCCGTCGCCCTGCGGATCGACGGCCGGTTCACCGAGGTCCGCACCCGGACCGTGGGCGCGCAGACCGAGCCGTACCCGCCCCTGATCGAGGCGACCGCCCACCAGAGCGTCACCGGCATCGCCGACACCCGCGGCACGATCGCGGGCTTCCGCACTCCGCAGTTCGAGCAGGCCGTGTCGGTCCCCGGGTATCACCTGCACTACGTCGACGACGCCCGAGAGAAGGGCGGGCACGTCCTCGACGTGACCGTGGCCGAGGTGACGGTCTCGCTGACGACCGTCGCCGGACTGCACCTCGCGCTCCCGGAGACGGACCAGTTCCGCCGGGCGGACCTGGCGATGAAGGACATCGCGGCGCAGGAGGCGCGAGCGGAGGGGTGAGGCGGACAGGACGTGCGGGGAGACGGGCCGGCCGCGACCCGTCTCCCCGGAGGCCGGTCAGGGCGCGAGCTCCTCGCGGACGATCGAGGCTCCCGCGCTCAGCGCGCTGAGCTTCCCCCAGGCGAGGTCGCGGGGCAGCGGCGCCATGCCGCAGTTCGTGCTGGGGAGGAGCAGGTCCGCGTCGACGAACCGGAGGGCGCGTCGCAGGGTGTCGGCGACCTCCTCGGGCGTCTCGACGGTCCCGCTCGCCACGTCGATCGCTCCGAGCATGACCTTCTTGCCGCGGACGAGCTCGATCAGCTCCATCGGCACGTGGGAGTGGTGGCTCTCCAGCGAGACGATGTCGAGCGAGGACTGCTGGAGGAGCGGCAACGACTCCTCGTACTGCCGCCACTCCGACCCGAGGGTCGCCTTCCAGTCGGTGTTCGCCTTGATCCCGTAGCCGTAGCAGATGTGCACCGCGGTCTCGATGCGGAGTCCCTCCGCCGCCCTCTCCAGCGCGGCCACACCCCAGTCGTGCACCTCGTCGAAGAAGACGGTGAAGGCGGGCTCGTCGAACTGGACGATGTCGACTCCGGCGTCCTGGAGGGCTCGCGCCTCCTCGTTGAGGATGGTCGCGAACTCCCACGCCAGCTTCTCGCGGCTCCCGTAGTGCCGGTCGGAGAGGGTGTCGATCATCGTCATCGGGCCGGGCAGCGCCCACTTGATCGGCTGATCGGTCTGCTCGCGCAGGAACCGGGCGTCGTCGGCGAACACGGGCCTCTCGAGCCCTACGGCGCCGACGACGGTCGGCACGCTCGCGTCGTACCGGTCGCGGATGCGCACCGTCTCGCGCCGCTCGAAGTCGACGCCCGTGAGGTGCTCGATGAACGTCGTGACGAAGTGCTGGCGGGTCTGCTCCCCGTCACTGACGATGTCCAGGCCCCGGTGGTGCTGCTCGTGGACAGCGGCGCGCAGGGCGTCCTGCTTGCCCTCGGCCAGGGCGTCGCCGGTCAGGCGCCACGGGGACCACAGGGTCTCCGGCTGCGCGAGCCACGACGGCTTCGGCAGGCTGCCGGCGATCGAGGTGGGCAGGAGCGGGAGGGACGTCGAGGATCCGCGGGCGCTCATCGGACCGCTCCCGCGTACCCGGCGGCCCACTGCCGCAGCCGCTCCCCGTGCGGCTTCATGAGGTGCTCCTCTGCGAACCGCCCCTGCTCGACCGCGAGCCGGCCGCGCTCCTCGCGGTCGTAGGAGACCGCGGGCCGCACGTAGTCCTGCTGCTCCAGGTCCGGCCGGTAGACGTCGGCGGCGGCCGAGCGCGCGCCGTAGATCTCGGGCCGGTAGATCCTCTGGAACGTCTCCATCGTGCTGATCGTGGCGATGAGCTGGAGGTCCGAGTAGTCCTCCAGCAGGTCGCCGCCGCAGTAGAACGCGAGCGGCGCCGTGCTGCCGGGCGGCATGAAGAAGCGGACCCCGAGGCCCATCTCCGCGAAGTACCGGTCGGTCAGCGAGAGCTCGTCCTGCCGGTACTCGACGCCGAGGATCGGATGGAGGGTCCCGGTGCGCCGGTACGTCCTGCTCGTCGAGACGCTGATGCAGATGACGGGCGGCGTCGACGAGAGCTCCGCGTACTGCGCGGAGTACCGGAAGTGCTGGAAGAGCGCGCCGTGCAGGACGCCGAAGTCGTCGGGGACGGTGAAGCCGGCCTGCGCGGCGTTGACCGCCGGCAGCCGCACGCTGAAGTCGTGGTCGCGGAGGTAGGAGGAGAAGTTGTTCCCCAGTGTCCCCGGCTGACATCGGCCGGTGCGGCGGTCGAGGATCCGGGTGCGCAGGACCTCCAGCAGGGGGAACTCCCGGTCCTCGCCGTCCGTGGTGAGCCGCAGCCCGACGGAGACGATGTCGAGCCCGACCGTGTAGCGGCCGCGGCTCGGATCGTCGCCCGGCACGAGATCGTTCAACCGGTCGTCGATCATCCGCAGCGCGGTCCGGAGGTTCTCCCGGCGGCGCTCGCCGCGGGCCAGATTCGCGAAGTTGGTGGTGATCCGGGAGCTCCGGGCCGGCGAGTAGTCCTCGTCGAAGGGGGTGAGGGTGATGCTGAAGGCGGGTTCGTTCGTCATGATCGGCCGATCGGTAGGAGGGACAGGGGCGGGGGCACGATCAGTGCGGGTGGTCCTCGGTCAGCTTGAAGCCGAGTCGGCCGTGCGCGAAGGCGGCTCCGGCTCCGATGGCGGCCGCGACCCAGGCTGATTCGGCGAGCTCGGTCTCGGTCGCACCGGCGCGCACGGCGTTCTGGCCGTGGCCGTCGATGCAGTAGACGCACTGCTTGCTGATGCCCACGGCGTAGGCGATGAGCTCGCGGTACTTGAGCGGGATCTCGCGACCCTGCGGAGCGAAGACGGCGGTGTCGAAGGCGGTGAACGCCGCAAGGACGTCGGGGGTCTCCTTCTTGTAGGCGGCGGTGTAGCGGCGGTCGGCTGCGCGGTCGTAGTAGGCGTCGGTCATGGTCTTCCTTCGGAGGTCGGAGAGGGGGCGGAGGGGATGAGGTCACGGCCGGGCGGGGATCTCCAGGCCGAGGTTCTCCCGCAGGGTCGTGCCCTCGTACTCGGTGCGCAGCGAACCGCGCTCCTGCAGCAGCGGCACGACGCGGTCGACGAACTCGTCCAGACCACCCGGGTGCAGGTGCGATCCGAGGACGACCCCGTCGCCGCCTCCGCTCTGCACGAACTCGTCGAGACGGTCGGCGACCTGCTCAGCCGTGCCCACGTACTCCGTGCGGTCGAAGACGGTCTCGGCGAGACCGCGGAGGGTGAGGTCGCGCTCCTGAGCGAGCGCACGCCAGGCGCGCACGGTCCCCGCGCGATCACCGTGGATCAGTGCGCGGCCCTCGATCAGCGGCGGCGCCTCGAGGTCGGGCTCGAGATCGGGTACCGGCCCGTCGACGTCGAAGCCCGACAGGTCCCGGTTCCAGACCTGCTCGAAGAGCACCTGGATCGTGCGCGGTGTGAGTTGCTGATCGCGGATCCACCGCGCTCTCTCCTCCGCCTCCGCAGCGGTGCCGCCGAGGACGACGGCGGCTGACGGGAGGATCCGCACGGAGCCGGCCGGGCGACCCGCCGCCGCGACCCGGGCCGCGATGTCGCGCGCGAACTCGTGCGCCTCAGGTCCCCGGTGGTAGGGGGAGAAGATCACGTCGGCGCTCGACGCCGCGAAGTCGCGACCCTGCGGAGAGACGCCCGCCTGCACGATCACCGGGCGGCCCTGCGGGCTGCGCGGCACGGTGAAACGGCCGGAGACGTCGAACTGGCTGCTCGAGACGGCGAACGACCCCGTCGACGAGTCGGCGAGGAACTCGCCGGAGGGGGCATCGGCTCGCACGGCGTCGGAGGTCCAGGTGTCCCAGAGCGTCGTCACCGCGCGGACGGCCTCCTCGGCACGGGCGTAGCGGTCGGCGCGGTCGAGGAAGCCGCCGCGGCGGAAGTTCGCGCCCGTGAAGGCGTCGAAGGACGTGACCACGTTCCACCCCGCTCGTCCGCCTGAGAGGTGGTCGAGGGTCGCGATCTGACGGGCGAGCTCGAAGGGCTCGTTGAACGTCGCGTTGAGCGTGCCGACCAGGCCGATGTGCTCCGTGACCGCGGCCAGCGCGGCGAGGAGCGGCAGAGTGTCCGGTCGTCCGGCGATGTCATGGTCGAACGGGCGCCCCGCGCGCTCCCGCAGGGCCAGACCCTCGGCGAGGAAGAAGTAGTCGAACCGCCCGCGCTCCGCGGTCTCTGCGACGCGGCGGAACGTCGAGAAGTCGACCTGGCTGCCGGCGTCGGGGTGCTCCCACAGGGTGTGCTCGTTCACCCCGCCCACGTAGGCGGCGAGGACGATCTGCTTCGGTCGCCGCGTCATGACTGCTCCTCGGAGGCGTAGCGGTTCGGGATCGACGTGGGCAGGCCCAGGGCTGAGCGGAGGGTGCGGCCCTCCTCCGTCCCGACGAGCAGACCGCGTCGGCGCAGCTCGGGCACGAGGTCGTCGGCGATCAGCGGCAGATCGGTGGCGAGAACCGCGGGTCGGAGGCGGACGCCGTCGTAGCCGAGCCGTGAGAGCTCGGCGATGCGGTCGGCGACGGACGCGGCCGACCCGGCGGCGACGGCGGCGTCGCCGGTGAGCGGTCGGCCGAGAGCGTCGAGGCGCGAGAGTCTGGCCGCGGCGGACTCCGCCGGGGTGTCGAGGACGACGACGAGGTCGGCGAGGACCCGCAGGCGCTCGCCCGTGCGCCCCGCCCCGCGCTCCGCCTCGGCGATCTCCTGGAGGATCCTCTCGGCGTCCGCTGCGTTCTGAGGCGTCGCGAACACGACGTCGGCCGAGCGCGCGGCGAAACGGTACGGGATGTCGGCGTGTGCGAGCGCGGCGACGACGGGCTGCCCCTGCGGCGGCCGGGGAGTGATCGCGGGGCCGCGCACCGAGAACCAGCGTCCTGCGAAGTCGACGCGGTGCACCTTGTCGGCGTCGAGGAAGCGATCGGTGGCGACGTCGCGGATCTCGGCGTCGTCCTCCCAGCTGTCCCAGAGTCTCCGTGCGACCTCGACGGCGTCGGCCGCCTCCTCGAAGAGCTCGTCGACGACGGCGCGGATCGCGGGGTCCTCGAGAAGGGGCGTGCCCGGCTCCGGCGGCACGATCGCCGCGATTCGTCGTCCGACGTGCGAGGCTTCGTCGACGCGTGACGACACCCTGACCTGCCAACCGCCCCGCCCCCGGCTCAGGTGGTCGAGCGTCGCGACGGCCTTCGACACGTGGAAGGGCTCCGTGTGCGTCACGGTGACCGTGGGCACGAGCCCGATGCGGCTCGTGAGGGGGGCGACGTAGGAGGCGATCAGCAGCGCGTCGAGCCGGCCGCGGACCTCGTCGGTGCGGTCGTCGGCCAGGAAGGGGTCCGCCGATTGCAGGGCGAAGGAGTCCTCGATCGTCACGAAGTCGATCCCGCCGCGCTCCGCCCGCTGCACGATGTCCGCCCAGTACGCGCCGGTGAAGAGCGCGTCGGGACGGGCGCCAGGCTCGCGCCAGGACGCGGGGTGCCAGCCGGCGCCCTCGAGGGCGACGGCGAGGCTGAGGGGTGGGGCGGCGGTCATCGTGCTCCTCGGATCAGGGTGCCGGCTCGGACGAGCTCCTCGTCGTCGAGTGCGCGGAGGCGGCGCAGCAGCGCGCGCGCGACCTTGTCGTTCTCGCGGAACGACACCGCGTTCGTGCCCGGCCGGGAGAAGGCGCCGACGAACGGCGAGTCGGTGTACGGGCCGATCGCGTACCGGCGGCCGACGCGGCCTCCCGCCGTCGAGCGCAGCAGGGTGTCGTCCTGGTGCACGCGCAGCCTCCCGGTCGACAGGAGAGTGTCGCCGACGTCGACGAGGTCCTCGACCGCCGACCCCGACGCGACGAGCGCTCGCATCAGCGCGTCGTCACTCCTCGCAACGGACGTCCGGGGGAGGCGCGCGTCGACGAGAGCGTCAGCGAGGACGACCTGATCGGTCGCCCCGCCGCTCGCGACGAAGCGGCCCTCCTCTTCGGAGGTCTCCACACGGATGCCCGGGCCGAGGAAGTCGACGACGCCCGCGTCCGAGAGTGCGAGCAGCTCCTCGAGACGGTGCGCGGGCGGCCCGCTCGCGAGGAAGCTGAACCAGCCGAGCCACCATCCGTGCAGATCCTCGATCCGCGAGCGGGGCGTCCACCTCGCGGACGCGGTGAGATCGGCGACGAGGAAGTGGCTGCGCAGAAGCGCGAGGAAGAGCGCCATCGTGGCGCTGTGCTCCTGCCGGTTGCGCAGAGCCAGGTCGTCCCGGATGTAGGCGCGCACCGCCTCCTGCAGCGCCGAGCCGTCGGCGAACCGCACATCGGCGAACGGGCGGTCGAGATCGGGGAGGAGCAGCCTGTCGAGGCTGTCCGGCACAGTGTCCGCGACGAGCGCGGTCAGGGTCCGCGCATCTCCGAGGACCCGCTCGGCGTCGGCCCCGAGTGCGGGGAGAGCGTACCCCCGTCCCGCTTCGGGTCGCGGGCCGCGGGAGCCGGCGAGGACCGAGGCGCGCGGGTCGAGCCGCGAGAACACCTCCGAGAAGTGCGTCCAGTCGGTGCTCACCCGGTCGGGGTGCCCGGTGAAGAGCTCACGGTAGTAGCCCCAGAGCATCTCCTGGGCGATCAGGGGCCAGACGTCCTCGCTGAAGTCGAGCGGGCGGTGTCGCGAGCGCAGCTCCTCGACGACGGACGCCGAGAACCAGCGGGGCTCGGGCGCGGCTCCCTGGATCGTCGAGCCGATCTTCGAGTGGTAGGGGACCCCGCGGCGGCTGCCGATCAGGATGCGCGGCTCACGTCCCGACGGGTGGTAGCGCAGTCCGCCGGCGTCGTCCCGTTCGAAGCGGCCGCCCCGGCCCTCGGTGAGCAGCACCAGGAGGTCGACCGCGACGAGGCCGAGGCCGCGCACGATCACGTCGTGTCCGGCGCGGAGGGATCCGAGGTCGGCGTCGGCCGTGAACGACGGCGGCAGGTAGGCGAGGCCGTGGCGCTCGGCGAACCCGGCCAGCCGGGTCTCGTCGACCGTCGGCAGAGCGCCGCTGTGCCCGAGCGAGAACAGGACCAGGTCCGCCTCGATCACGTCGCCGGAGTCGAGGACGACCCGCTGCGCACCGTTGTCGCGGCCGAGCACCTCGACGACGCGCGCCGCGTGCTCGCGGACCTCGACGTCAGGGCGGAGAGCGGCGAGCGCCTCCCGGTGGAACCAGCGCAGATAGAGGCTCTGCAGCCGGCGGGTGGGGAAGCTGTCGGCGCGGAGCCCGTCGAGCTCGCGGCGCACGGCTTCGTCGCCCTCTGCGAGCGCGATCCGGCCGGCCCGCACCGCCTCCGCCCACTCGATCAGCGAGGGTCCGGGGCGCACCGGCCCCTCGATCGTCGCGCTCGCGTCGGTGAACATCGTCACGTCGGCTGCGAGCGAGTTGAGCTTCAGCAACGTCGACTGCTCGTAGCGCCAGATCCGGCCGGGGCCGACGGGGTACGGGTCGACGACGTGGACGACGAGCGCGGCCGGCCCGAGGGCGTCCTCGGCGGCGTTCGCGGCGAGGCGCTCGAGGACCCCGACCGCGCGGGGACCTCCCCCGACGATCACGAGGGAGCGGGTCCCGTCCGATGGCGCTGACATGCGTCCACGATGACCCTTCCCCCTTGAGGACGCCGCTCTGTGACGACTCGTGACGATGTGAAGAAGTGTGTAGCGGCGGGTTGGAGCCGGGTGGCCGCGGACCCTAGCGTCGGCCCCCACGGCGTGCAGAAAGGTGCGCCCCGACAGGCAGGAGCCTCGAGTGCCCATCGAATTCCTCGGCATCGCCGCGCTCAACGACGGCAGCGAGACACGAGCACGCAGCGGCGCGAGCTTCGACCCGGAGTACACGGTGCGTCTGGCCGCGGCTCATGAGGACAGCGGGTGGGACCGCATCCTGTTCGCCTACCACTCCGGAGCCCCCGACCCCGCCGTCGCCGCCGCTTTCATCGCGTCGCGGCTCGAGCGCATCCAGCTGCTGCTGGCGCACCGGCCCAACGTCTCCTACCCCACGGTCGCGGCGAAAGCCTTCGCGACCCTCGATCAGCTGAGTGGAGGCCGCCTGAGCGTCCACGTGATCACGGGCGGGTCGGACGCGGACCAGGCCGCGGAGGGCGACTACCTGAGCAAGGACGAGCGCTACGCGCGCACCGCCGAGTACATCAGGATCGTCAAGCAGGTCTGGACGACCCGTGAGCCGTTCGATCACGCCGGGGAGCACTACCGCTTCTCCCGGTTCGTCAGCGACGTCTGGCCGGTGCAGCAGCCTCGGCCGCAGATCTCGTTCGGAGGCTCCTCTCCCGCCGCTCTGTCCGTCGGTGCCGCCGAGAGCGACGTCTACGCGCTCTGGGGCGAGCCGCTGCGGGACACCGCCGAGCAGATCCGCAGCATCCGGGAGGCGGCGGCGGCGGCCGGCCGCGACGTCGCGCCGCGCATCCAGGTCGCCTTCCGACCCATCCTCGGGGCCACCGAGGAGCAGGCCTGGGAGAAGGCGGAGGGGATCCTCCGCCGCATCGAGGCGCGCACCCGCGAGACCGCCCCCGGAGGCCTCGCCGCGCCGGAGAACACCGGCTCGCAGCGCCTCCTCGCGATCGCCGCCGCAGGCGACCGTTTCGATCGCGCGCTCTGGACCAGGGCGGGAGTCGCCGCGGGAGCGCGCGGCAACTCGAACGCCCTCGTCGGGACGCCGGAGACGGTGGCCGCCGCGCTGCTCGACTACGTCGATCTCGGGGTCGACATCATCTCGGCGCGCGGCTACGACTACGTCGACGACACCCTCGACTTCGGTCGCCACGTGATACCGCTGGTGCGCGAGGAGGTCGCTCGACGCGACGCCGCGGCCGCCCAGGCCGCCGAGGAGGCCGCTCGTGTCCTCGTCTGACACCGTCGCGGCCGACGAGTTCGTCCATGTGCGGGCCGATGACCCGCGGGCCCGGCCCCTGCTCGACGAGCTCGAGCGCGAGTACGACACCCGCTACGGCACCGCCTGGGGCGAGCCGGCATCGGCCGAGCTCGCGCGCTACCCGAGCGAGGTGTTCGCCCCGCCGGAAGGATCCTTCGTCCTGCTTCTGCGCGACGGCACCGCGATCGCCGGAGGCGCGCTGAAGAGATTCGACGACACGACCGCCGAGCTCAAGCGCATCTGGACATCCTCGGCGCACCGTCGGCAGGGACTCGCCCTGCGCGTGGTCGCCGAGCTCGAGGCGGAGGCCCGCCGGCTCGGCTACTCGACCGTCTACCTCACGACCGGGCCGCTCCAGCCGGAGGCGCAGCGGCTCTACCTCACCGCGGGCTACACACCGCTCTACGACGTGACCCAGCCTCCGGAGGTGGTCGTCCTGCACGGCTATGCGCGGACGCTCACCGATCGGCCGCTCGACGTCGCGAGGATCCGGACCGCGCACGACGACTCCTTCGCGCAGCTCACCGCGTCCCTGCCCGACGGCGGAGCACGCCTGCGCGGTCGCGTCACGGGGCGTGCCTCATGAGCGGCACGATCGCGCCGCCTCGACCGCGGGACACGTCCGGCCCCCTTCCCGGAGGCATCGACCTCGCCCGACTCGGCGAGCGGCCGGTGCTGCCGCTGCGCCACCCGGTGCGCTGGGTGGTCGCCGCACTGGTCCTCGTGCTCCTGCTGAACGCCGGACAGACCCTCTTCACGAACCCGTCGTGGGAGTGGCCGAAGGTCGGGACCTGGCTCTTCAGTCCGGCGATCCTGAAGGGGCTGCAGCTGACACTCCTCGCCACCGCCATCAGCGCCGTGATCAGCTTCGTCGGAGGCATCGTCGTCGCCGTAGCCCGGCTCTCGGGCAATCCGGTGCTGTCGACGCTCAGCTGGGTCTACATCTGGCTGTTCCGCTCGGTGCCGCTGATCCTCGTCCTCATCTTCCTGTTCAATCTCGGCAACCTGTATCCGACCGTCGGCATCGGCATCCCCTTCGGTCCGCAGTGGTCGGTGCCGACGGTGTCGCTGCTGCCTCCCCTCGCCCTCGGCGTGATCGGCCTGAGCCTGTCCGAGATCGCCTACAGCGCCGAGGTCGTCCGTTCCGGGGTGCTCGCGGTCGATCAGGGGCAGCACGAAGCGGCGAAGGCGCTCGGGATCCCGCAGCGCCGCCAGTTCACCCGCATCGTCCTCCCGCAGGCGCTCCGCTCGATCGTGCCCGCCTACGTGAACCAGATCATCGGCCTGCTGAAGGCGAGCTCGCTGCTGTTCTACGTCTCGCTGCTCGACCTGTTCGGGGTCGCTCAGAACCTCGGCAGCACGTACCCGACGGACATCATCCCCCTGCTCGTCGTCGCGACGATCTGGTACCTGGTGCTGACCTCGGCGATCTCGGTCGTGCAGTTCTACATCGAGCGCTTCTACGCCCGCGGCGCGCACCGGGAGCTCGCGCCCACGCCCCTCCAGCGGGTGCGGCGCTCGCTCGCCGGCCTGAGGAGTGCGCGATGACCGCCGCCATCGAGATCCACAACGCGACCAAGTCCTACGGCGACCGGACCGTGCTCCGGGGAGTCGACCTGCGCGTCGAGGCGGGCACCGTCACGGTCATCCTCGGTCCGAGCGGCTCGGGCAAGTCGACCCTGCTGCGGGCGATCAACCATCTCGAGAAGCTCGACGAGGGGTTCGTCTCCGTGAACGGCGAGCTGATCGGGGTGCGGCTGCGCGGCGGTCGGCTCAAGGAGCTGCGCGAGAAGGAGATCCTGCGCCAGAGGGCGAGGATCGGCTTCGTCTTCCAGAGCTTCAACCTCTTCCCGCACCTGACGATCCTCGAGAACGTCACCGAGGCGCCGATCTCGCAGGGGCAGCCGCCCGCGGAGGCCCGCGAGCGGGCACGCGCCCTGCTCGAGCACGTCCGTCTCGCCGACAAGGCGGCGGCCTATCCGAGGCAGCTCTCCGGCGGCCAGCAGCAGCGCGTGGCCATCGCGCGTGCGCTCGCGCTCGACCCCGAGGTGATCCTCTTCGACGAGCCGACCTCGGCTCTCGATCCCGAGCTCGTCGGGGAGGTGCTGCAGGTCATCCGGTCGCTGGCCGAGAGCGGCCGCACCCTCATCGTCGTGACCCACGAGATCGGCTTCGCCCGCGAGGTCGCCGACCGGGTGGTGTTCGTCGACGACGGCCTCGTCGTCGAGCAGGGCAGCCCGAGCGAGGTCCTCGACCGCCCGCAGAATCCGCGGACCCGCGACTTCCTCGGCCGAGTCCTCGGCTGAGCCCCCGCACTCCTCCTCCTCTCCATCCGCACGACAGACACAGGAATCGAATCATGACCAGACCGCACATCACTCGTTGGACCAGAGTCGGGGCGCTTCTCGCTGCCGCCGCGCTGACGACGGGCCTCGCGGCCTGCTCCGGTGCCGCCGCCTCCGACCCGGCCTCCCCGGGAGCCGCCTCCGGCACCACCACCGTCACCGTGGGTGCCCTCTCCAACGGAGCGGCGACCGAGACGGACATCGACGTGCCGGTCGTCGACGAGATCCGCGGCACGCTGCCGCAGGAGATCCTCGACCGCGGGACCCTGACGATCGGCGTCGGCGCTCTCCCCGCAGGCTTCCCTCCGCTCGCGTTCACCGGGACCGACACCGAGACCCTCACCGGCTCGGAGCCCGATCTCGGCCGCCTCGTCGCCGCCGTCCTCGGGCTGCAGCCCGAGGTGGAGAACTCCACCTGGGACAACCTCTTCGTGGGCATCGACACCGGAGGCAGCGACGTCGGCTTCTCGAACATCACCGTCACGGAGAAGCGCAAGGAGAAGTACGACTTCGCCTCCTACCGCGCCGACACCCTCGCGTTCCAGGTCCTCGCCTCGAACGACTGGGAGTTCGACGGCGACTACGAGAACCTCGACGGACTCACCGTCGCGGTCAGCAGCGGCACCAACCAGGAGAAGATCCTGCTCGAGTGGCAGGCCCGTCTGCAGTCCGAGGGCAGGTCCCTGGAGATCACGCGACTGCCCGATGCCAACTCCGTCACTCTCGCTCTCGGCTCCGGCCGGATCGACGCCTACTTCGGGCCCAACCCCACGACGGTCTACCAGAACCGGATCTCGGAGGACGGCGCCGACCCGACCCGCAACGCCGGCACGTTCTCCGGAGCGGGCGAATCGCTCGACGGGCTGATCGCGGCGACTGTGAAGAAGGACTCCGGACTCGCCGAGCCGATCGCCCAGGCCCTCGGCTACCTCATCGGGAACGGTCAGTACCAGGACTGGCTGTCGGCCTACGGCCTGCAGGACGAGGCCGTGGACGAGGCCCTGGTGAACCCGCCCGGGCTCCCGCTCGACAACAGCTGAGCCGCCCCCGCCTCGGGCGCCCCGATCGCCCAGCGGGGCGCCCTCCGCCCGCTTCCCCGAGGACTCCCATGCACCTGTTCGACTCGCTCACGCGCGAACGACTCGACCGCCCGACGAGCCGCAAGTGGAGCCTCCGCCCCGGCACCATCGGAGCCTGGGTCGCCGAGATGGACTTCGGTACGGCGCCGGCCGTTCGGAGGGCACTGCACGACGCCGTGGCCGGCGACGTGCTGGGCTATCTGTCCCCCTCGACTGCGGGCGAGCTGGGCGAGGCCGCCGCGGAGTACCTCGCTGAGCAGTACGCGTGGACGGTCGACCCCGCCCGCGTGCACTCCGTCTCGGATGTCATGGCCGCGCTCGGAGTGGCCGTCACCGAGTTCTCCCGCCCCGGCTCACCGGTGATCGTGCCTACCCCCGCTTACATGCCGTTCCTCACCTACCTGTCGGCCATCGGACGCGAGGTGATCGAGGTCCCGGGAACGATCGTCGACGGCCGCTGGGAGCACGACCTCGACGGGATCGATGCGGCCTTCGCGCAGGGAGCGGGCACCCTGGTGCTCTGCAATCCGCACAACCCGACGGGCTCGGTCCTGCCGCGGTCCGAGCTCGAAGGTCTCGCCGCTGTCGTCGAGCGCCACGGCGGGCGGGTCTTCGCCGACGAGATCCACGCGCCGCTGCGGTTCGACGGCGTCCCCCACATCCCTTACGCCTCGGTCTCGGAGGAGGCCGCCCGGCATTCCGTCACCGGAACGAGCGCCTCGAAGGCGTGGAACATCCCCGGCCTGAAGGCCGCGCAGCTGATCACCACGAACGACGCAGACGAGGACGTCTACTCGCGCTTCGGGTTCGCGGTGCAGCACGGCGCTTCGAATCTCGGCGTGATCGCCTCGACGGCCGCCTACCGGGAGGGCGGAGCGTGGCTCGACGAGGTCGTCGACTACCTCGACGGCAACCGGCGCCTCATCGCCGACTTCCTCGCCTCCGAGCTGCCCCGGATCGGGCACCGCACCCCGGAGGCGACGTATCTCGCCTGGTTCGACCTGGGTGCTCTCGGCCTCGCCGATCCCGCGCAGCACCTGCAGCGCGAGGCGGGAGTGACGCTCACCTCCGGACGCCTGTGCGGCGCCGGCTACGCCGACCACGTGCGTCTCGTCTTCGCCATGCCGCGTCCCCTCCTCCTCGAGGCGCTCGAAGCCGTGCGGGCCGCCGTGTGAACGGCGGAGCGCCTTCGCGGGGACTCGACGAGGTGGGACGGCGGAGCACCGAGGCGGGCGGCATCGCACGACAGTGGCGAGGAGCCGTCCTTCAGCGCCTCCGCTCCCTCTGCACCCCCGATGAGGCCGGGCCGCCAGCGGTGGACCGGGCGGCCTCGCGTGTCGAGGCTGTGCAGCTCGCCCACGAGATCGAGCACGGGTTCTTCCGCCCGGTGCCCGGCCGGGCGCAGGATCCGGAGTGAGACGGGGCGGACCCCCCCCTACGTCCCGAAGAGGTTGGCGCGGGTCCCGCCGGGAGCGAGCTCGTCGCGGAGGATCCCGCGGCGGCGCAGGACGGGGACGAGGTCGTCGAGCATCCGGTGCAGGGTGACCGGGTGCAGGTCCCCGGAGAGGAGGAGCCCGTCGCTGCCGCCGTCGTCGCCGAGCTCCTCGACGAAGTCGGCGAACTCCTCCGCGGTGCCGACGAAGCCGGCGCGCTCGGCGACGCGGCCCTTGCGCGCCTTCCTGGTCAGCAGCTCCCGCAGCGGAGCGTCCTCCGTGCCGCCGTACAGGCCGGCGATGGTGCCGTGCGAGACGTGCTCGCCGAACACCGACCGCGGGACGGGGAGGTCCAGGTCCAGCCCGGTGAGGTCGGTCTCCAGGTCGCTCGACCAGCCGAGCGCGATCCGCCGCAGCGCGTCCTCGTCGGGGTGGCGCGACGCCTCGACGACGCGCGCGGCCTCCTCCGGGCTCGACACGATCTCGGGCTTCACGACGAAGAGCACGCGCAGGTCGTCCGCCGTCCGCCCGTGCTGCTCGGCCGCGGCGAGCACGCGCGCCCGGTAGTCGCGCACCGCCCGGGCCTCCAGAGGGGCGAGCGCGAGCTGCACGTCCGACTGCGTGCCGGCGAAGGCCAGGCCGCGGGGAGACCCGCCGGGGGAGACGACGATCGGGTCGCCGTTCGCGAAGGGGACGGCGTTCAGGGGTCCGTCCACGCGGAAGTGCTCCCCGCGGTGGCGGAACGCGTCGATCCGGGTGCCGTCGGCGTAGCGGCCCGACTCGGGGTCGGCGACCAGCGCGCCCTCGCCCCAGCTGTGCCAGAGCCGGCGGACGACCGCCATCCACTCGTCGGCCCGGTCGTAGGCCGCGTCGTGCGACAGCGGCTCGAGGCCCACGTGGCGGGCGCTGCCGACGTCGGTGACGAGGTTGATCCCGAAGCGGTCGGAGCTGAGGTGCTGCAGCGTCGCCGCCTGCCGGGCGGCGAGGTACGGGGGCGTGATGCCGGCGTTGATCGTCGGGGCCAGCCCGATCCGCTCGGTCGCCGCGAACAGGTACGGCGCCAGGAGGAGCGGATCGTGCTTCGGCCCGCCGTACGCCCCCCGCACCCGCAGGTCGAGCGTCTCCGGGGAGCCGAGCGAGACGGCGTCCTCCATCACGATCAGCTCGAAGCCGGCCTGCTCCAGCTCGCGGGCCGACTGCTGGTAGAGGCCGGGCTTCGTCCAGTCGTGGTTCCACTCCCGGTAGGGGTGCCCCCATCCCTGCGGGCCGAAGCCGCGGGAGAAGAACCAGCCGAAGTGCTGACGGCGCGCCACGCTCACACCTCCGCGAGCGCGGGGAGGGCGTGTGCGCGCACCGCGGCGAGCCCGCGCTCGAGGTCGCGGAGGAGGTCGTCGACGTCCTCGATCCCGATCGACAGCCGGAGGAGCCCGGGGTGGATCCCGGCGGCGGCGCGCTCGGCGGGGGTGCGTCCGGCGTGGGTGGTCGACGCGGGGTGCAGCACCAGCGAGCGCACGTCGCCGAGGTGGGTCATGTGGCTGAACAGCTCGACGGCGTCGATGAAGGCGGCCGCGCCGGCCTCGCCTCCGGCCACGGTGAAGGAGAAGACGGAGCCCTGCCCGCGGGGGAGCAGCCGCTGCGCGAGGGCGAACGACGGGCTCGACTCCAGGCCGGAGTAGTCGACCGACACGACCTCGGGCCGCCCCTCGAGGAAGCGGGCGACGGCGAGGGCGTTCGCCGAGTGCCGCTCGACCCGCAGCGACAGCGTCTCGACGCCCTGCCGCAGCAGGAAGGAGTTCAGCGGTGACGGCGTCGGTCCGAGGCGGGAGACCACGATGTCCCGCGTGTACGAGACGAAGGCGCGCCGGCCGCGCTGCTCGGTCCAGCTGCGGCCGCCGAACGACCGCTCCTCCTGGTTGAGGTGCGGGAAGAGCGCGGGGCGCGCCGCCCAGTCGAACGTGCCGGCGTCGACGATCACGCCGCCGAGGGCGGAGCCGTGCCCGGCGAGGAACTTGCTGGTCGAGTGCACGACCACGTCGGCCCCGTGCTCGATCGGGCGGAGGAGGTACGGGGTCGCGAGCGTGTTGTCGACCACGAACGGCAGCCCGTGCCGGTGCGCGATCGCGGCCAGCGCCGGGAGGTCCAGCAGATCGTTCTTCGGGTTGGGGATCGGCTCGCCGAAGAGGGCCCGGGTGTCGGGCCCGATCCGCCGCTCCCACTCGCCGAGGTCCGACGCGTCGTCGACGAAGTCCACGCCGATCCCGAGCCGACCGAAGTTCTGCACCAGCAGCCCGCGGTTGCCCTCGTAGAGGCGGCGCGACGAGAGCACCCGGTCGCCGGCCTGCAGGATCCCCAGGAGAGCGGAGGCGGTGGCCGCCTGGCCGCTCGCCACCAGGATCGCCTCGGCGCCGCCCTCGAGATCGGCGAGCCGGCGCTCGACCTCCTCGGTGGTCGGGTTCCCGTTGCGGGTGTAGAGGTAGCCCTCGTCCTCGCCGGCGAACCGCTCGCGGGCGTGCTCGAAGCTGTCGAACACGAAGCCGGCGCTGAGGTGCACGGGAGTCACGCGCGCCCCGTGGGCGCCGTCGGGCGCGGCACCGGCGTGCACCTGGCGCGTGGAGAAGCCGGCCGCCGCGGAGGCACGGGGTGCGGGCGCGGAGACCCTGGTCGCGGCGCTCGCCGCAGCGGTGGTCGCGGTGGTCGCCGGTGCAGTGATCGTCACGGTGTGCTCCTGTCCAGACGCCCTGAAGGCGGATGCCGGGAGCCTGTCAGGCCGAGGGGAGTGCGCGCCGTATCGTGACGGAGTGTGACTGCGAGGGCGCGCCGTCGCGGGTCGTGGACGTCGACCGCTCGGAGTCCGCGGGTCGTGACTCAGCTGTGCGTCGTGTTCGCCCGGATCTCCTCGACGGACAGCTCCGGCGCACCGCCTGCCGCGGCCGCCGGGTCCATCCAGACGAAGTCCCAGTGGTGGCCGTCGAGGTCGTCGAAGCTCTTCGAGTACATGAACCCGTGGTCCTGCTCGCCGGCCGGGGTCGCGCCCGCGGCGAGGGCCTTACCGTGGAGGGTGTCGACCTCCTCCCTGCTGTCGGCGCTGAGGGCGAGCTGCACCTCGGTCGAGGTGGTGGCGTCGATGATCGGCTTGCTGGTGAACTCGGCGAAGAACTCCCGCGTGAGCAGCATCGCGGTGATCGTGTCGCTGATCACCACGCTGACGGCGTTCTCGTCGCTGAAGCCCTCGTTGATCGAGTAGCCGAGCGATTCGTAGAAGGCCCTCGCCCGGGCGAGATCGGCGACGGCCAGGTTGACGAAGATCGTGGTGGGCATCGGTGCACCGTTCCTGTCGGGTCGCCGGTGGCACGCCGCCGCCGGTCGTGACTGCATGATGATGACCGGCCGGCGGCGGTGTCAAGGAAGCGCTGCCGAGAAGGCGGTGGATGCCCGGCGCGGGGCGTCCGGAGGAGGATGCGGCGCACGGATGCCGCGGATCTGCTGGACTGGCCTCGAGCACCGCAGCACGAGCAGGAGGGAGCGGAGATGATCCGGACCCTCGTTCCCACCGTCCTCGCGGCCGCCCTCCTCGCGGCCGGCTGGACCGCGATCGGACCCTCGCATCCGGTCTTCGCCGCGGTCGCGCAGATGGTCCTCACCAGCTGGGCGGCCCTGACCTTCGGTGCGCGCACGCGTCCGCTCGAGCAGTCCTGGTTCGACGTGGGTCGCCGCGAGCCGGCGCTGCTGCGGGCGCTCGGGGTCGGCGTCTTGGGCCGGCTGCTCGACGTCGTCGGGTGGAACCGCCTCGTCACCCGCGAGCGCGGCTTCGACGGCACGCGCGCGGGACTGACCGCTCTCGATCAGCACACCCGCCGCTCCGAGGCGGTGCACCTCGCGTGCACGGCCGTCGGAGTCGCGCTCGCCCTCGCCGCGACGGTCACGGGTGCGACGGGCGGCGCGGCCTGGCTGCTCGGGTCGACGATCGCCGTCCAGCTCTACCCCGCGCTGCTGCAGCGGCTGGTGCGGGCGCGCATCCAGCGGGCGGGGCGGGCGGCGCGCGGTGCGCTTCACGTCGCGGACTCGGGAGACAGCGCCCCCGGCGGCGGACCGACCACGGCTCCCGAAGGGCGGTGATCACGGGGTCCCCGACGCGCCGCGATCGTCACCGGGATCGGCCAGGGGATGGCGGCGCGCGAGGACATCGCGAGCCACGTCGGGCGGATCGCGCCGGTCGTCCTCCGCCGCCGTCAGCAGGAGAGCGAGGGCCGTGTCGGCGGGGACCCGCTGCGCTGCGCTGATGAAGCCGACGGCCTGCAGCACGGCGATCGTCCCCGGCGTGAGCGGGGCGCGGGACGCCGCCCAGCGACGGACCTCGGCGTCGTCCGTGTCCCCGGTCAGAGCGTCGGCCAGGGGGCGTGGAGGGAGGGCATGGGCGGGCCGGTCAGTGTCCGAAGCCGTGCTCGTGCTCGTGCTCGAGCTCGACGTCGAAGGTGATGTCGTCCTCGCTCGGCTGCACGGGGAACACTCCCGTGAGCGTCCTGGTGCGTTCGCGGATGCGGGCGACCTCGGCCGTGTTGTCCGGCTCCGGGAGATCGGAGGGAGTGGTCTCGGCGACCAGGGCGGCGCCGGCGTTGAGCAGGAACACCGCCTGCACGGTGCCGCCGTCGCCGCCGATGCCGGTGTACTCCACGCGGTCCGCCGTGCTGCTCACGGCGAGGGCGACGCCGTACTCGATCAGAGCGTCCGCCGCGTCGTCTCCGACCAGCATCGTCTTGTTCGCGAAGAGGAGATGCTTCATGCCTCCAGCGTGCGCAGCGCCGGCGCCGACGGGGGAGAGACTTGACAGCTCCTGGGGCGGTCGACAGACGCGACCGCGGCACCCGGTGACGCCCGGTCGCGCCCGATCGTCCTCGGCGTCGCCGAGACGGCACCCGTGGCGTCGGCCGTCCTCTGAGCAGGTCCGCGTCACAGGGACGTGGATCGACGGACCCGTGCTGATGTCGGCCGCCGAGACACCCGGCCGAGAGCAGGGCGACGTGACAGGCGGTGTCAGCGGACCATTCGCCGACGCCCGCGCCGCTTCTCCCCTGTGAGGATCAGGGCCGCGAGGAACGCGGCGAGGAGTGCGCCGATGGTGTTCATGAACCAGTCGTTCGTGTCGCAGGAGCGGCCGATCGCCGGAACGCCCGCCTGGACCAGCTCGATCAGGGCGGACAGGCCGGAGACGGCGGCGGCGACGAGCAGGGGCCGGCCGACCGCGACCGCGAGCAGCAGGGCCCCGGGGAGCAGGAGCGCGATGTTCGCGAGGGTGTCGATGCCGTCGAACGGCACCGAGAACTGCACGGTGCAGAAGACCCGCGGCGTCCCGTCGGGCGGATACACGGTCAGCGCGATCCCCACGACGAAGGCGAGCGCGGCGAGGACGAGAAGAGACCTTTCCGCGCCGCGCCGGTGCAGCAGCCAGGCGATCGCCGTGACCACCGCGACCGCGATCCAGAAGGCGATCGGGACGAGCGCGGCGTGGTCGACGAGGAACGTGCTGATCACGGTGCTCCGCTTCGAGGCGTCGGGGTGGCGGGATACGAAGACGCCTTCCGTTGACGGACGGCCCGCTCCCTCCAGGTCGGCTTGTACCGTCGACCCGCCCGCCTTCGGTGCGAGTCAGCTCCGGAGGGGAGAGCCTGCTGCGTCGAAGCGGTAGCCGCCGAAGGCGCCGCTGAGCAGCGGGCGCGCCGTCGCGATCGCGGCCTGGACCCGGGGGAGGGCGAGGGAGGCCCGATGCGCCTCGGCGCTCTCCCACAGCTCGACGACGAAGACGGTGTCGGGCTGCTCGTCGTCGACCCCGACCTCGTAGAGCAGGCAGCCGGCGTCGACGAGGTCGTCGTTGTGCTCGGTGAGGACGGCGACGAGCTCGTCGCGTCTGCCGGGGACGGCCCCGAGGGTGCCGACGTTCACGAAGGTCATGCCGCGAGGGTACCGCCGAGGACACCGACGGCGGGTGGCCGTCCCGACGGTCGGAGTGCGGTCGGGACGTCACGCTGGACGGAGTCGCCGTGCTCCCGCCTGCGAACCGCAGACCGGTCGCGGTCGGCCCGAGGCCATGCCGGCTCGGGAGGATCGCGTCGCGAGAGAGGATCCCCGGTGGTCTCCGCGATCCCCGTCGGGTCCCACCGGCCAGGCGTGAGCGTGCTCGGACCGACGGAGTGCGCCCGATCAGCCCGCGGGCCTGCTGAACAGATTGACGACGTTCCCGTCCGGGTCGCGGACGAGGGCGGAGCGGTTGCCCCACGGCATGGTGCTCGGCGGGAGCACCACGTCCTCGCTCCGGGGTGCGAGCTCGGCGAAGGCGCGGTCGACGTCGGCCACCTCGAACTCGAGCAGGACGGAGCGGTTCGACGCGGGGACGACGGCGCCGTCGAGCATCGCGACCGTCGAGGTGCGGGCGATCGCGAGGGTCGCACCCGCTCCCGTGAACTGCGCGAAGACCGGCGCCGGGCGCTCGGCCGGTCGGCCGACGACCTGCTCGTAGAAGGCGACGAGGCCGTCGAGGTCGTCGGTGACGATGCGGAGGGAGGTGAACGACATGGGGCTCCTTCAGGGCCGGGATGAGGTGATGGCACCAGGCTCGCCGGTCGTCGCGACACCGTCCTGTCGGTGTTTCCGCAGATCGTCCGCGACTCCGCGAGGTCCGCGGCGGCCGTCCCCGGAGCGGGTCAGTCGTCGACGACGGACCGCAGCCGTCCGTACTGGAGCGCGAGGTCCCCGGCTCGCAGGGTGCGCTGCGGAGGCCGCTCGTCGGTCACCTCGACCGACAGCATCCGGTCGCCGCGGAACGCCCGGACCCCCTCCCGCAGTCGGCACCACGCGATCAGGTACCAGTGCTCCTCCTTCCCGATCGAGACGAGCGGTTCGACGTCGCGGACCGACTCCGCGCCGCTGCTGTCGCGGTAGCGCAGCCGGACGACACGATCCGCTCGGAGGGCCGTCGCGAACTCCGCCGGGACGACCGCCTCCTCCTCGCTCTCGAGGAAGTGCACGCGTGAGGCGACCGCGCCGGCGCGGGCGGCCACGTCGTCCGGCAGGACCGCGAGCGTCTTCCGGGCGGCGGTCCGGGCCGCCTGCCGGAACGGACTGCGCCGCAGCGCACTGAGGCCGATCAGCACGGCGACGGCCTCCTCCACCGTGAACCCGGCCGGACCGAGGGTCGCCGACGCGTCGATGACGTAGCCGCCCGTGCGGCCGGGCTCCGCCCAGATCGGCAGACCCGCCTGCTGCAGCGCGGACAGGTCCCGCTCGATGGTCCGCACCGACACCTCGAACCGCTCGGCGAGACGGCGCGCGCTCCGCGGCCGGGGCGAGACCGCCCGCAGCTCCTCGACGAGCCCGTACAGACGATCGGTGCGGTTCACCCGACCATCATCCGCCCGGGCGCGCCAGGTCGCGGTCGTCAGCGGACTCACTGTGCGGCGGTGCTTCCGCTCGACGCGCGATCAGGTCAGCGCCGGCAGTTCGCGGGTGGTCTCGGCCACGGCGGTGAGCCGGGCGGCGAGCCTCTACCGTTGCACCCGTGCCCCTCCTTCTCGCCGACCTGCTGTCGTGAGAGCGCTCGTCGCCTGGCTCGAGCACCGCCAGCTCCCGCTCTACCTCGCCGCGATCGCCGCCGGCGCCGCTCTCGGACTGCTGCTGCCCGCCGCGCACCACCTCGAGGTCGCGATCGAACCGGTGCTCGCGCTGCTGCTGTTCGCCACGTTCCTCGGTGTCCCGTTCGCCGCGATCGGACGGTCTCTGCGCGACGGCCGCTTCCTCGCCGCGGTCGGGGTGCTGAACTTCGTCGTCGTGCCGCTCGTCGCCTACGGGCTGTCCCGATTCGTCGCCGACACTCCGGTGCTGCTGTTCGGGGTCCTCCTGGTGCTCCTGACGCCGTGCATCGACTACGTGATCGTGTTCGCCGGGCTCGCCGGAGGGGCGTCCGACCGGCTGCTCGCCGCCGCACCGCTGCTGATGCTCGCGCAGATCCTCCTCCTCCCCGTGTATCTGGTGCTCTTCATCGGTCCTGCGGGGGTGGCGGTGGTCGACGCCGGTCCGTTCGCGCGGGCGTTCCTGCTGCTGATCGTGGTGCCGCTGTCCGCGGCCGGGCTGGTGCAGGCCCTGGCGCGCCGACACGTGTCCGGCCGGATCGTCGAGTCCACGATGCTCGGGCTCATGGTGCCGCTCATGACGGCCACGCTCTTCACCGTCGTCGCCTCCCAGGCCGGCGCCGTGGGCGCCTCGGCCGGCCGGCTTCTCGTCCTCGTCCCGCTCTACGCGGGATTCCTCGTGGTCATGACCGCTCTGGGGCTGGGTGCTGGACGCGTCTTCCGACTCGACGTGCCCGCGACGCGCGCCCTCGTGTTCAGCGGCGCGACCCGCAACTCGCTCGTCGTGCTGCCCCTCGCACTCGCGCTCCCGGCACCGCTGTCGCTCGCGCCCGTCGTCGTCGTCACGCAGACCCTCGTGGAACTCGTCGGCATGGTCGTCCTCGTCCGACTGCTCCCTCGGCTCGCCCGAGACCGAGCAGCGCGGGCCGGCCCGGTCTGAGGCGGACTCACCAGCGCCCGAGACGACTCGGGCCTGCAGAAGGGTCGCCCGGGGAGTCGCCCGGGAGGTGCTCGCCGGTCAGTCCTTCTCCGGTCTGCCCGCAGTCCCCGCGTCAGCGGGCTCATCGGCCGGGGCGACAGGAGCTGCGGACTCGACCGCGGTGGGCTGGACCTCGGCTGATCTCGCATTCCTGGCGGCGAGGCGCTTCTTCTGGGACTTGCCGGTGCTGAACGGGCTCACCCACAGCCAGGAGAAGCGCCGCAGCGACTGGAAGATGAACAGCGACGCCCAGAGGGAGAACACCGTCAGGGCGACCGGGAAGACCGTCGCCGGGCCGGTCGGGACATTCGTCTCGCCGAGCAGGGGGACGAACGCGACGACGACAGCGATCACGAAGAGGTGCAGGAGATAGATCTGGAAGCTCTGCTGCCCCATGGTGACGAAGATCTTCAGTGCGCGGACCTTGACGAGGTACTGGGAGCCGGCGATGCCCAGGACGATCGCGACCGAACTGGCGATCAGGATGACGCCCGGAATGCGGTTGGCGTCGAAGGCGACGATCACCGCGATGATGCCGATGTAGGACACTGCGAGCGCGAGCGCCTGCCAGACCTTCACGCGGGCGGCGAAGCGGTAGAACGTGCGGGGGATGAACATCGCCACGAGGAAGAAGATGAAGTTCTGGAGCACCCGGTCCCAGCCGATGTTGTCGGTGTCCAGCAGGCCCGTGGTCGTCGCCGCGACGGCCAGCAGCCCGGCCACCGAGAGCTGGATCCACCGGGGCACCTTGCGGATCAGCCAGGCGAGGATGCTGAAGATCGCGAGAGCCCAGATGAACCAGTAGCTGCTCGACGGCAGGATGGGCAGCACCAGCACGTTGAGCGGGTCCGTCGGCGAGGTGGCCTCCGACCGTGAGAACGGGACGATGAGGTAGAAGACGACCCGGATGAACGACCACAGCAGGTAGAGGTACACCAGCGCGAGAACTCGGCGGCGCCACAGTTCGGCGAACGTCCACGTCAGCATCCGGGCGGCCGTGAGGCCCGCGATGAAGAAGAACACGGGCATGGGGAAGTAGAGGAGCACGGTCCGGAGCTTCGGGACGTACCCCGCGAGGTCGAAGAATCCGAGGAACAACGACGAGTGGTAGAGCACGACGAGGCTGATCGCGACGCCCTTGGCGAAGTCGATCCACTCCCGCGACTCGGGGCGCTTCACCACGGCGCCGGTCGCACTCGACCCGGTCATCCGCCGCTCCTCGCGTGGGCGCACACGGCGCGATCACTGTTCACCGATTGCTGCGGATCCATTGCGCCCCCAAGATGTCGAATTCGAACCGGATGCGAATGAGCCCCCGGTTCATTCCCCGTACGGGTTCTGAGAGTACGGGAAAGTTTCCGATCACGGACGAGTCGATGGAGTATCGAGGCGGCCGGGGAGGTCCGGACGCCTCGCAGACACCGGACGACGTCCTGTCCGTGGAGTCGCCCGCTCCACGCCGGAGGGCCTTCGGCGCGATCCGAGCGACGTCGGTCGGTCCGCGACCGCAGACGAATGAACCGTGGAGGGACGCCGTGACGACACTTTCGTCCAGTTCCACGGGTTCGCCACCCGAAGGATGAGACGAAATCGGCCCGCGGCCAGGACACCTCGACCTCTCCGGCATACTCCATGACGTGAACGACGCCACCACCGCCCCCAGTCTCGACGGCCGCGAGTTCGTGATGACCTCCTCGACCAACAGCGCGGTCGACCCGGAGTCGCCGTCGCGGTTCCACTATTCCGAGCGCGACGGAGTGGTCTGGGGCGACTACGTCGGCGACACCGTGACCTTCGGCCGGTTCGTGGGCACGCGCACCGGCGACGCCCTGCAGGTCTCGTTCGTGCACCAGCTGATCGACGGCGGGACCGTGGTCAGCGGCACCGGCGGCAGCCGCGTCGAGCTCGACGGGGAGGGCCTGCTGCGGCTCGTCGAGGAGTTCGAGATCGACGGCGACGACCACGTCAGCATCTGCGTCGAGGTCTGACGCTCAGCGCGCCGCGTCGCGGCCGTTCCCCGCGGTGGTGAACCGCGTCATGCCGAGCCGGTTCGTCGATCCGGAGCGGTCGGGGATGTCGGAGGGCAGCAGGTAGGCCTTGCGCACCACCTCGTCGAGCACGACGACCGAGACCACCGACTTCACCTCGGGCCGGGCCGCGACCACGCCGGTGACGAAGTCGTGCACGCCGCCGATGTCGAGCGAGCGGACCAGGAGCATCGCGTCGTGCTCGCCGGTCGTGATGCAGCAGTACTCGACGTCGGGCATCTGGAGGATGCCCTCGCGGAACCGGTGCCACGACTGCGGGTGCACAGTCACGAACACCAGGGCGCAGACGTCGAGCCCCACCTTCCCCGGATCGACCAGGGCCGAGAACCCGGTGATGATGCCGGATGCGGTCAGCTGCTCGACCCGGTTGTAGACGCTACCTCGGCCTGATCCGCTGCTCGGTCGACGAGGCCATGGCCCCGTCCGCGTCGTACCACCGCCGGTGGAGCATCTCCCGCGCCGGGCACATGCTCGGGATGGACGTGCACGACTGCAACCACGCTCCGCACGAGACGTATCTCGGCGGAGTGCTCGCGGCCGGCCACACCCTCACCGTGGAACCGGGCCTCTACTTCCAGCCGGGCGACCTGACGGTCCACGCCGAGCTGCGGGGCCTGGGCATCCGGATCGAGGACGACCTCGTGGTCACGGAGACATCGTCGATCCTGCTCTCGGCGGCGATGCCGCGCACGCCCGACGCGGTGGAGGAGTGGATGGCGAGGTTGGCGGGCTGAGAGATCGGGCCCTCGACGCGATCGGCCGACGCGGCCTACGGGAGCTGTGGGGGCGCGATCAGTTCGAGGAATCCGCCGAGGGCACCTTCGAGGTAGATGATGCGCGTGCCGGCTCGGGCGCCAGCGGTCATCCGGTGAGGTGTCCCGACCGGTCTCCAGCCGTGTCCAGCGCAGAGCTCGAGGACACGATCGAGGTCCGAGACCGTGAGCGCGATGTGCACCGTGCCGACCTGTGCGGGCGAGCCGGCGGACTCGAGCTGTCGGGGCGGGTCGTACTGCAGCAGCTCCACACGGTGGGGGCCGAGGGTCACCGTCGCTGCGCGGATCACGGCTCCACGGACGCCGGTGGTCGCCGCCGTGACCTCCACGTCGAGCGTGAAGGTGCGCTCGAGCACGAACCCGAGACCGGAGCACCACAGCACCAGCGCGTCGTCGAGGTCGGCCACGGTGAGACCGGAGTGAGCGACGTCGGAGACGAGCAGTGATGCCATGACCTCAGTATCGAACTCCGACACGCCTGCCTGAGAGAAGAGGGTCCCGGCACCCGATCCCCCTACGGACGCAGGCCGCGCAACGAGCAGAGATACTCTTTCCGGATGTCGTTCCCATCCATGCTCCACGAAACCGTCGATGCTGCCGAGGATCGATTGCTGGACGCGATGCGCGCAAGTGACGTCGATGCGCTTGGTCGACTGCTCGCACCCGAGCTGATCTTCACGACACCCGAAGGCTCGATCATCAGCCGGGACGAAGATCTCGGAGCACATTCGTCGGGCACAACGAAGTTCGAGTCGATCGATGAAATCAGTCGCAGCACGCTGGCCTCTGCCGGCGGCGCCCAGACCACGTCCGTCGTAGACGTCGTTGTGATCGACCACGGCACACGGATCGAGGCTCGGCTTCACTACGTCCGCGCATGGCGACGAATCGCCGGGCGCTGGATGGTCGTCTCCGGAAGCGCAACACTCGCACCCGCACCGAACGCCTGATCGTTCCGCTGAAGGATCCCCACACGGAGCAGTGCGCTTCAGAAGGGAACGACCGGTGTGTCCGTTGCAACCTCCTGTCGTCGCCGGGCGAGAATCAGCCCGACATTCAGGACGAACAGCGTCAGGAAGATGAACGCGCCCGTCGCGGCGTCGAGGTCCGTCGTGAGCTCGAGGATCATGAACGCGATGGCGGCGGCGAGAGAGGCGCACGCGGTGATGGTGAACACTCGAATCAGCCCCGTGTGGTTCCACCGCTCCTCGTCAGTGCTCATGAGTGACCTTCTCGCACCTGCTCGTCGGTGCGAGTCACGAGGCCCTTCGAGCTTCATGGCAAGAGAACGCCGTCTCGATTGAGGATCGTCGGTCGGGGTTGAGCGTCCAGTGGCCAGTACCGCAGGCCGTAGGACAGGCTGAACGAAACGGAAGGGGTGAGCGATGGCGGCAGGGTTCACAAGTGGACGCTCGGCGTCCGAGGTGCGACTCACTCAATGGAACTGGTTCAGTCGCGCAGGAGCGCCGACGGAGCGTGTTCTCATCGGAGTCACTGTCGTGGCGATCATCGGCGGCAACGTCATCTTCGACGCACTGGATCCGGTCGCCGTTCCCCTTGCTGCTCGCCTGGCGGTACTCGTCGGTGCGCTCGTCGTGTTCAACGTTCTGCCGCTCGTCGTGCACGCCATTCGCCAACCTGCACCGTGCGCCGACCTGTCAGCCGAGACGGTTCGCGTGCGCTCGCGGGTCACGCCCTTCGCGTCGTTCACCACGGCACGGAGGATCGAGACCGGCCGGTCGAAGCAGGTCGTCCTCGAGGTGTCGGCGCCAGGCCAGAAGGTGCTCCTCGAATTGCGCGACAGGCTGGGCCGAGTCACCACCGATCCCACCCAGGATGCGATCGTGACGTTCCTCCAGGGAAGCAGTGTCTCGATACCGTCCTCTTCGGACGATCCCACGGGCCGGTTCGCTCATGTGAACTTCCCGCAGCACCTCACCCGCGAGCAAGCCATCGAACTCGCCTCCCACCCGCTGACTGTCCCCGACTTCGGCGCCGGCCGCGATGACGTCGGGACGCCAACGCGCGGCGAGTCGCCGTCCCAGTAGGGGATGGTCTACCGGGTGCGGACGTTCAGCGTGTCAGGCGTTCCTCTCGAAAAGGCTGCCGGAGTGCGCCGACGAGCCGGCCCACGCTTCGCGTGCGTTCACTCGGCCAGCGAAGAACGTGGTCCAGGTCTGCTTCGACGCGGGCGCGGGGAAGGTCGTGACTGCTCGGGTAGGCGGCTCCTGCTCCGATGTCGATTCCGAAGAGCCCGATGTAGAACGCGTGGACGAGTAGGAAGCCGGGAACTAGATGCACGCCGACGGCGGCCACAGCGAGCATCGCAACCGGAGTGCGCGGATCGCGTTCCTTCCGAATCGATGACCGGTGATTCACGCGGAGAACACCATGAGAGCTCGTGCGCGTTCCACGACGAGTCGGGGCGTTGGTGATGCTCCTGAGGCGACGCGGGTGCTGGCAGCGATGCCTGGCGATGCCCGTTCGCGGCGCTGCGGCGTCACTGTTCCGTGGTGGAGGGCGGCACTCGAGCGGCTGCGAGCTGACGGGTGCCGGGATCACCGACACCCAGGATGAGGACGCTCTCGATGCTGCCGATCGTGTCGGGATCGATGATCTGCAATTCCTGATCAGCATCCGCTGTCAGCGAGCCGACCTCGCTTCCGACGTCCGCAGGGAACCTCAACTCGCCGTCGTTGTCCTCGAGTGGTGCGCTCGTGAGAAGGACTCGCGGTTCCACTGCTCCGGTCAGGCTCAGCCCGCTGAAGGACAGCCACACCGTCCCGTCCTCTCGCTCCTCGATCAGGAGATCGCCGCTCGCATCGTTGGACACGCTCTCGAGTGACGTGCGGATGGGCAGCTGCTCCAGAAGCGACTTGGCGGCGGGAGCGTCCGTTGCATCAGAGTCATCCGTGGGGCTGTTCGTAGGAAGGCTGGCAGCGGTGGAGGTGGTCGAGGGGCTGGTGACGGCGGTTCCATCGAGGGGTGCCGTGCACCCGGCCAGGGCGAGAACGAGCGCGGTCGCAGCGGCCATGACGGATAGCCGGCTGATCGCGTTCGTGTCTGTCATGGTGTGTGCTGCTCCGTCCGCCGAACTGTCGCTCAGCCTACGCAGGGCGCGATTCTCATCGCCCTGTCGAAGGGTCTCCGCGGGGTCAGTGGTGTGAACGCCTGTCGATCGAATCGTCGTGCGAGCAGCGCCGGATATCAGTCGCGCTCCACCCCTGTCCCTCTTGGCATCGTGAGCCAGAGGATGAAGGTGAGGAGGAGGCCGAGGATGCCGCTGACGACCAGCGCAGCGACGGCGAAGGCGGAACCGCCGAACGATCCCTGAGCATCGTTGCTCGTCTCCACCGGCACGAACCAGTAGACGACGGCTCCGACGATGAACAGCAGGCTGACGACGAGAGCGCCGGTGCAGGTGTCCCGCCGCACCTTCTCTTGGGACCCATCGCCTGAGAGGTTGACGAGCCACAGGATTCCGATGACGGCCGGGGCGCCAGCGAGGAACGCTAGAAACACGGGTGCTCCTGGTCGATGACGGGCCGCGGCAGCATCCGCAGCTGGGGCAGGAAGAGCGCCGCGGCCGATACGGCGACCATCACGCTCCTCCGTCGAGGGCAACCGAGTGGCTCGCGGTCATCGGGCGGCAACGGTGAGATTCAGGTCCTCACCGACGCGGAGGATCTCGTCCGAGGGGAACCGGAACGGGTTGAGGTAGAACAGGTCGTCGGCCGTCATGCCGAATCGTCGGGACCGGAAGACGCGGCGGGGATGACGAGCTCGTCGGATGTCAGAGCCAGCCGGCCGTCCGCCGCGCTCAACTGGACGGCGCCGGTGGTCCCGTCGCTCCCGGTGAACGTCGCTACGCCTAGGTCGCCGGTCAGCGGGGAGGTGAAGCCGTCGTCCGAGTTCGTCGCCAGAGGCGGGGCCGACGGTGCAGGCTGCGCGGTGCATCCCGTCACGACCGCCAGGCATGCCGCGACCGCGACCGTGCTGCGCACTTCCGAGAACGTCCCCACCGGCTCAGGCCAAGCGACGTCACCGCTTTCCTCGTGGTCGCGTCTCGGCCTGAAATGCTCAGCACGGTTCGGAAAGGGGAACGTCTGTCGCGGGCCAGCAGGAAGCCCAACGGCTCCTAGGCTGACCCGATGAGTTCCCCGGCACCGACCCGCCCTTTCGTGGGTGTAGCGCGCATCGCCGTCGGTGCAGCCGCGGTCGCGGTGATCCTCCACACCTACGCGCTGAGCATCGCGGCCGGCGACCCGAATCCGTTCGACTACTTCGGCTACTTCACGAACCAGACCAGCCTCCTCGCGAGCGCGGTGCTCATCGTCGCCGGATCGGTCGCGCTCGCCCGCCGTCCGACTCCGGTGTGGCTGAGCTACGTCCGCGGCGCGGCGACGGCCTACTCGATCGTCGTCGCCGTGATCTACAACACCCTCGTACTCGGTACCGGGACGGCTCCGCCCTGGGTCAGCGCCGTCCTGCACGTGGTGCTCCCCGCGCTCGTCCTCCTCGACTGGATCGTCGTCGCCGACCGCGGACCGCTCTCCTGGCGCCGGCTGTGGGTGGTCCTGCCCTACCCGATCGTCTGGGTCGTCGTCGTGCTCGTCCGCGGAGCGACCGACGGGTGGGTGCCGTACGGTTTCCTGCTCCCCGAGAACGGAATGCCGTCGCTCGTCCTGCACGTCGCCGGGCTGACCTGCGCGGTGCTCCTTGCGGGCGCGCTCGTCTGGGCACTGAGCCGACGCCGCAGATCGGCCGGTTGATGTCCTGTCCTCCGTCGCCGTGAATCATGAGGCGTGCTGATTCCCGACGTCGGGCGCGTCACCTCTCGTGCGCCGCGGCTCGGCCGCAGCGGGCTCTGATCACGCGCGACACGAGATCGATGACCAGCAACCCCGACATCAGTTCAGTCTCGCGAACCCGAGCGCCTTGTGCGCGTCCCGTATGGGGATGGTCCAGCGGGCGTCCGGCAGGGCGTCTCCATGCCGGACGACGAGCGGCCCGCTCGCAGGGGGGCTTAGCGACGCGCGGATAGTGTGCACTGCGTGGTTGACGTCGCTCGGAAGGGATCCCTGAGTCCGGTGATCGCCGCGATCGCCGTCCTCGGGATGATCGTCGCGCCCGTCATGCTGACCTACCTCTCCATCAGCGAGAGAGGAATCGGCATGGGATTGATGCCCACCGACGAGGAGGCCGCAGCAGGGAAAGCCTTCCTCCTCGCGGCTGGCATCGTCGCCCTCACCAGCGCTATCAGCGTCTGGGTCCTCACCGTCATTCGCGCGACAAGCGGGGCCCATGCTCACCACGGGTGGCAAATCGTCTGGTGCATCCTGGCGTTGCCGACCGCACTCGTCGGCTTCGCCCTCGCGGCCATCGCCTCCCACATGCCTTAAGGCCGTCCCTCGACTCCCGAGCGATGATCACGGCGGCGCGATGCCAGGCCGACCGTCGCGCGCGGATGATGATCTGGCGGGCGTCCGGTAGGGGATAGGTCACAGAGGCACTGTCGAACCGACAAAGTTCGTTAATGACGCCTGAGACGAAACCGTGCTCTGAGGGCATTCACTATTGAGGGGGTGATGTCGGATGGTCGGTGCTGCTGAGGTGACGCTGGTAAATCGTCTTCGCGGCGGTGACCCTTCGGCGCTGGATGCTCTCTTCCGGATGCACGGCCGCGCGGTCTACCGGGCCGCGGGAAGCTTCCTCGCGGACGCCGGTCATGCCGAGGACGTCGTGCAGGAGAGCTTCTTCCTGCTCTGGCAGCGCCGCTCGGGCGTGCGCATCGTGGGGGAGTCGGTGCTGCCCTGGCTGCTGGTCACGGTACGCAACCTCAGCTTCTCGACCAACCGCCGCGAGCAGCGCCGACGCCACCTGCCCCTCTCCGTCGACACCGCCTCTCGCGGCGTCGACGCGGAGACGAGCGACCGGCTGCTCGACGTGCGGCGTCTGGTCGAGCAGATGAGCGCGACGGACCGGGCGATCTGGACGGCGTGCATCGAGGACGACCTCAGCTACAGCGATGCCGCTCGCTCCCTCGGCCTGTCCCACGGGACTGTCCGCAACCGCCTCTCGCGGGTGCGGACATCACTGGCGAGAACCCTGACGGAACGGACAGAAGACCATGGACGATCCTGACCTGAGCGACGAGCAGCTCGAGCGCATCAGCGCACGCCTCGCGGACCGAATCCGCCGCCGCCGACGTCTTCGCCAGGCCGCGGCGGTGACGCTCGCCGGCATCGCCGGCGCCGTCCTCAGCGCGGCTGTCCTCACGGCGGTGACGACGGAGCGCGGCACTCCGGTCGCAGCGCCCGTCACCTGCTGGGAACAGGACGGGCAGGGCGTCGCCCTGTCGGGCGAGATTCAGACGCCCGCGAAGCAGTCCACTGCGTCGCTCGCAGCGGCGTGTGCTGCGCTCGCTGGGACCGACGCAGACGGGACGGACGCCGCCTTGTTCTCCCTCGCAGGAACGCAGGTGTGCCAAAAGGGCGGCCGGATCGAGATATTCACGGGACTGACCACCGCGGTCGACTGCACCAACCCGCCCGCGACGCAGACCGGAGTGGACCAGTGACCGTCAGGCGGGCGAGAGTCCTCCCCCTCATAATCCTCTGCCTCTCCGCGGCGCTCCTCGCCAGTGGATGCGCGACGAGCGCCAGCAGCCCCGGGTCGCCGTCGACGGCGCAGCTGCCGGGTGAACTGCTCAGCGCCGAAGACGCGACCAAGCCCGTCTACGAGACCACCGCTGTCATCGGCGATCAAGGATCAGGCGGATGGCTGCTCGATCACCCCGTCAGCCTTCGCATCACCGGCACCGACGGCCGGTCGCAGCTCAGCGTCGACGGTCCCTGCAACACGCTCACCTACGACCTCCAGTCCGCCGGCCTGCAGACCTCCGTATGGGTGGTCACCGGAGGCCCCGCGACGACGTACGTCGGCTGCCTCGACGCCGCCGACGAACGAGAGCAGTGGCTCATGGACGTGCTGGGCGCCGAGGACGTCAGCCTCACCCAAACCTCCACGACGATGCGCATCCGCTCCGGCCCCGTCACCATCGACGCCACCGCCAGCACGACCCCCATCTCCACCGAGACGCCTGCCGAACCAACAGAGATGACGGAGTCCCTGACACCCACCGTCCCGACGGAGGGCCCACCGGGCACCCCCATCGCCACCGCCGCCTCTGAGGGGCCGATCATCGACGTCCAGCAGCTGACGAACCCGGCGCTCGACCTGGCCAACGGCACCGGAGTCCAGCTCTCGACGCTCAGTGCGGAGGAGAAGAAGCAGTACCCGATCTACGCGGTCGGAACCACGTACGAGGAGCTCGCCGCTTATGACCCCGCTCTCGCGGACCACTACTGGGTCGCACAGGACGAGCCGGTCTGGGCGCTGACCGTGCACGCGCCCGCGGAGAGAACAGACGTGCCCTATGGCTTCGACCTCCATCGGGTGGACGTCTTCACCGCCGTCTACGACGGGATCAGCGGAGAGCTCCTGACGTCACAGGGCGATGTCGACCTCGCGTCTCTCGGTGCGCCCGGCGAGCTGATCACCGCCGGATAGATCCTTAGTTACCGTCCGTATGGGAATCCCCAAACGGGACGCCAGAGGCGATGCGGATGAGGCGAAGCGCGCGATTGCTTGGTGGCGCGCTCGCTACGCTCACGTGATGGTCGGCCTCTCGCAGTGGCGCCGGCGAGCTGACGCTCGCCGTTCGCGCCGCGCCCGGTTCCGGGTTCTGCTCGCTGAGGTCTGCGGTGAGTGCTCGCACCCCTGGGTGGAGCACCTCGCGGACGCCGGCCTGGTCGGCAGCCCCGTGTGCTCGGAGTGCGTCTACGAGCTCGAGCATGGGTTCAGTAGCGGACCGATTTGTCACCGACCGGTTCCGATCGATGTGTTGAGTCGCGCCGATGCCGTTGCGGCGGCGGCAGGGCAGGGCGGCAGTGATCAATTGGTCGGAGGAGGCCAGATTCGGGTCGCAAAAGAAGACCTTGACGCCTCATGTCAGCGTCCGGCGAGAGTGGTCAGCAGGTCCTAGATGCTCGTCTTCTCGACAACCGGGTCGGGGCTGCCGGCGCGGACGGAGGAGAGAACGGGGTCGATCTGCTGGTCGACGTAGGTCCACGTCTGGCAGTTCGCGGCGCTCAGTGCGGGCTCCGCGTCGTCCCAGGCGGTCTCAAGGTCGGTGGCGCGGGCTTTCGCGCCGGCCTGATCGCCGCTGGTGACGAGGGCGAGGGTGTCGGCGGTGATCGTCTGGAAGTTCTGCACGTCGGCGGAGGGGAAGTCGGTCTGAACGGATGCCTTCGCGTCAGCTGCGGACAGCGTTCCCGACGCATCGCAGGCCGGGGCTGCGCCTTCCGGTGCCGGACTGGTGTGCGGCTGGCTGTTGGTGAAGGCGAGCGGCCCGACGACGGCGACGGCGAGGACCGCGAAGGCGACGAGTGAACGGCGTTCGCGGGCGACTGGCGTGGTGTAGTGCTCGGATGCGCCCTTGTCGACATCGGCCTTGCTGAGGGAGAGGTAGACGACGGTGGCGAGGATCGCGAGCAGGAAGATGATGCTGGTGACGAAGGTGCCGAGCCCGAGGCCCTGCTCGTCGGGGGACAGGCCGAGCCAGTCGCCGATATTGGCGCCGAGGGGGCGGGTGAGGATGTAGGCGATCCAGAACGCGAGGACCGGGTTCGCGCCGTAGCGCCAGAGGCCGGTGACGATCGCGAGCAGCGTGAGGGGCAGGAGGATCGAGACGCCAGGGCCCCAGCCGGTGAGCTCGAGAGTCCAGTCGCCGAGGGCGGTGCCGAGCGCGAAGGTGACCAGGACGGTGACCCAATAGAACGCCTCCCGCGGGGTGGTGTCGATGCTGTGGATCGAGAGGGTGCGCTCCTTCGAATACCAGACGCCGAACACGATCACGAGCAGCAGCGAGAAGACGAGGGAGCTGGCCCAGAGAGGCACTCCGAGCTGGTCGGTGAGGATGTCGGTGAGCAGGGTGCCGGAGACGCTCATCACCACGACAGTCAGCCAGTACGCGGCGGGCACGTAGCGTCGCAGCCGCATCTGCACGGCGAGCACGACCGCGGTGACGATGATGAAGATCACAGCCGTCGCGATGAGGCCGACGCCGAGGACCATGTTGATCCAGTCGGCGAAGCTCTCACCGACCGTGGTGCAGAGGATCTTGATTATCCAGAACCAGATCGTGACCTCGGGGACCTTGCTGAGCAGCCGCCGGCCGCGGGACGGTGCTGCCGTCGTTGAGATGTCCATGCCCGCAGAGTCCCAGCCGGGACGTGGGCGGCGGCTCGGGATGCGCCGTGCTGCGTTGTGTTTGCTCACAACGACCCGAAGCTCCGCGGTTCGACCAGGTCGGTACCGAGCCGATGGGCTCAGGTTCTGTGCTTTCACAACGGATGCGGGGGAATCCTCCGCACCCGGAGCCCGCGCATTCGTAGCGTGGACTCCTCCGGCGTGCTGCGCGCCGAGCGAGGAGGACGGCACTGATGCCGAACAGCGGACCCCTGGCCGATGGTGCGATCGCCTATCGGGCGGCGCGACGCTGGCCGCTGATCTCGGCGGGCCTCGCGGTGCTGCTCACGGGACTTCTGGCCGCGCTGATCTTCTACCGCGAGCACGACAAGCCGTTCGGGTTCGACACCGCCTGGATGAACGAGATCATCGAGCACCGGTCCACGTTCTGGCTGGTCCCGTCGCTGGTGATGAACAGCCTCGGCGGCGGGATCCTCGGGACGATCGTGATTCCTCTGGTCGTCTTCGCGGCGCTGCTGCTCTGGCGCGGTCGCTGGGCTGCGACGTACTTCGCGATCGCCGCGCCGCTCAGCGGGCTGCTGGTGCAGATCCTCAAGAACGCGGTCGGGCGTCCACGGCCGCTGGAGATCCTCGTGAACGCCGACTTCGGCTCCTTCCCCTCCGGACACAGCGCGAACGCGGCCACGACCGCGGTGGTCCTCGCGATCGTCTTCCCCCTGTGGTGGGTCCGGATCGCCGGTGCCCTCTACACGGTGGCGATGATGCTCAGCCGCACCTACCTCGGTGCGCACTGGATCTCCGACACCGTCGGCGGGCTGCTCCTGGGCGCCGGGGTGGCGTTGATCGTCTGGGCGCCGCTCGCGGTCAGGCTGCACACCGAACGTGCTGCATCACCGTCGTTCCGTTGGCGGCGCTTCTCCGGGCACCGTCCGACCAGATGACGGCGGAAGGCAGCGGGCAGCGCTGCCGGTGAGCGGGTCGCTGTGCGCTTGTTCAACGGACCCGGCGAAGCCCCCAGCCCCGGGTGCCGCAGACTGCCCGACCATGGCGGCATGACGCATCTCACCGATCAGCGCCGCCCTCCGCTCCCTCGGATCCGCTCCCGCCTCCTCGCCGGCCGCTACGCCGCCTCGACGGTGCCCGAGGCGACGGCGCTGTTCTGGGTCCTCAAGGTGCTGACGACGGGGATGGGCGAGACGGCGTCGGACTTCCTCGCGACCGCGTTCGACCCGGTGATCGTTGTCGGAGTGACCGGGCTCGCGTTCCTCGCCGCCCTCGCGCTGCAGTTCGCGGCCCGCCGGTACATCCCGTGGGTGTACTGGACGGCGGTGCTGATGGTGAGCGTCTTCGGCACGATGGCCGCCGACGTGCTGCACGTGGTCGCCGGAGTCCCGTACCTCGTCTCGACTCTCGGGTTCGCGGTGGCGCTCGCCGCGGTCTTCGCCCTGTGGTGGCGGGCGGAGCGGACGCTGTCGATCCACTCGATAACGACGCCGCGCCGCGCCGCGTTCTACTGGCTCGCCGTCTCGGGGACGTTCGCACTCGGCACCGCAGCGGGCGACCTGACCGCGTCGACCCTCGGCTTCGGCTACCTGCCCTCCGCCGTCCTGTTCGCGGCGATCATCGCGATCCCCGCTCTCGCACACCGGTTGACGGGGCGGAACGCGGTCCTCGCGTTCTGGGCCGCCTACGTCGTCACGCGACCGCTCGGCGCCTCGGTCTGCGACTGGCTCGCGGATCCCGTCGCCCAGAAGGGCCTGGGCCTGGGCACCGGCCCGGTCACGCTCGCGGCCCTCGCGGTGTTCCTGCTGCTGGTCGCGGTGATCGCGCTCCGCCGACCGCGCGCGGCCGTCACGGCGACCCCCTGAGCGCTGGGCTCAGGCGTCGCGTCCGGCGCGGTTCTTCTGCCGCCAGTAGGTGAGGGCGATGCCGGCGAGGCTGAGAACGACGATGCCGACGAGGACGATGTCGATGTACTTCCCCACGAAGTCCGCGACGCCGGGGATCTGCCCGAGGAAGAAGCCGAGGAGGATCACGCCGGTGGACCAGACGGCGGCGCCGAGTGCGTTGAAGCCGACGAAGTGGCCGTAGTGCATCTTCCCGACGCCGGCGGCGACGGGGGCGAAGGTGCGCACGACCGGCACGAAGCGGGCGATGGTGACCGCCCAGCCGCCGAACCGGTCGAAGAACGACTGGGTGCGGGCGACGCTCGAGCGGCTGAAGAGCCCGCTGTCCTTGCGCTCGAAGATCCGCGGCCCGCTCGCGCGGCCGATGACGAACCCGAGCTGGTCGCCCAGGAACGCGGCGGCGGCGACCATCAGGATCACCAGCGGCACCGGCAGGGAGATCACGCCGGTCGCGACGAAGACACCGGTGAAGAAGAGGAGGGTGTCACCGGGGAGGAAGAACCCGATCAGCAGGCCCGTCTCGACGAAGGCGATCAGGCAGACCAGGGCGATCGCCCAGGGGCCGGCGCCGTCGAGGAGGGATTGGGGGTCGATCATCGGTGCTCCTTGCGAGAGGTCGGGTGGGGCTGCGTCGCGGGGATGCGGACGTCGACACCGAGGCCGTGGGGGGCGAGGTTGCGGAGTCGGAGCTCGCCGCCGGCGGCGCGGCTGAGACCGGCGACGATCGCGAGCCCGAGCCCGAGGCCGGCGCCGCCGTCGCGGGAGCGGGCGGCATCCGGGCGGGTGAAACGGTCAGTCGCGACCGCGAGGAACGCGTCAGGAACGCCCGGGCCGTCGTCGTCGACGGAGAGGACGATCTCTTCGGCGCGCTCGACGAGGGTCGCGCTGACGCTGCCGCCGTCGGGCGTCGCAGTGACGGCGTTCGCGAGCAGGTTGTCCAGGATCCGGCCGAAATCGGTCGGGGAGATCGGGTACCGGGCGGCGACGATCGAGGCGGGGGCGACGAAGTCGATCGCGAGGTCCCGCTCGCGGGCGAGCATCCGGGCGCGGTCGATGCTGTCGGCTACCTCCTCCCGCAGAGCCGCCGAGGAGGCGTCGCCGGTAGCGATGCCCGCGTCGATCCTCGACAGGATCAGCAGCCCGTCCGTCAGGGACTGCAGGCGGTCGATCGAGCGGCGCGCGTCGACGACATCGGCGTAGAGAGCCGCCGGATCGTCGCGGACCCGCTCAGCGAGCTCGAGCCGGGTGCGCAGCGCGGCGAGCGGGGTGCGCAGCTCGTGGCTCGCGTCGGCGACGAGCCGCCGCTCCCGGTCCGCCGACTCCCGCAGGTCCGCGATCAGCGCGTTCAGGGTCGAGGCGAGGTCGGAGAGCTCGTCGCGGGCGGGCCCGACCGGGAGCAGCTCGGTGGAGCGTCCCTGGCGCAGCCGGTCGGCGATCGCGCGCATCCTGCCGACGGGGCGCAGCGCGAGGCCGACCAGGACCCAGGACGTCACAGCGAACGCGACGAACAGGATCGCGAGGGCGATCAGGAGCGTCGTGCTGACGCCGCCGACGACGGCCTCGGCGGTGTCGCGGCTCTCCTCGATCAGCGCCTGCGACGCTCCCGAGCGGACCAGCTCGATCGTGGAGGCATCGAGGATGTGATCGAGCTGCTCGCGCACGACGACCGCGACGATCCCGAAGAACAGCATCGCGACCAGCAGGCTCGACACCGTGATCCGCACCCGGATCGACAGGGACCGCCAGCTCACGGCGTCACCCCGAGGCGATAGCCCGCACCCCGTCGGGTGAGGATCTCGACCGACGCCCCGCCCGCGGCCAGCTTGCGGCGGAGGTAGCTGATGTACTGCTCCGCGATGTTGTGGTCCACGAACTCCGCCGACCCCCACACCTCGAGCAGGATCTCCTCCCGCGGCACGAAGTCCCCGGCGCGCGCCGCGAGCGCGCGGAGGACGCCGAACTCCTTGGGGCTCAGAGGCAGGACGGCGCCGTCGACCGTCGCGGCGTGCGCGTAGGGGTCGACGCGCAGATTTCCCAGCACGACCGGTGCCCGGTTCGTGAGGTGCTCTCTGCGGATCATCGCTCGGAGGCGGGCGGAGAGCTCCTCGAAGTGGAACGGTTTCGCGAGGTAGTCGTCGGCGCCCGCGTCGAGGCCGAACACGCGGTCCTGCAGGGCGTCGCGGGCGGTGAGCATGATCACCGGGAGCGTGGCACCGCTCGCGCGCAGGTGCCGGCAGATCTCGAAGCCGCTCATTCCGGGGAGCATCACGTCGAGAACTGCGGCGGCGTAGTCCGCGTCGCGCGCCGCGTTCAGCGCGTCGACCCCGTTCGAGAACAGGGCGACGTCGTAGCCGTCGCCGGTAAGACCCCGCTTGATGAGCTCGCCCATCTCGACGTCGTCTTCGACGACCATCACCGCGTCACGCATCCCGGCCTCCTACGGTCATGCTCGCACCCGTGGCGCGGCGGAACCGACCTGTTCCGCGGAGATATGCGGCTTCTCAGCGGTACGCGCTGCATACAGAGACAGCGCACGTGCACCCCGATCGAGCAGCACGTTCCTGGTGCGCAGACGATCTCGGATGCGGGCACTGACATGGACGCCGACCTCCGGTCGACGCGGTGCTGTGCGCTGCGCGCATTTTGCCTGGAAGCCTTCGGCAGCGTACGGGCCTCCGGCGTCCGCGCAAGCCGCTGCGCGGCCGGCTCCTCCGAGGTTCTCGACACGCGGTCGCTGCGCTCCCTCACATCGCGCCGACAACCTCTCCTCCTCCGCCCTCCGGGTTGCGCTCCCCCTTCGACCCTGCTCGGCACTACGTGCCTTCCAGGCAAGAAAACGCTGGGAGAGAACGAAGAACAGATGAGCCTGAACGCCCCCGCTGGCTTGACAAATCTGATTGAGAATCCTTACCCAGACCGGACACACCGACGCCGCCGAGAAGTGGGCCGAGCTGCACGCCTGGTCCCCGGTCAACGACGAGCACGACCCGCACCGCGGCGACCGGTGGGACGACTGATGCTCACCGTCTACTCGAAACCGTCATGCGTGCAGTGCACCATGACCTACCGGGTGCTCGAGAAGAAGGGCATCGAGTACACCACCGTCGACATCACCACCAACCCCGCAGCGCTCGCGTACGTC
>NZ_PSWG01000014.1:0-74879 GCF_002931195.1 Rathayibacter sp. AY1C2 | reverse complement strand
GGGCTGCGCGGGCCAGGGAGGAGGCGATCACGCCGTCGTCCACGACCACGGCGAGGCGGTCGTCGTCCACGGTGTGGCGGGCCCGGGCCCCGGGCGCCAGTGCGAGCACCAGAAGGACCAGAGCGAGGACGCCCGCGCCGACGGCCACGCCGATGAGGGCGGGGTTCGCCAGCGATGCGACTCCGACGATCGCGCCCAGCAGGGCGGACGGTGCGGCGAGCAGGGGCGCGGCGCCGAGGATCGCGAGCACCGCCTCCGTGCCGACGTAGGCCGCGACCAGGGCGATGAGCACCAGGACGACGATCTGCGCGGCGGAGCGGGACTTGTGGGTCTCGCGACGGAGGTAGCGGCTGTAGCGGGTGTCGGGCGCCGACGGTGCGGGGCTCATGCGACTCTCCTCGTGCTTCGGGTGCGGGTGCCCGTGACCCGGATGTCGATCCGGCTGACGGTGCGCCCGGTCAGCGCCTCCATGCGTGAGGCGATGCGGGTGCGGTCGCCGCGCAGGCGCTCGAGCAGGGAGCCGCCGGCCAGGGCGGTGCCCGGCTCGACGACGACCGGCGCGGTCACCGCGAGGGCGAGGCCGCCCCGGTCATCGGAGAGGCGGACGCGGATCGCGGAGACCTCCACGCCCAGCTCCTCGTGGACGATCGCCACGGCGGCGCGTTCGATGGAGCGGACGGTGATGGTGACGGTGCCCGCCACCGGCGATGCGGGACGCGTGTCGAGAGCGGTCACGGTGGGCTCCTAGCGGGAGGTGGTGCGGCCGCGGAACACGTCCACGAGGCTGCGCACGTCGAGTGTGCCGTCGGCGATGCGGGCGATCACGACGCCGAGGGCCATGAAGAGGGCGGTGAGGACGAGGCCCCAGAATCCGAACATCAGGGCCGCGAAGGCGAGGATCGCGCCGACCACGACACCGAGGACGGTGCTGCGGCCGCCGGGGGCGGTGGGCGCGGGGCGCTGGAAGTCGCTCATCGGACGCGGCTCTCGGTGGCCTCGTCGTCCTTGTCGTCGCCGGGGATGTGCACGTCGACGACGGCGACGTTGATCTCGGAGACGGCCATGCCGACGAGCTCGGTGATGGCCTCGGAGACGGCGGCGCGGACGGAGTCGGCGACCTTCTGCATCGGCACGGGGTACTCGACGACGATGGTCACGTCAGCCGCGACCTGGGTCTCGCCGACCTCGACGCTCACGCCCTGGGCGTGGTCGGCGCCGCCGACGGCCTGGCGGATCGCGCCGAAGGCACGGGCGGCGTTGTTGCCGAGGGCGAAGACGCCGGGCACCTGACGGGCCGCGATGCCAGCGACCTTGGCCACGACGCTGTCGTCGATGACCGTGGTGCCCTGAGCGGTGCCGGAGGTCCGCGAGCCGCCGAGGGTCGTGACCGTGTCGACGGAGGTCTTGTCGACGCGGGTGGTGGAGGGGGTGCGCGTGGTGTCGCTCATGAGGTCTCCTGGACGTCTCATCGGCTGCCGTTGCTGAGCAGACCGGGGTCGAAGGCCCGGCGGAAATCCGGTCGGGCTGTGCTTTCATGAGTGAGACGGAGCCCGGACGGCGTTCGTCACGGTGCTCGGCGGACTTTTTCCTGAGCGTCACCTGAGAGGCGGCCCGAGGCCGCGTGAGCGGAGAGGGAGGAGGCGCCGTGCCCGGACTGGAAGCGGCGAGCGACGCGCTGCTCGCCGAGCGCTCCGCCGAGGGCGACGTGCGCGCCTTCGAGGTGCTCGTCAAGCGGCACCAGTCGATCCTCCGCGCCTACGCCTGGCGCCTCACCGGCTCGCAGGCCGACGCCTCCGACGCCGTGCAGAACGCGCTGATCACGGTCTGGGCGCAGCTCCCGCAGCTCAAGGAGCCGGCGAGCGTGCGCAGCTGGATGATGCGGATCGTCAGCCGCTCCAGCGTCGACCTGCTGCGCCAGCGCCGCCCGACCGACGACGTCGACGCCGTGGAGCATCCCCCGGCCCGAGAGCCCGGCCCGTTCGAGGCCGCCGAGCAGAGCGACGCCATGCGGGCTCTCGCGCACGCCCTGTCCGAGCTGCCGGAGTCGCAGCGGCAGTGCTGGGTGCTGCGCGAGGTCGGCGGGGAGTCGTACAACGAGATCGCCGATCACCTCGGTCTCACGGTGACCGCCGTGCGGGGCAAGCTGGCCCGCGCGCGCGAGTCGCTGGTCGTGGCGATGGAGGACTGGCGATGAGGGAGCAGACGCGATGAACGCGGACCAGGGTCCCGGCGACGGGCCGGAGCGCGCGGGGGAGCACGACGTCGTGCTGCCGCCCGCGCTCGAGCAGGAGGCGGACGCGACGGAGCAGGAGGGCGACGGCATCGGCATCGACGAGCTGAGCGACTACCTCGACCGCGGGCGCACTCCGTACGACCCCGCCATCGAGGAGTCGCCGGAGCACCGGCGCACTCTGCGCGCCCTCGAGCGCGTGCGCGCCCTCTCCGGCGCGCTCATCGACGACGACGCCGCACGCCTGCCCGCGCCGGAGGAGAGCTGGTTCGGCTCGATCCTCACCCAGGTCCGCCGCGAGTCGCGGGCCGGACGCGACATCCCGCTGGCGAGCGTCCAGCCCGACGTGGCGCTCACGATCACCGAGGGAGCGGTCCGCGGACTCGTGCGCGAGGCTGGGGACAGCGTCGCCGGCGTGCTGGTCGGCCGCTGCCGCCTGGTCGGCGACATCGCCGAGCCGGGCGCGGAGGTCGTGGTGGAGCTGACGATCTCGGTCTTCTGGGGGGTGCCGATCGCCGAGGCGGCCCAGCAGGTGCGCGAGCGCGTGCACTCGCGGCTGCTGACCCAGACCGAGCTGCGGGTGTCGAGGATCGACGTCCGCGTGGAGGACGTCTACGTCCCCGGGACGGAGGAGTCGTGAGCGGCCTCGAGTCGGCGGCCCCGGTCGATCCGGTGTCCGCGCTCGCTGCGGAGCTGCGCGCCCTGGACGGCGTCGCGACCCTGATGCCGGCCAGGCCCGAGGTGCGCGACGTGCTCGCGCACGCGGCGACGGCGCTGAGCGCGACCGGGATCGTGGTCGAGCCGCTGGGCACCGCGAGCGGCGGCACGTTCGCCGATCCGGTTCTGGTCCGCGTCGCGGGGGACGAGGTGTCCGTGGCCGTCGACCTCTGCGTGACCGCGGAGGCGTCCGCGCCGGACGTGGCGCGCGCGATCGGAGCCGCGGTGCGCGAGTGGTGCGTCCGGGTGCATCCGGAGCTGCGGCCGCGGGTGACCGTCCGGGTCGCCGCGATCGACTAGCCGGATCGGGGAGCGGGCGCGGCTGTCCGCCGGGCGGGACGCCCCGCCGTGAGGAGCGGAGCCGGGCCGAGCGCTCTCGTGCTTCTCCGGAGTGCACCGTACCGACCGGAGCGACGGTGCTCCGGGCCGCCCGGGGTCGGTGTCCGCTCCGTCCTCCTTGAGGAGCTTCCCCCTCAGGCGCGCTCGGCGAGGAACGCGTCCGTCTCGGCCGCCGTCGGCGCGGACACCGCCGCTCCGGCGCGGGTGACCGAGATCGCCGCGGCCGCGCTCGCCCAGCGGGTGAGGGCGACCAGCTGCTCCGGATCGTCGAGCCGTGCTCCCGTGGCGGCGAGCCGGGCCGAGAAGGCGCCGCAGAAGGTGTCCCCGGCGCCGGTGGTGTCCACGGCCTCCACCCGGAAGGCCGGGGTGCGCACCGGCTCGCGGTCGCGGACCGCCACGACGACGCCGTCGGAGCCGAGGGTGACCAGCACGAGCGGCACCAGCGCGGTGAGGGCAGCGGCGAGCGCGTCGTCGTCGGCGGCGGTGATGCCGCGATCGGCGGCGAGATCGCGGGCCTCGTGCTCGTTGACGATCAGCACGTCGAGCACCGCCAGGAGCTCCTCCGGCAGCGGTCCGATCGGGGCGGCGTTCAGGATCGACACCGTGCCGCCGGCGCGCGCGGCGCGGGCCGCCTCCGTCACCGTCGCTGTCGGGATCTCGAGCTGGAGGAGCAGGGCGTCGGCCGCCGCCACCAGGGCCGACTCCTCGGCGGTCAATCCGACCAGGGCGGCGTTCGCTCCGGAGTCGACGACGATCGCGTTCTCCCCGCGCTCGTCCACGGTGATCTGCGCGGTGCCGGTGCGGACGTCGCCGCGGCGGGCGCGCAGCTCCAGCGGCTCCTCGCCGAGGACCGCGGCGAGCCGGTCTCCCGCCGAGTCGCGTCCGAGGCTCGTGACGAAGACGGTGCCGGGCTCGGTCCGTGCGGCCGCGACGGCCTGGTTGAGGCCCTTGCCGCCCGGGAAGGTGCTCGCGTCGAGGGCGAGCACCGTCTCTCCGGGAGCGGGGATGCGGGCGACCCGGTGGACGTGGTCGAGGTTGGCGCTTCCGAGCACGAGGAGGGGCATGCCCTCGACGTTAGAGCACGCGCAAGGGGGTCCGCCGCGGGCTCGGCCGCACCTACGGTGGAGGCATGGAAACTCGAATCCTCGGACGCACCGGCGCCCCCGTCTCCGTCGTCGGCCTCGGAACCTGGCAGCTCGGTGCCGACTGGGGGGACGTCGCCGAGACCGACGCCCTCGCCGTGCTCGACGCAGCGGTGGAGTCGGGAGTGACCCTCTTCGACACCGCCGACGTCTACGGCGACGGCCGCAGCGAGCGGACGATCGGCGCCTACCGCGCGGCGCACCCCGACGCGCAGGTCTTCGTCGCCACCAAGATGGGCCGTCGCGCGGAGCAGATCCCCGCCAACTACGTGCTCGACAACTTCCGCGCCTGGACCGACCGCTCGCGCGCCAACCTCGGCGTCGACACCCTCGATCTGGTGCAGCTGCACTGCCCGCCCACCTCCGTCTACTCCGACGACGCCGTCTACGACGCCCTCGACACCCTCGTCGCCGAGGGCGCGATCGCCGCCTACGGCGTCTCGGTCGAGCGCACGGAGGAGGCGCTGACCGCCATCGCCCGCCCGAACGTCGCGAGCGTCCAGATCATCCTGAACGCGTTCCGCCTCAAGCCGCTCGACGAGGTGCTGCCCGCCGCCCGCGAGGCCGGCGTCGGCATCCTCGCGCGCGTCCCGCTCGCCTCGGGCCTGCTCAGCGGCCGCTACACGACCGAGACCGTGTTCGCGCCGGAGGACCACCGCAGCTACAACCGCGACGGCTCCGCCTTCGACGTCGGCGAGACCTTCTCGGGCGTCGACTTCGCGACCGGCGTGGAGGCCGCGCAGGAGTTCTCCCGCCTCGCCGACGACCACGGCCTCGCCCCCGCGGCGGCCGCGCTCGCCTGGATCATCCAGCAGGAGGGCGTCACCTCGGTGATCCCCGGCGCCCGCTCGCCCGAGCAGGCCCGCGCCAACGCGGCCGCCGCCTCCGCCGCGCCCCTCGGCCCCGCCTTCATGGAGGCCGTGAACGCCCTCTACGACACCCACTTCCGCCCCGCCGTCCACCCGCGCTGGTAGCCGGCCCTTTCCTCACCGCCGCTGAGTCGCCCGAGAAGGCTCGTTCTCCTGGGCGGGAACGAGCCTTCTCGGGCGACTGAGCGCAGCGCCTAGGAGTTCAGCGCCGCGTCCACGATCGTGCGCGCCTCGGCCTGGACCTCGTGCAGGTGGTCGAGGCCGCGGAAGCTCTCGGCGTAGATCTTGTAGACGTCCTCGGTGCCGGAGGGGCGCGCGGCGAACCAGGCGTCCTCGGTGACGACCTTGACGCCTCCGACGGCCGCGCCGTTGCCGGGCGCCTTCGAGAGCTTCGCGGTGATCTCGGACCCGGCGAGGGTCGTCGCCGCGATCGCGTCGCCGTCCAGCTTGCCGAGGGCCGCCTTCTGCGCCTTCGTCGCCACCGCGTCTACGCGCTCGTAGACCGGGTCGCCGAAGCGCTCGGTCAGCTCGCGGTAGAGCGCCGACGGGCTCTTCCCGGTGACCGCCACGATCTCGGAGGCGAGCAGCGCGAGGAGGATGCCGTCCTTGTCGGTGGTCCAGACGGTGCCGTCGAAGCGGAGGAACGAGGCGCCCGCGGACTCCTCGCCCCCGAAGCCGACCGAGCCGTCGACCAGCCCGGGGACGAACCACTTGAAGCCCACCGGGACCTCCCAGAGGCGCCGGCCCAGCGACTCCGCGACCCGGTCGATGATCGAGGAGGAGACCAGCGTCTTGCCGATCGCCGCGTCCTCGCGCCAGCCGGTGCGGTGGCGGTAGAGGTAGTCGATTGCGACGGCCAGGTAGTGGTTGGGGTTCATCAGCCCGCCGTCGGGGGTGACGATGCCGTGCCGGTCCGCGTCGGCGTCGTTGCCGGTGAGGATGTCGAAGTCGCCGGCGCGCGCGACCACCGAGGCCATCGCGCTGGGGGAGGACGGGTCCATCCGGATCTTGCCGTCCCAGTCGAGGGTCATGAAGCCCCAGGCCGGGTCGACCTCCCCGTTCACCACGGTCAGGTCGAGGCCGTGCATCTCGGCGATCAGCTGCCAGTAGTGCACGGAGGCGCCGCCGAGGGGGTCGGCCCCGATCCGCACGCCGGCCTTCCGGATCGCGTCGAGGTCGATGATGTTCGCCAGGTCCGCGACGTAGTGCGTGCGGTAGTCGTAGGTCTCGACCGCGGAGGGCTCGGCCGAGGTCACGCCGCGGTTGCCGTCGGCGATGAGCTCGTTGGCCCGGTCGGCGATCCAGGTCGTCGCGTCGGAGTCGGCGGGGCCGCCGTGCGGCGGGTTGTACTTGAAGCCGCCGTCGCGGGGCGGGTTGTGCGAGGGGGTCACCACGATGCCGTCGGCCCGGTCGGTGTGAGCGGGGTCGTTGTTGTAGCGGAGGATCGCGTGGCTGAGCGCCGGGGTCGGCACGAAGTCGTCGAACTCGTCCACGAGCACGCGGACCTGGTTGCCCACCAGGACCTCGAGGGCGGTGGTGAGGGCCGGGCGGGAGAGCCCGTGCGTGTCGGCGCCGATGAACAGCGGGCCGGTGATGCCCTGCTCGGTCCGGTACTCGACGATCGCCTGGGTGACGGCGGCGATGTGGTCCTCGTTGAAGGCCGTGTCGAACGAGGATCCGCGGTGGCCCGAGGTTCCGAACACCACCTTCTGAGCCGGGTCGGAGACGTCCGGCTTCTTCTCGTAGTACGCCCTCACGAGGGCCTCGACGTCGATGAGATCGGAGGCCTGTGCCGGCTTCCCTGCGCGATCGGTCATGCGGTCCATAGTGGCAGTCCGGCCCCCTCCAGGGGTACCGCGGCTGGCTAGGCTTGCGCCATGCCCGACAGCGCCCCCGAGACCCGTGCCTACAGCTATCTCGGGCCCAGCGGCACGTTCACGGAGGCGGCCCTCGCGCAGGTCCCGGAGGCGCGCGGACAGCTGTGGCGCAGCGTCGCGAACGTGGGGGAGGCGCTGAGCGATCTGGTCACCGGACGCAGCGACGGCGCGGTGATCGCGATCGAGAACTCGGTCGAGGGCGGAGTGACGGCCGCGCAGGACGCGCTGGCGCGGATCCCGGGGCTGCGCATCGTCGGCGAGTACCTGGTGCCGGTGTCGTTCATCCTGGTCGGCCGCCCGGGGACGAGCCTCGAGGAGGTGCGCACCGTCGCCGCGCACCCCGTCGCCTACGGACAGTGCCGGGTGTGGCTCGACCGCGAGATCCCCAGCCACGAGCACCTGCCGGCCTCCAGCAACGTCCAGGCCACCGTCGACCTGCTGGGCGGATCGCCCGCGGACGCGGCCATCGCCCCTCCCGGGATCGTCGCCCACCACGACGTCGTGGTGCTGGCGGAGCGGATCGGCGACAACCCGAACGCCGTCACGCGCTTCGTGCACGTCTCGCGCTCGCACGCGCTGCCCGAGCCGACCGGCGCCGACAAGACCAGCGTGATCGCCGAGCTCCCGGCCGACCAGCCGGGCGCCCTGCTCGACATGCTCGAGCAGTTCGCGACCCGCGGGGTGAACCTGAGCATGATCCAGTCGCGGCCGATCGGCGATGCCCTCGGCCGGTACCGGTTCGTCATCGACCTCGACGGGCACGTCCAGGACGAGCGGGTCGCCGACGCGCTGATGGGGCTGCGGCGCTTCAGCCCGAAGGTGATCTTCCTCGGCTCGTATCCGCGCGCTGACCGCCGCCCGGTCACCTCCGTGCGACGCTACGACGACGAGGTGTTCCTCGAGGCCCGCGACTGGCTGCGCGGGATCCTCTCCCACGAGCCGGAGGTCGACGATGACCGGGGACGACGATGACGGGTCGCGACGATGACTGACGACGACGAACGGGTCGACCCGCGCTACGACCCGGCCTTCCAGCGCGGGTTCTCGGGACCGGTGGAGCGTCTGAGAGGCGACGAGCGGGCGTTCGCGAGGCCCGGCTCGGGTGCCGCCCCCGGCGCTCCCGCCGCCACGTCCGGAGCCGCCGCTCGTCCCGCGCTCCCGGAGTCGCGCGTGGTCCGCCCCGGCTCCTCGTCCGTGCCCGGACCGCGCCGCATCATGGCCCTGCCCGATATCGCCGGAGCCGCCGAGGGCCGGCGGTCGCACCGCCTCGGCGCCGAGACCGCGCCCGCACCCCTGCCGGAGCCGGCCGCCGACCCCGCTCCCGCTGCTCCCGCCGAGCCCGTGCGCGAGGCGCCCCTGCTGCGGAACCCGTGGCTCCTCGTGCTCCTGGTCGCCGGCCTCGCGGGGACCCTGATCGGCCTCGCGCTCCTCTACACCGGCTACTCCTCGCCGCCTCCGCCCTACTACGGCGACTCCGACGTGCCCTCGCCCGCGTGGATCCAGCGGCAGCTCCTCTACTACTCCTGCATCCCCCTGCTGGGCTGCCTGCCGGCGTCGCTGCTGCTGGCGGTCGGAGTGGCCGCGCTGCGGTGGCGCGGCGTCGCCGTGCGGCCCCGCGCCGAGGAGCCGCGCGAGTCCGCGCAGCTCCTCGAGGCCGAGGCTCAGACTCCGGACGCGCCGAAGAGCAGGCCGAGGAGGTAGGTCACCAGGGCCGCGCCGTAGCCGATCCCGAGCTGGCGCAGCGCCCGGGCCAGCGGCGGGGCGCCTGAGAGCAGCCCGACGACCGCGCCGGTGGCGAGCAGGGCGATGCCCACGAGCACGCAGGCGACGACCACCGCGGCGAGCCCCGTCAGGCCGAGCAGGTAGGGCAGCACCGGGATGATCGCGCCCGAGGCGAAGAAGCAGAAGCTCGACAGCGCCGCGCCCATCCCCGTGCCGATCGACTCGTGCTCGTCGACGTCGGGGTCTCCTGCGGGACCGCCCAGCGTGATGGGGGAGGTGACGGCGCCGCCGCGCAGGCCCGTGAAGACGGAGGCGGCACGCGCGTCGGCCTGCTCCTGGGTCATCCCGCGAGCGCGGTAGACCAGGGCGAGCTCGTTCGCGTCGACGTCCAGATCGGGGACGATGCGGTTCGCGTCGAGGTCCGGGCTGGAGGCCGAGAGCAGCTCGCGCTGCGAGCGCACCGAGACGAACTCGCCCGCGCCCATCGAGAGGGCGCCGGCGAGCAGGCCCGCGATGCCCGTGAACAGGACGACCCCCGTCCCGACTCCGCTCGCTCCCACTCCGAGCACGAGGGCGAGGTTCGAGACCAGGCCGTCGTTCGCTCCGAAGACCGCCGCGCGGAACGTCCCGGAGAGGCGGTTGCGACCGCGCTCGGCGAGCCCGCGGACGACCTCGCCGTGGATCCGCTCGTCGGCGGCCATCGCCTCGGTGGCGTCGTCGTCGTCGGCGTAGGGGGAGCGGGCCTCGGCGCGCTGGATCAGGGCGAGGACGAACACGGAGCCGAAGCGGCGGGTGAGGAAGCCCAGGAAGCGCGTGCGGAGGTCCGGGCGGGGCGCGGGCTCCGCCGCGGAGCCGAGCAGCTCGCGCCAGTGCTCCTCGTGGCGTCCCTCGGCCACGGCGAGCGCGAGCAGGATCTCCCGCTCCTCGCCGGAGCGGCGGCCGGCGAGGTCGCGGTACACGGAGGCCTCGGCGAGCTCGTCGGCGAGGTAGCGGCGCCAGCGGCGCACCTGGGCGGGACTGGGGGTGGGGGCGGTGGTCGCCATGCGATCTCCTGGCTCAGGTCCGCCGACCCGCGCGAGAGGACCGGTCAGGACGTGCGTCGACTGACCGAAGGTCTCGTTCGCCCCGGCCGGAGCCGGGGTGGAGCGCCGGGCCCGGATCGTCCCGGACCAGCATGTCGACGCGCCTCGTCGTCCGCTCGGCGGACGGTGGGAACTACTCCCCTTCGCGGGGACCACCGTAGCCGAGATCGGAGGAGAACGCCCGGCCGATCCGCGGGCCGTCGGGCGGACGTCCGCCCGGCCCGGGGCCGGAGCGTCGTCGCGCACGCTCGCGCCGGGTCAGAGCGAGGCGGTCGCCCGGGCGGCGCGGCGGGCCTGGCGCTCGTGCTCGGCGTCCAGGAGCGTGCGCGTGGCGGGGACCGCCAGGAACTCGACCAGGGTGTCCGTCTCCTCGACGATGCGCTCGGCGCGGCCGAGCGGGTCGGTGCGCAGGAGGCGGCGGGCGGCGGACGCGACGTGCGCCGGCTTCGCCGCCAGGGCGCGCACGCGCTCGTCGACGCGACCGGCGAGGTCGGCGCGCGGCACGACCTCGGTCACGAGCTGCCACTCCAGCGCTTCGGCCGCGCGGACCGGGCGGCCCGACAGCACGAAGTCCAGGGCGCGGCGGCGGCCGACGACGCGGGGGAGCGCGGCGGTGACTCCGACGTCCGGGACGAGCCCGACGTCGCCGTACGCGCTGAGGAAGAGGGCGGCGGGAGTCGCGATCACGATGTCGGCGGCCAAAGCGAAGGCGATGCCGGCGCCGGCGACCATGCCGTCGATCGCGCAGACGACGACGGCGCGGCTGTCCTCGAGCAGGCGGATCACCTGGGCGGTCGTGGTCGCGACGTCGCGCAGGTAGTGGTCCGGGTCCTCGGACCCCATGATCGCCGAGATGTCGCCGCCCGTGCAGAACGCGCGGCCGGCCGCGGCGATCACGATGACGGAGCAGCCGGCGTCGGCGTCGAGGTCGGCGACGGTGCTCAGCAGCAGTCGCGCGGTGCCGAGGTCGATCGCGTTGAGGGCGTCGGGGCGGTTGAGGGTGATCCGGGCGACGGAGCCGTCGCGCTCGAGGACGACGCCGGGGGTCGCGTCGATGAGGGGGGTGGCGTGCATGGAAGAGCCTTCAGGGGAGCAGGGGTGTCGAACGCGGGGGGACGTTCTCGGGGGACGACTCACATTCGCAGCCGTCCGCGCGATCGGATGCCTCCTCGCGGCCGATGCTCAGCCGGTCCCGGGGGTACGCGCGGGCGGCGGCCCGTCCCGGCCCTCCTCTACACTGCTGGGGTGATTGATCCCGTACTTCTGCGCGAGAACCCGGACGTCCTGAAGCGCTCGCAGGAGGCGCGCGGCGACTCCGTCGAGCTGGTCGACGAGGCGCTCGAGGCCGACCGCGTGCGCCGTGCGGCGATCACCGAGGCGGAGCGGCTCCGGGCCGAGCAGAACGCCTTCGGCAAGACCGTCGCCAAGGCTCCGAAGGACGAGAAGGCGGCCCTCGTCGCCGAGGCCCAGCGCCTCGCCGCCGCCGCCAAGCAGGCCCAGCAGGAGGCGTCCGAGGCCGACGACGCCTTCACCGTGCTGGTGAAGCGCATCGCCAACCCGATCATCGAGGGCGTCCCCGCGGGCGGCGAGGAGTCGTTCGAGCTCGTCAGGACGGTCGGCGAGCGCCCCGTCTTCGACTTCGCCCCGCGCGACCACCTCGAGCTCGGCGAGCTGCTGGACGGCATCGACATGCAGCGCGGCGCGAAGGTCAGCGGCGCGCGCTTCTACTTCCTCAAGGGCCTGGTCGCCCGCCTCGAGATCGCGCTGATGAACCTGGGCCTCGAGAAGGCGCTCGCCGCCGGCTTCACCCCGCTGATCACGCCGACCCTCGTGCGCCCCGAGATCATGGACGGCACCGGCTTCCTCGGCGAGCACGACGACGAGGTGTACCGCCTCCGCGACGACGACCTCTACCTCACCGGCACCAGCGAGGTCGCCCTCGCCGGCTACCACGCCGACGAGATCCTCGACCTCTCCGGCGGCGCGAAGCGCTACGCGGGCTGGAGCACCTGCTACCGCCGCGAGGCGGGCTCGGGCGGGCGAGACACCCGCGGCATCATCCGCGTGCACCAGTTCAGCAAGCTCGAGATGTTCGTCTACACCCTCCCCGAGGACGCCGAGGCGGAGCACGCGCGCCTGCTCTCGTACCAGGAGGACGTCCTGCAGAGCCTCGGCCTGCACTACCGCGTCATCGACACGGCGGCCGGCGACCTCGGCCAGAGCGCGGCGCGCAAGTTCGACGTGGAGGCGTGGGTCCCCACGCAGGAGACCTACCGCGAGCTGACCTCGACCTCGAACTGCACCACGTTCCAGGCCCGCCGCCTCGACACCCGCTACCGCACCGAGTCGGGGAGGACGGCTCCGGTCGCCACCCTCAACGGCACGCTCGCGACCACCCGCTGGATCGTCGCCCTCCTCGAGACCCACCAGCGGGCGGACGGCTCGGTGCTCGTCCCCGAGGCGCTGCGGCCCCACCTCGGCGGCCTCGAGGTGCTCGAGCCCGTCGCATGAGCGCGGCCCGCGCCTCCGGCCGCCGCCTCGTCGCCCTCGACATCGACGGCACCGTCATGCACGAGGACGGCACCATCGCCCGCGCGGTGACGGACGCGATCACCCGCGTGGCCGCCCAGGGCGACGAGGTGATGCTCGCCACCGGGCGCTCGCCCTCCTCCACCCTGCCGGTCGTCGAGCGCCTCGGGATCTCGCCCGAGTACGTGATCTGCTGCAACGGAGCGGTCACGCTCCGTCGGGACGAGTCCGGTGCCTACGTCCCCGAGACGGTCGAGACCTTCGACCCGACGGAGGTCCTGGAGACCATCCGCCGCTCCCTCCCCGACGCGCACTACGCCGTCGAGGACGCGGACGGCGCCTTCTTCTACACCGAGGCGTTCCCGGGCGGTGCCGTGATGGGTGCCGAGACGACCCACGTCCCCTTCGAGGAGCTGCTCGGTCGGCTGTGCACCCGCGTCGTCGTGATCTCGCCCGAGACCGGGATCGAGGAGTTCACCTCGCTGGTCGAGGAGATGGGCCTGCACCAGGTCAGCTACGCGATCGGCTGGACCGCCTGGCTCGACATCGCCCCGCACGGCGTCAACAAGTCCACCGCGCTCGAGGTCGTCCGCGAGGAGCTGGGCATCGAGCGGAGCGACGTGGTCGCGCTGGGCGACGGCCGCAACGACATCGAGATGCTCACCTGGGCCGCCGCCGAGGGCGCAGGGCTCGCGATGGGGCAGGCGCCCGACGAGGTGCGGGCCGTGGCCTCCGCCGTGATCCCCTCGGTCCACCAGGACGGCGTGGCGGTCGCGCTCTCGGCGCTGCGCTGACCACGGTCCCGCGCGCTCGGCGGTTACTATCGGGTGTCGCTCCTGCGGGAGCGGCCGGGAGGGCTGTCCGAGCGGCCGATGGAGCCAGTCTTGAAAACTGGTGGGCGGAAACGTCTCGTGGGTTCGAATCCCACGCCCTCCGCCACGCCGTCCGCCACGCCGTCCCGTTCTTCGCGTCGCTTCCCGCCGGCGCCTTCCGACGCCCGTCCTGGCGCGCGACGACGGAGGCCTGCCCGCTCTCCTTCGGAACGCGCCAGCCCTCTGTATAGGATTGCGCGACGCCCGGGATCGACGCCCGGCCCTCACCTCCGCACCACTGACGCCTCGACACCGGGAGACGGATGCGCCGCACGGGCCCTTCGATACAGACTCGCGACACTCCGCGCACGCCGCGCCCCTTCGTGCGGCACGGCCGCCAGAAGCGGCACACCCTCGCGCGGACCCTGGTGAAGGGAGCCGCCCTCGTGGGCGGTGTCGGCGTGGTCGCCTCGGTGTCGGTGGTCGCGATCGCGGCGACGCTGATCGTCCAGTCCGTGCAGCCCTCGGTCGACCTGCACCCGGGCGCGGCCGGCTCCAGCGTCGAGGCCGGAGGCGCCCCGGAGATCGGCGCACTGGAGGGCGGCTTCAACGTCCTCGTCGTCGGCAGCGACTCGCGGAAGGGCCAGGGCGACGCCTACGGCGACCCCGATGAGGAGACGAGCGTCCTCAACGACGTCAACATGCTGATGCACGTCTCGGCCGACCACAGCAACGCGACGGTCGTGAGCTTCCCCCGCGACATGTACGTCGACATCCCGGAGTGCGTGAACGCCGCCACGGGTGAGACGATCCCCGCCCGGTACGACACCAAGATCAACGAGGCGATGGGCAGCGACGTCAGCCTCGGCTGCGTGGCAGGGGTCGTCGAGGACCTCATGGGCGTCCGGGTCGACTACGGCGCGGTCGTGCAGTTCAACGGCGTGATCGAGATGTCGAACGCGGTCGGCGGAGTCGACGTCTGCGTCGCGACCGAGATCGCGGACCCCTACACGAACACCTACCTCGAGCCGGGCGTGCACTCGCTCGAGGGCATGGCGGCGCTGCAGTTCCTCCGCAGCCGCCACGGCATCGGCGACGGCAGCGACCTGACCCGCATCAGCAACCAGCAGGTCTTCCTCTCGGCGCTCGTGCGCCGGATCAAGAGCGCGGACACCCTCCTCAACCCGGTCGCGCTCTACGGGCTCGCGAAGGCGGCGCTCGGCAACATGACGCTCTCGACCGGTCTCGACAACGTGAACACGATGGTCCAGATGGGACTCGCGCTGAAGGACGTCGACCTCGCGGACGTCGTCTTCGCGCAGTACCCGACCGGGGCGACTCCGAGCGGAGTGGAGCCGGACCGCGCCGCGGGCGACGTCCTGGCGAGCGCCCTGCAGACCGATCAGCCCATCGCCATCACCGGCGGCACGGGGGCCGGCGCGACCGTGGAGGGCGAGGCCGCGGCTCCGGCCGACACCGCCGCTCCGTCCGGCCCGGCGACCGCGGATCCGCTGGCGACGGCCGAGGCGGCACCCGGCACTCCTGCACCCGGCACTCCTGCAGCGACTCCCGAGGACGGATCCAAGGTTGCCCTGCCAGAATCGGTCACCGGCCAGAGCGCCGACCAGCAGACCTGCTCGGTCGGCTTCTTCGGCTGAGCCGAGGTCGGGCGGCACCACGGGTGCTCTCCACCTCGCGCGCTGACTCCGGGACGACACGCGTCCCGCAGCCGAGAGAGAGTACGACCCGATGAGCGAACGCGCGTCCACCCGGACCACAGCAGCACGGCACGGCCGCCTGCGCCGCCCGAGCGGCGTGCGCTTCGCCGCGCGGGTCCTCGCGGCCTGCGTGGGCGTCGGCGTGCTCAGCGCGGTCTGCATCGTGGCGATCGCCGCCTCGCTGATCGCCGGGAGCGCGCGTCCCTCCGTCGACCTCGGGATCGACTCGGGCGGGGGCGACGTGCCCGGGATCGGGGCGATCGAGGGCGGCGTCAACATCCTGCTCGCCGGCAGCGACAGCGCCGACGGATCGGCCGCCGGGGCCTACGGCGAGCGTGCCGAGAACCTCAACGACGTCACGATGCTCATGCACATCTCGGCCGACCACTCGACCGTGGAGGTCGTCAGCTTCCCCCGCGACCTCTACGTCCCGATCCCCTCCTGCACCGACCCGGCCACCGGCGCCGTCTCGGACGCGGTGGACTCGGCGAAGATCAACACCTCGCTCGAGGCCGGCGGGCTGGCGTGCACCGTGCAGACGGTCGAGCAGCTGACCGGGCTCGAGATCCCCTACGCGGCGCTCATCCAGTTCGAGGGCGTCATCGAGATGTCGAACGCGGTCGGCGGAGTCGACGTCTGCGTCGCCACCCCGATCCAGGACGAGTACACGGGGTTGAACCTCGACGCGGGCACGCACACGCTCGTCGGCGCCGAGGCGCTGGCGTTCCTCCGCACCCGGCACGGCGTCGGCGACGGCAGCGACCTCACCCGCATCTCGAGCCAGCAGGTGTACCTCTCATCGCTGGTGCGCAAGGTGAAGAGCGCGTCGACGCTCTCGAACCCGGTGAACCTCTACGGCCTCGCGAAGGCGGCCGTCTCGAACATGCAGCTCTCCACCTCGCTCGAGAACGTGAACACCCTCGTGTCGATCGGCCTCGCGGTGAAGGACGTCGACCTCGCGAACGTGGTCTTCGTGCAGTACCCGACCTTCATCGACGGCAACGGCGTGTACCCCAGCGAGGACGCGGCGGCGGCGCTGAACGCGGCGCTCCTCGCCGACCAGCCGATCGCGCTGAGCGGCACCACCGGCGGCGGCTCGCAGTCGACGGGGGAGGAGCCCGGGGCGACCAACGCTCCGGCGGCCACGGAGTCGCCGGCCACCGACGCCCCCGCGACCGACGCCCCCGCGACGAGCGCACCCGACGGGCCGGTCACCCTCCCGAGCGACGTCTCCGGGCAGACCGCACAGCAGGAGACCTGCACGATCGGCCGGCCCCTGTCGGACCAGTAGGCGGCTTCTCGCCTTCCCGCGGAGGGGCGGGCGCCCGTGTCGCGAGGCCCTCGCGGGTGCGGTTATGATGGTCGTCGTGCGTCCGCCAGCGGGCGCTCGGGAGTCGTCGCATAGTCCGGTCGAGTGCACCACCCTGCTAAGGTGGAGAACCCTTTATTGGGTTCCGTGGGTTCAAATCCCACCGACTCCGCATCGTCCGAAGGCCCCGCTCAGGCGGGGCCTTCGTCGTTCCCGGCGGTGACTGCGCCTGCCGCAGTTCCGGCGTCTCCCGGCGGTGCCGGTGTCGCCGCAGTGCCGGGGTCTCGCGGTGCCGGAGCCTTCCGGCCGGTGCTCCGCCGCTCGCGCGCGGCGTCGGCGGCCGATGCGACCCGGCGCCTCAGCCGGCCGGGATCCGCCGCCGATCCGCCGGGCGGGTGCGCTCCCGGAGCGGCTACCCTGATCGGATGCCCAGCCCGATCCTCGACGCCCTGTCCGCCCCTCCCGCGCGGAGGGACGTCGCCTCGATCCGGGGTGCTCTCGCCGAGGTCGCGATCGGCGACTCGGTGCGCGTCCTCGTCCGCTCCCCGCGCTACGGCCTTTACGGGATCGAGGGGGTCGTCCGGCAGGCCGTCGGCGGCGAGCTCGTCGTCGCGGACGTCTTCCTCGGCACGGGGACCGAGATCCAGAGCATCGCCCTGGCTCCGGACGCTGACGAGGTCGGCGGGGAGCGCTCGGCCGAGGGACTCGAGCACGGGGATCCGGTGCGCGTGGCGTTCTCGACTCCGGCGCTCGGGTCGTTCACGATCACGGGCCCGCTGACGGCCGGCGGCCGCGACGGGTTCCTCCTCGTCGGCAGCTGGATCGTCGCGGACGGCGGCGAGCCCGGCCGCCACGTCGACCGCATCGAGCGCCTGACGGACGTCGGCGTCCACGAGAAGCACGTCCCCGGGCGCCGCTCCGCGGTCGAGGAGTAGCCCCTCAGCTCTGGCAGTTCGGGCACCAGTAGGTGACCCGCAGCTGCAGCTCGTCGTCGCCGAGCTCGCCGCGCTCGATCGGAGTGCCGCAGCGCCGGCACGGCTTGCGGTCGCGGCCGTAGACCCAGAGCTGCTGGCCCGGGCGCAGGTTGCCGGTCGTCGTGCGCTCGATCCGCTCGCGGTTCACGGTGATGAGCCGCTTCGCGAGCGCGATGGTGCGCACGAGGTCGCCGCTCCCGCCGACCGGGCGCGTGGGCAGCACGCCGCGCAGGAAGCACAGCTCGGCGCGGTAGACGTTGCCGAGTCCGGCCATGATCCGCTGGTCGAGCAGCGCGAGCCCGATCGGCCGCTCCGGATCGGCGGACAGGCGTCGCAGCGCCTCGTCCGCGTCCCAGTCGGCGCCGAGCAGATCGGGGCCGAGATAGCCGACCACGTCCTCCTCGGCCGAGCGCGGGACGATCTCGAGGAGCCCGAGCTCGAAGCCGACCGCCTGCCAGTCCTCGGTCTCGAGGACGATCCGGGCCTGGAACGCCGGCCGGTGCCACTTCGGCCGCTCGCCCTCGCCGCGGGCGTAGAGGTGCCAGCTCCCCTCCATCTTGAGGTGGGAGTGGATCAGCGCGTCGCCGACCCGCATCAGCAGGTGCTTGCCGCGGGGGACGACCTCGTCGATCGTCTCGCCGGTGAGGTCGACCGTCGCGTACTTCGGCACGCGGACGTCGCACCGGGTCAGGACCTCGCCGTCCAGCGCCTCGGCGAGGTTGTGGGCGGATCGGTAGACGGTGTCACCCTCGGGCACGCGGGCTCCCTCCGGCGCTCACGAGCGCATCCTCAGGCCGCGCGGATTCGCGACGAAGCCGGCGGCGACGAGGGCGTCGCCGAAGGGCGTGCCGAGCGCGAAGACGCCGTCGATCTTCTCGACGGTCAGCTTCTCGACCCCGCGGGAGCGGACGAGCTGCGAGAGGGCGCCGGCCGCGTCGGCGAGGGCCGCCTCGTCGGCGGTGAAGGTGAGGGCGGTCTTGCCGCCGCGCTCGAGGTAGACCGCGAGCGCTCCGTCGACGACGGCGACCAGCGCGCCGGCCTTCCGACCGGGGCGGTGCCCCTCGCCCTGCGGCCACGGCAGAGCGGCGCCGAACGGATTGGCGGGGTCGGTCGCCGCCAGCGCGAGCACCGGTCGTGAGCGCTCCTGCGCCTCGTCCTGCGAGGCGAACGTGCGGAGCCGGTCGACGCTGCCGGCGGTGCCGAACTGCGCTGCTCCCAGCTTCTCGATGAAGTAGCCCCTCCGGGCGCGGCCCTGCTGCTCGAAGCCGCTCAGCACCTTGTAGGCGAGGGCGAAGCCGCCCAGGACGCCCTCGGCCTGCACGGAGCCGCGGGTGACGATCCCGTACCGCTCGAGCAGCGTCTCGCCGAGCGCGTGCCCGCGGATCGTCGCGTCCGACTCCGCGAGCGGCACGATCGACCAGCGGCCGCCGGCGGTCGGCGGCCCCACGCGGGTGGCCATCGTGGGGCGGGCGGTCATCCGGCCCCGGGGCGCGCGGGCGCGGGCGGGGGCGCGCGGCTGGCGGTGGGCGCCGCCGGTCGAGCCGACGAGGGTGCGCAGCGGCGCCAGGGTGTCGTTCGTGACGAGCCCGGCCCAGACCAGCTCCCACAGGGCCTCGACGAGGCCCGCGTCGTCGGTGGAGCCGACCGCGTCGGAGAGCTGGCGGAAGAAGTAGCCGCCGCCCGAGCCGAGCACGCCGACGATCTCCTGCTGGAGCTCGGTCAGGGTCACGGACTCGGCGGCGGGGACGGGGAGGGTCAGCCCTGCCGTGTCGGCGAGATGGAGGCTCACCCAGCCGTCGTTGCCGGGCAGGGTGCCCGCGCCGGCCCAGAGGACCTCGCCGGTCGCGGTGAGCTCGTCGAGCATCGCGGGGGAGTAGTCGCGCACCCGGGCGGGCAGGATCAGCGACTCCCAGGCGGACGCGGGGATGGGCGCGCCGGCCAGCTGGTCGATCACGGAGGCCACGCCGTCGATGCCGCGGAGCGAGCCGCCGACGTGCTGCCAGGCGGGGAGGAAGCGGGCGTACGCGGCCGCGTCCACCGGCTCCACCTCCTTGCGGAGCGCGGCGAGAGAGCGGCTGCGCAGGCGGCGCAGCACCTCGGCATCGCACCACTCGGTCCCGGTGCCTGTGGGGCGGAACTCGCCCTCCGAGACGCGGCGCTCGCCCGCGAGGCGGCGCAGGGTGTCGGTGACGACCGCGACTCCGAGGCCCAGGCGGGTGGCGACGGCGGCGGCGGTGAAGGGGCCGTGGGTGCGCGCGTAGCGGGCGACGAGGTCGCCGAGCGGATCGCGGACCGGGTCGATGAAGGCGACGGGGACGCCGATCGGCAGGGGCACGCCGAGAGCGTCGCGGAGCCGGGAGGCGTCCTCCATCGCGGCGTACCGCTGCTCACCGCCGAGGCCCACGGGCAGGACGCGCTTGGCCTTCACGAGCGCGGCCACGTCGGCCTCGAGCACCGCGCGCTCGATCGCGGGCGCCTTCGCGACGTCCGCCGAGGCGACCGACTCGTCGACCAGGCGCTCCCCGAGCTCGTCGAGCGTCAGCGGGCCGAGCAGCCGGAGCAGGTCGGCGGCGCCCTCGAGCCCGCGGAGGCGGCGCTCGGGCTCGACGCGCTGCAGCTCGCGCTCGATCTGCGCGAGGACGGCCGGGTCGAGCAGCTCGCGCAGCTCCGCCCGGCCGAGCAGCTCGCCGAGGAGCGTCGCGTCGACCGAGAGCGCCGCGGCACGGCGCTCGGCGAGCGGGCTGTCGCCCTCGTACATGAAGGCCGCGACGTAGCCGAAGAGCATGGACCGCGCGAACGGACTGGCGGTCGGCGTCTCGACCTCGAGGATCCGCAGCTCGCGCCCGTCCAGCCGCGCGGCGAGCCGGAGCAGCGCGGGCAGGTCGTAGACGTCCTGGAGGCACTCGCGGACGGTCTCGAGGATGATCGGGAAAGTCGGGTAGGTGCGGGCGACGTCGAGCAGCTGCGCCGCCCGCTGCCGCTGCTGCCAGAGCGGGGAGCGCTTGCCCGGGTTGTACCTCGGGAGCAGGAGCGCCCGCGCCGCGCACTCGCGGAACCGGGCGGCGAAGAGGGCGGAGCCGCCGACCTCGCTCGTGACCAGCTGCTCCAGCTCCTCGCGCTCGAACAGGAACAGCTCGGAGCCCGGCGGCTCCGACTCGGTGTCGGGGATCCGCACGACGATGCCGTCGTCCCCGGCCATCGCCGCTCCGTCGACGCCGTGCCGCTCGCGGACGCGGGCGCCGATGGCGAGCGCCCACGGCGAGTGCACCTGCATCCCGTACGGGGAGTGCAGCACCAGCCGCCAGTCGCCCAGCTCGTCGCGGAAGCGCTCGAGCACGAGGGTGCGGTCGTCCGGGATCTGCCCGGTGGCCAGGCGCTGCTCGTCGAGGAAGGAGAGGAGGTTGTTGGTCGCGTACTCGTCGAGCCCGGCCGCCGTGCAGCGCTCGCGCGCCGTCTCGGGGGCGGCGGCGCCCACCTCGCGGGTGAACGCCCCGATCGCCTCGCCGAGCTCGGCGGGGCGCCCCTGCGAGTCGCCCTTCCAGAACGGGAGGCGCCCGGGCTCGCCGAACGCCGGCGTCACGATCACGCGGTCGTAGGTGATCTCCTGGATGCGCCAGCTGGTGGCTCCGAGCGCGAAGACGTCGCCGACGCGGGACTCGTAGACCATCTCCTCGTCGAGCTCTCCGACGCGGTTGCCGGTCGAGCCCGGCTCGCCGACCATGAACACGCCGAAGAGCCCGCGGTCGGGGATGGTGCCGCCGCTGGTGACGGCGAGGCGCTGGGCGCCGGGCCGGCCGGTGAGCGTGTTCGCGTCGCGGTCCCAGACGAGGCGCGGCCGCAGCTCCGCGAACTGGTCGGAGGGGTAGCGGCCCGAGAGGAGGTCGAGGGTCGCCTCGTAGGCGGAGCGGGGCAGGGACACGAAGGGGGCGCTGCGGCGGACGGTGTCGAACCAGTCGTCCACGTCGAGGCTCTCGAGGGCGGTCGCGGCGACGGTCTGCTGCGCGAGGATGTCGAGCGGGTTCGCGGGGACGGCGATCGCCTCGATCAGGCCCGAGCGCATCCGCTCCGTCGTCACGGCGGAGTGGAGAAGGTCGGCCCGGTGCTTGGGGTAGAAGGACCCGCGCGAGACCTCGCCGACCTGGTGGCCGGCTCGACCCACGCGCTGCAGGGCGCTCGCGACCGAGGGCGGCGTCTCGACCTGGACGACGAGGTCGACCGCGCCCATGTCGATCCCCAGCTCGAGGCTCGAGGTCGCGACCACGCAGCGCAGGCGGCCGGACTTCAGGTCGTCCTCGATGATCGCGCGCTGCTCCTTGCTCACCGAACCGTGGTGGGCGCGGGCGAGCAGCGGCTCCTCGTCGGGCGCGGACTGCCCGCTGCCGCTCGTGCCCCCGGCCGCTCCCATCGCCTCGGCCGGGGAGCGGCGGACGGAGGAGGAGGCCGCCTCGGCGAGCAGGGCCCCGACGGCGACGGGCTCGCCCGCCTCGCGCGCCCGCCCCGCGGCGAGCTCGCGGCGCTCGGCGTAGATCTCGTTGAGCCGGGCGGTCAGCCGCTCGGCGAGACGGCGGGAGTTCGCGAAGACGATGGAGGAGGTGTGCGCGAGGACCCGGTCGACGATCGACTCCTCGACGTGCGGCCAGATCGACCCGCTCTGCGGACCGGTGGCCCCCATCGTCGATCCGTCCTGCGGAGCCGCCGTCCCCAGCTCGGACATGTCCTCGACCGGGACGACGACGCTGAGGTCCCACTGCTTCTCGGACGCCGGAGCCACGATCGCGACCGGGGAGCGGCCGGCGAGGAACCGGGCCACCTCCTCGCGCGGACGCACCGTCGCCGAGAGGCCGATGCGCTGCACCGGCTTCGGGAGCAGGGCGTCGAGCCGCTCGAGGGAGACGGCGAGGTGCGCCCCGCGCTTGGTCGACGCGACCGCGTGGACCTCGTCGACGATGACCGTCTCGACGCCGCGGAGCGACTCGCGCGCCGCCGAGGTGAGCATGAGGTAGAGCGACTCGGGGGTCGTGATCAGGATGTCCGGCGGCGTCTTCTGCAGCACGCGCCGCTCGGCGGCGGGCGTGTCTCCCGACCGCACCCCGACGGTGACCGTGGCCGGCGCGCTGCCGATGCCCTCGGCGCTCAGCCGCAGCGCCGTCTGGGTGACGCCGACGAGCGGCGAGCGGAGGTTGCGCTCGACGTCGACGCCGAGAGCCTTCAGCGGCGAGACGTAGAGCACGCGCGTGCGGTGCTGCGGATCCTCCGGCGGCGGGCCCTGCACGAGCCGGTCGATCGCCCAGAGGAAGGCCGAGAGCGTCTTGCCGGAGCCGGTGGGAGCGACCACGAGGGCGTGCGCTCCACTCGAGATGGCCGACCAGGCGCCCTCCTGGGCGGCGGTCGGCGCCGGGAACGCGCCCTCGAACCACGCGCGCGTGGCGGGGGAGAAGCGCTCGAGGACGTCCGGCATGCATCCATCCTCCCTGCCACCTCCGACATTGCCGGGGCCGCGGCCCGGGGGCGAGCCCTTGACGCGGAGGAGCCCGCCCGTCAGGCGAAGCCGAGACGCACGAACGTGCCGATGTCAGCGAGCTCGGCCTGCCCGACTCCGTGGGCGACGCCCTCGTAGACCCGGGCGTCGAGCGCCGTGTGCTCCGGGAACCAGGCCACGGCGTCCCGCACGAGCTCCTCCGGGATCACCGTGTCGAGCGTCCCGCGGCCCCAGAACACCGGAGGACGCTCGCGGGCGAGCCGCTCGTCCGCGTCGTCGCCCTCGGCGAGCGGGACCACGAACCCGGACAGAGCGACCGCGAAGGCGAAGCGGCCCGGCGCGCGCCGAAGCAGCTGCACCGCCAGCGCGGCGCCCTGGGAGAAGCCCAGCAGCCCCACCGGACCCGGGTGCTCCAAAGCGTCGAGCCACTCGATCACACCCGCCGCCGCCGCCTCGACGGCCTCGGGATCGGCCCGCGGCTCGTCAGGCACCAGCGGCACCCGGAGGGGCCACCACGCGTTCGCCCCGCCGCCCAGGGCGAGAGGCGCCCGGAGGGACGCGAGGACCGGCTCCAGCGGCAGGTAGGCGCCGAGCGAGAACAGGTCCCCCTCGTGCGAGCCGTAGCCGTGCAGCAGCACCAGGAGGGGCCTGCCGACGCGGTCGCGCTCGGAGGAGGACCACAGCACCGCGTTCGCGTCGATTCCCATCGCACCATCATCCCCCTGAGTGCGGGATCGCCGCCGCCGGTCGGAACACCAGCCGCGAAGGGTGAGAATGGCTGCATGAGCGTGCGCACCCCTGACCCGAACTCCGGGTGGCTGTCCGACGACGAACTCGCCGAGATCCGCCGGCGGCTCCCGCTGCTGTACGTGGAGGCCGTGCCCGTCCGGGTCGACGGGCTCGGGCAGGTCACCGAGGTCGGCGTGCTCCTGCGCGCGACCCCCTCCGGCCAGATCACCCGCACGATCGTCTCGGGTCGCGTGATGTACGGCGAGACGCTGCGCGACGCGCTGTTCCGCCACCTCGAGAAGGATCTCGGTCCCATGGCCTTCCCCCTCCTCCCGGCGAGCCCGCTCCCCTTCCACGTCGCCGAGTACTTCCCGATGCCCGGCATGGGACCGTTCACCGACGACCGCCAGCACGCGGTCTCCCTCGCCTACGTCGTCCCCGTCACCGGCACCTGCGACCCCCGCCAGGACGCCCTCGAGCTCACCTGGATGACCCCCGACGAGGCCTGCTCCGACGCGATCTCCGCCGAGATGGAGGGCGGGCGGGGCGCGCTGATCCGCGCCGCGCTCGCTTCCGTCGGCCGCCTGTCCTAGCGGCGCGGATCGGCCGCGGCGCTCCCTTCTGCGCGCCGATAGCGGCGCGCCGCGGTCGGCTCGCAAGCATGGCGGGCCGGCTGGAGCGTCGGGCGTCCGCCTGGACCGATCCGCCGGCACGCGACTCGGCCGTTCGGCTCGTGGATCCGGCGTCCACGGGACCTCTGTGACCGGGCGAGGAGAGGCGGCGCCCCTGCCCGACGACGGCGCAGCAGGGGATCGCCTGATCAGGACGCGGTGAGGACTTCCGGAGCTCCCTGCGCGGGACTCCGCTCGAAGAGGTGAAGCGTGAACGACGAAGGGCCGGGGCCCGCGACCAGTAGTCGCGGGCCCCGGCCCTTCGTGATGTCGGCGCCCTGATCAGGACGAGCGCTGAGGTGCGATCACCGAACGCTCAGCCCCGGTCGCGACACGCTCTGCGCGTCGCGACCGTGCTTGAAGCCGACCGCGGTGCGCCGTTCCGCGGCTCCCTGCGAGGCGAACGGTCGATCCGCGTGCGAGCGGATCGGCCTAGCCGGTCGCGACACGCTCTGCGCGTCGCGACCATGCTTGAAGCCGACCGCGGTGCGCCGCTACGCGGCTGCCCGCGAGGCGAACGGTCGATCCGCGTGTGAGCGGATCGGCCTAGCCGGTCGCGACACGCTCTGCGCGTCGCAACCGTGCTTGAAGCCGACCGCGGTGCGCCGCTCCGCGGCGCACAATCGGACTCAGCCCTGCGCGCGGCGGCCGCCGCGGCGGGCGCCGCCGCCGGCGGACTCGCGGGCGGGAGCGGCCGAGGCCGCTCCGCCGGTCGCGGTGCTGTAGAACGAGCGCGATCCGCCCGAGGTCGAGAGGGCACCGGCGGCCGAGCGGCTGCGGCCTCCGCGGGCGCCGCCGCGGGCGGGTCCCTCGGCGGCGGTGCGGTCGCGGCGGGGGCGGTCGCCTCCGCCGGTCGCGGCACCCGTCGAGCGTCCGCCGCGGGGTGCGGCGGTGCCCTCGGTGCGGGCCGCGCGCTTGCGCTGCGCGTTGGCGCCCTGCGAGCGTCCGCCCTGCGACTGGCCGCGGACGGGCTCGACGACGGCGCTGGGGGTGACGTACGGAGCGACGTCGCCGACGAGCTTCGCGACGGCGGCCGAGTCGGCCGTCACCTGCTGGGGCGCGACCTGGATCGCGGCCTTGCGGAGGAGGGTCTTCACGTCGCTGCGCTGCGTGGGCAGGACGACGGTGACGACGTCTCCCTCGCTGCCGGCGCGGGCGGTGCGGCCCGAGCGGTGCAGGTACGCCTTGTGCTCCATCGGCGGGTCGACGTGGATGACGAGCTCGACGTCGTCGACGTGCACACCGCGGGCGGCGACGTCGGTGGCGACGAGGACCTTGACGGTGCCGGCGCCGAACGCGGCGAGGTTCCGGTCGCGGGCGACCTGCGAGAGGTTGCCGTGCAGGTCGACCGCGGGGATGCCCTGGCCGGTGAGCTGCTTGGCGAGCTTCTTCGCGTGGTGCTTGGTGCGCATGAAGAGGATGCGGCGGCCGGTGCCGGACGCGAGCGTCTTCACGAGAGCGTTCTTGGCGTCGAGGCCGTCGACCTCGAATACGTGGTGGGTCATCAGCGCGACCGGCGAGTTGGCCTCGTCGACCGAGTGGAGCACCTCGTTCTGGAGGTACTTCTTGACCAGCTTGTCCACGCCGTTGTCGAGCGTCGCGGAGAACAGCAGGCGCTGCCCGCCGCGGGGGGTCTTGTCGAGGATGCGCGTGACGACCGGCAGGAAGCCGAGGTCGGCCATGTGGTCGGCCTCGTCGAGCACGGTGATCTCGACGGCGTCGAGGTTCACGAAGCCCTGCTTCATCAGGTCCTCGAGGCGGCCCGGGCAGGCCACGACGATGTCGACGCCCTGCTTGAGCGCGGCGACCTGGCGCTGCTGCGAGACGCCTCCGAAGATCGTGGTGGTGACGATGCCGTACGCGTCGGCGAGGGGCTGCATCGCGGCGGTGATCTGCGTGGCGAGCTCGCGGGTCGGCGCGAGGACGAGTCCGAGCGGGCGGCCGGGGCGGCGGCGTCCGCCGGCGAGCGAGCCGCCGAGTCGGGCGATCATCGGGATGGAGAAGGCGAGGGTCTTGCCGGAGCCGGTCTTGCCGCGGCCGAGGACGTCGCGTCCGCCGAGGGTGTCGGGCAGCGTGTCGACCTGGATCGGGAAGGGCTCGGTGATGCCGCTCGCGGTGAGCGCGGCCACGAGGGGGGCCGGCACGCCGAGGGCGCTGAAGGAGAGGGGGGTGTTCGACATGGAGTGGTGCCTTTCGGGGGCATCATGCCGATCGAGGACGCGCGGGCGGTGGCCGGGGCGCGGGTGATCGGCGTTCGGGCGAAGGTGACGGTGGTCACATCCGTTCGCCGTACGATTCGGTGCGCGCGGCCGGGGGCCTCATGCACGTGCGCCAGATGGTCGGGACGGATCCTCGACGGTCAGAGTCCTAGGGGACAAGGGGCGTTCTACGACGCGGGGGAGCGCAGTCGCTGCGCTCGCACCATCCCACTCTAGTGGATGCCGATCCATCCGCGCATCGCGGCCTGCACGCGGGAGCCGTCGCGGTCGCTCAGCTTGGTCCCGACGAAGTCGCCCGCCCAGTCCGAGGTCTGCACGCGGAAGGCCGGCTCCGGGTCGCGCAGGGTCTTCAGGATGACGGCGGCGACGTCGGACGGGTCCTGCGCGTGGGTCGAGGAGAAGGACGACGCGGCGCGGTCGAGGTAGGCGCCGAGCGCCGGCGAGTAGGGGCCGGCCTGCGCGAGCATCGCCGCCGCGTCGATGCCGACGTTCTCGACGAAGCTGCTGCGGACCGCTCCCGGCTCGATCAGCGACACGTGGACGCCGACGGAGGCGGCGACCGGGGCGAGCGCCTCGAAGAACCCCTCGACCGCGAACTTCGCCGCGCAGTAGTCCTCGTTGAACGGCTGCCCGATCGCGCCGCCGACGCTCGAGACGGTGACGATGCGACCGCGGGACGAGCGCAGCATCGGCATCGCGGCGCGGGTGACCGCGACGGTGCCGAAGAAGTTGACCTCCATCACGCGGCGCAGCTCCTCCGGATCCTCCAGCTCGAGGGTGCCGAGGTGGCCGGCTCCGGCGTTGTTCACGAGGGCGTCGAGACCGCCGAGCTCCTCCTCCACGGCGCGGAGGCAGCCGGCGACGGAGTCCGCGTCGGTCACGTCGAGCGCCCGCAGGTCGAGCTCGACGCGGGCCTCGGCGGCGGCGGCGCGCAGGCCCTCCGCCCGCTCCGGATCCCGCACGGTGGCGACCACCCGCCAGCCCGCGCGCGCGGCCTCGATCGCGGTGGCGCGGCCGATGCCGGTGGAGGTTCCGGTGACGAGGAGGACGGGACGGGGCATGCGGCTTTCCTGCTTTCCGGCCCACGACGGCGCCGCCCGGAGGCTATCGGCCGCCCCTCCGAGAACGTCCAGGGTCGGTGTCAGCCCCGGTAGCGCTCGCCGACCGGCACCTCGACCGGCAGCCGGTTGCCCGCCTGGGCGAGCGGGCAGGCCCAGGCCGGGTCGTAGGCGCAGGAGGGGTTGTAGGCGAAGTTGAAGTCGAGGACCAGCGTCCCCGGGGCGGAGCCCGGACCGAGGTCGGCGCCCTTCACGGTGTCCAGGAGGTAGCGGCCACCGCCGTAGGTGCCGCCGGGTGTCCCCGCGAGGGCGTCCTTGACCGGCAGGAACAGGCCTCCGCCGTAGGACGCGAGGCGCCAGACGTCGAGGCTGCCGGCGTCCGGCACCTCGACCGTGCCGATCAGCTCGAAGGGGACGGTGCCGTCGGTGCCGGTCTCCACGTCCATCCGCCGCGCCTCCTCGGCGGGGGCCACCTCGAGCTCGAAGCGCCAGGCCGCGTCGTAGGGCGCGATCGGCAGCGAGCGGAAGTGCGCACGGTCGGCCGGGAGGAGGGGGGTGGAGGGGTGCTGCGCGAAGAGCGCGTTGCGCCCGCGGATCCAGGACGCGTGCGCGGCGAGCAGGTCCACGTTCGAGAGCCGGCGCACCTCCGCGTAGAGGGCCTGGACGTGGCGGCGCCAGTCCGACACCTCGACCGCGTTCGTGAGGCGGCGGCGGGGCGAGACGCCGTCGTCGTCCTGCTCCTCCTCGTCGGCGGAGGGCCACTGGAGGCGCAGGAGCTCCGAGCGCGACAGCTCGGTCTCCTCCTCGGCGACACCGTCGGGGCTCATGCGGCGGACTCCCCGCGCGGGCGGGTGTCGGCACCGACATCGTGGCGCCAGGACGGGGCGAGGGAGCGGATGCGGATGCCGCGCCACTGCCAGAACGCCCACATCGACGGCCAGAGCGCGGCCGAGGCGAGGCCCGCCGAGAACTCGAGGCGGTCGCGGAAGAGCGTGCGCCCGTCGGGGAGCGGGGCGACGGCCATGCGGTGGTCCCACGCGGTGATCAGTCGGAGGGAGCCGGTGAGGGGCCCGCCGCTGTCGCGCAGGATCCGCACGTCGGGCATCGAGGGGACGCGGCGGTAGGAGAGGTCGATCTCCTGCGCGCCCATCGGCACGATCCCGAGGGCGTCCATCGCGACCTCGTGGGAGCCGAGCCCCCAGGTCGGGCGGAAGCCGCCCTCGTCCAGCGACGCGGCGGTCAGGAGCGGGGACATCACCTCCCGGAACACGGCCGGACTCTGCAGGGCGCGCCAGGCGGAGTCGGCGTCGGTGTCGAGCACGTGCTTGAGCATCACCTTCACGAGGGACATCCTCCTCCGCCCGCCCCTGCGCGGGAACCGGGTGCGCGCGGAGCCCCGGACGTGTATGCGCCTCCGGTGCTCGCTACCGTGTCAGGGTGACCGCTCCCGCCGCCTCCGTCGACCAGTCGACCTACCAGATCCGCTTCGAGTGGGGGGCCCGCGCCCTCCGCGTGCTCGCCCCCGCCCACGTCACGGTGCTCGTCGACGCTCTGCCCGGAGGCGAGAGCCCCGACCTCGGGGGAGTGGAGGGCCGCGTCGTCCGCGCGGGCCTGGCCGACCGCTCGGCCGTCGCCCGCTGGATCCTGGAGCGCCAGCACGAGAACGGCGGGCGGACCAGCGTCAACGTGATCGCACTCGGCGACGTCGACGACAGCGGAGCGGCGCGGTTCGCGATGGAGGACCAGCTGGCGGCCGGCGCCGTCGTCGACGCGCTCATCGGGCTGGGCATCGACCACGTCTCGCCCGAGGCCGCGGTGGCCTGCGCGTCCTACGAGGGCCTGCGCCGGGCGTGCGCGCATCTGCTCACCGCGTCCGAGTCCGGCCGCCTGCTCGCCGCCGAGGGGCGGGCGGACGAGGTCCGGGCCGCTGCCCGGGTCGACACCGTCGACGAGGTGGCGGTCCTCCGCTGACCCGCCGCTCCGGCGGGCGCGGCCTCCGAGCGGTGCAGGGCGTCCGCGGAGCGCACAAGCCCCTGCGGATCCGAGCCGCCGCCTCGACCACTCGCCCGCCCCCGGCGTAGCGTTCGGCGGAGGCGGTCCCTCCGCCCCCGCCCCGACCGAAAGCTGGCCCGCATGAAAGCCGTCCTCAACGACGTCGTCCTCGCCGACGCCCCCGACTCCGACCTGATCTCGATCGAGGGCAACTGGTACTTCCCGCCGTCGAGCATCGCCGAGGGCGTGCTCGTCGAGAGCCCCACGCCCTACACCTGCCCGTGGAAGGGCGAGTGCCAGTACTTCTCGGTGCAGACCGGCGACGGCCTGCAGAAGGACAAGGCCTGGTCGTACCCGCACCCTTACCCGACGGCGTTCGACCGCGTCGGCAAGGACTTCTCGGGCTACGTCGCCTTCGACCGCTCGGTCCGCGTCTCCGACTGACCCGTCCCGCCGCGGTGCCGCTCCCGGTGCCGCGGCGGTGCGTCAGCCGCGCGGTGCGTCAGCCGCGCGGTGCGTCAGCCGCGCGGGGCGGCGGCGCGCGCCCGGTACGCCCGGACCTTCGACCGGTTCCCGCAGCGCTGCATCGAGCACCAGCGGCGCGAGCCGGCGCGGGACGTGTCGAGGTAGAGCATCCGGCACTCCGGATCCGCGCAGCGCCTCAGCCGTCCGGCCACGGCCGGGCCCAGCAGCCCCACGGCCTCCCGGGCGATGGACGCGAGCGCCTGCCTGCCCGCCGCATGGAGCCGTCCTGCCTGCCGCGACCCTCCGCCCAGCACCGGTGGGATGTCGGGCATCGCCGCGACCAGGTTGACCACGTCGACGTCGCGCGGGTCGAGCGCGGTGCCGGCCTCGGCCGCGACGGCCAGCCGGGCGATCGCGCCTCGGAGCATCAGCGCGTCGTCGAGGCGCGCGTCCCGGCTCTCGGGGCCGACCGCCTCGAAGCGCTCGGCGAGCCAGGCGGCCAGGGCGGCATCGGAGTCGAGGTGCTCGGCCGCTCCCGGAGGCAGTGCTCCGGTCGTGGCGAAGTCGAGCGCGAGGCTTCCGGAGTCGAACCACCAGCGCCGGCCGTCGGCCTCGGGGAGCCACTGCCCGGTGACCGGCGTGCGGCCGCCGTGAGAGGCCTCGTCCGGGGTCACGGCGCCGGGACCGGTCGGCGCCGCCACTGGATCGCGTTCGCGGGCTCGAACCGGCGCGCGCAGCGGCCGCAGGCCAGGGGCCGGGTGGGCCGGCGATGGCGGTAGAAGAGGTGTCCGCCCGGGCAGGTGCCGACCCACGGCGCGAGCTCGTCCGCGGTCGGGTTGCTGTGGGTGCGCGATCCCGTGTAGCCGAGCCGTGCCGCGATCCGCCGCCACGGCGGTCCGTGCCCGGCGTCGGGCCCGGCGAGCGCGTGCGCGACCTCGTGCAGGAGGGTCTGCCGGACCTCCTCGTCGCTCCAGCGGGCGGCGAGGTGGCGCGAGACCGTGATCCGGCGGCGCGTCCAGTGGCAGGCGCCGCCGCGGGTGCGCGCGTGGTCGAGCGCGAAGGACCAGGAGGGGTCGAGGTGCTCCTCGATCAGCGCGTCGGCCCAGCGGGCCACGTCCTCGAGATCGGCCACCGGTGGCGCTTCCTAGGACTCGTCGCCGTCGGCGCGGCGGCGGCCGCGGGCGGTGCCGTCGGTGCGGGCTTCGCGGTCGGTCCCGTCCTGGAACTCGGAGGCGGCGGCGTAGCCCAGGCGTGCGACCTCGAGCTCCTCCTCGGGGACCCCGACGCGCTCGCCGAGGGCGGTCGCGGCGTCGAAGTCGCGCATCGCCCGGCCGTACTCGCCCAGCTCGAAGAAGGTGAGGCCGCGGTGCTTGAGCGCGAAGGAGTGCTCGAGGTGCCACTCGTGCGTGCGCGCCTCCTCGACGCAGAGCGCGAGCTCCGAGAGGGCCTCGTCGGTGCGGCCCCGCAGCTGCATGAGGCGGGCGCGGCGGACGCGGGCGGTGAGCAGCTCGGCGCGGTCGCCGGAGAAGCGGGTGCGGCGGACGGCCTCGTTCGCGAGGTCCCACGCCTCGTCGACGCGCCCGAGCAGGCGCAGCAGCTCCGCCTTCTCGGTGAGCGCGGCGAGGCTGCGTAGCGCGCCGATCTCCTCCAGGCGCTCCTGGGCGGCGTCGACGTCGATCTCCTCGTGGAGGGTCGCGGGGTCGTGGCGGATGATGATGCTCAGGGCGATGCTTCCTCGTGGAGTGCGGATCCGGATCGTCGCGCGCGGCGGACGAGAGGACGGTCGGGGTCGCTGACCCCGGCGTCGAGTGTACCGGCGGGTCCCCGGACGGCGCCCCGACGCGCGGCCCGGGTCAGCCCCGTCGCACCTGGAAGATGCTCCGCGCCGGCAGCGGCGACGGGGTGGCGGTCTCGTCCGTGACGACGAGGGCGCCGGCGATGAAGTTCTCGAGCTCCCGCCCCTGCACCAGCTTGGAGGGCGCGGGGTCGGAGGCGAGGCGCCGCGGCAGGCCGTCGAGCGGCAGCGGATCGGCCGAGGCGAGCATCACCACGTTCCCGAAGCGCTTGGCCTTGAGCATCTGGGTGTCGGTCATGATCGCGGTGTGCGCGAAGACGGAGGCGAGCGTCGCGGCCTGGGCGCGGGCGAAGGCGAGCGCGCCGCCGTCGGCCACGTTCACCGCGACCAGGCCGCCGGGGGCGAGCAGCGGCGCGATCGCCCCGTAGAACTCGGCGCTGGTCACGTGCGCGGGAGTGCGCGCGCCCGAGAAGATGTCGACGACGACCACGTCGACGGTGCCGCGCAGCCCGGGCGGCAGCTTGCCGAGCACCTCGCGGGCGTCGCCCTGGCGGATGCGGATCTGCGCCCCGCGGGGGAGCGGGAGCGCCTCGCGCACCAGCTCGACCAGAGCGCCCTCGATCTCGACGACCTGCTGGCGCGAGCCCGGCCGGGTCGCGGCGACGTAGCGGGGGAGGGTCAGCGCTCCGGCGCCCAGGTGGAGCGCCGTGACCCTCTCGCCCTCGGGGGCGACGAGGTCGATCGCGTGGCCGATCCGGCGGACGTACTCGAACGAGAGGTGCGTCGGATCCGCGAGGTCGACGTGCGACTGCGGAGTGCCGTCGACGACCAGGGTCGCCGCCTCGGGCGAGTGGCGGTCGGGCTCGATCCGCGCGGTGTACCCGCTTGCGAGCACGGCGCGGGGGTGCTCGGAGTCGTCTCCGCGTCGGCGGCCGGTGCGTTCCTGCATCCGACCAGTCTGCCGCGGCGGCGGGACGGCGGGGCTCCGCGCCCGGCCCGGTCGGATCGATCCGGGAGGCCGTGGCCTCGTATACCGGACCCCGCGGGGCGGCGCAAGCATCCGCACTTGCGCGGCGTGGCGCGATGCGGCTATATTCGTACTTTGCGCTCCCGAGTACCCATGCCCTCATATCGCGGTCGGCAGGTCACCGGAACCCGGCATCAGATGGTGGATGCCGTTGCCACACTCTAGCCCCGCCCCCAAGACCGAGTCGCCTCGGTCCGCACGGCGTGCGGGCAGGGGTGGCGGCCCGTCCGGCGGGAGCCCACTCCACACATCCCACAGATTGAGACCCGCGAGGGTCTACGGAGGTTCCTTCCTTGGCTGCTGCGTCCACCGCGACCACCACCTCACCCAAGAACGGACGCGGAGCTTCGCGTCTCTCGTTCGCCAAGATCAGCGACACCCTGACCGTTCCGGATCTGCTCGCGCTGCAGACCGAGAGCTTCGACTGGCTCGTCGGCTCGGAGGCGTGGAAGACCCGCGTCGCCGAGGCGAAGGCCGCCGGCCGGGAGGACCTCCCCGCCAACTCCGGCCTCGACGAGATCTTCGAGGAGATCTCCCCGATCGAGGACCTCAGCGAGACGATGCAGCTGAGCTTCACGAACCCGTACCTCGAGCCCGAGAAGTACACGATCGAGGAGTGCAAGGAGCGCGGCAAGACCTACGCCGCTCCGCTGTACGTCGAGGCCGAGTTCATGAACCACCTCACGGGTGAGATCAAGACCCAGACGGTCTTCATGGGCGACTTCCCGCTGATGACCGAGAAGGGCACGTTCATCATCAACGGCACCGAGCGTGTCGTCGTGTCCCAGCTCGTGCGCAGCCCCGGCGTCTACTTCGAGCGCCAGCAGGAGAAGACGTCCGACAAGGACATCTACTCCGCCCGCGTCATCCCGAGCCGCGGCGCCTGGCTCGAGTTCGAGATCGACAAGCGCGACCAGGTCGGCGTGCGCATCGACCGCAAGCGCAAGCAGTCGGTCACCGTGTTCCTCAAGGCCCTCGGCCTGACGAGCGAGGAGATCCTCGAGCAGTTCGCCGGCTACGAGTCGATCGAGCTGACCCTCGAGAAGGACAACATCCTCACCAAGGAGGACGCCCTCCGCGACATCTACCGCAAGCTCCGTCCGGGCGAGCAGGTCGCCGCCGAGGCCGCCCGCGCGCTGCTGGACAACTTCTACTTCAACTCCAAGCGCTACGACCTCGCGAAGGTCGGCCGCTACAAGATCAACCGCAAGCTCGGCATCGACAAGGCGCTGTCCGACTCGGTGCTCACGGTCGAGGACATCATCGCGACCATCAAGTACCTGGTCGCCCTGCACGACGGCCGCACCGCCCTCCCCGGCGTGCGCGACGGCGAGCCGGTCGAGCTGCGTCTCGACGTCGACGACATCGACCACTTCGGCAACCGCCGCATCCGCGCGGTCGGCGAGCTGATCCAGAACCAGGTCCGCACCGGACTGTCCCGCATGGAGCGCGTCGTCCGCGAGCGCATGACCACGCAGGACATCGAGGCGATCACCCCGCAGACCCTGATCAACGTGCGCCCCGTCGTCGCCGCGATCAAGGAGTTCTTCGGGACCAGCCAGCTGTCGCAGTTCATGGACCAGAACAACCCGCTCGCGGGTCTGACCCACAAGCGCCGCCTGTCGGCGCTCGGCCCCGGCGGACTCTCCCGTGAGCGCGCCGGCGTCGAGGTCCGCGACGTCCACCCCTCGCACTACGGCCGCATGTGCCCGATCGAGACCCCGGAAGGCCCGAACATCGGCCTGATCGGATCGCTCGCGTCCTTCGCTCGCATCAACTCGTTCGGCTTCATCGAGACCCCGTACCGCAAGGTCGTCGACGGCACCGTCACCTCGCAGATCGACTACCTCACCGCGTCCGAGGAGGACGAGTACCTGGTCGCCCAGGCGAACGCCCCCCTCACGAAGGACTTCCGCTTCGCGGAGGGCAAGGTCCTGGTCCGCCCCAAGGGCGGAGAGGTCGAGCTCGTCGACGCCGAGCGCGTCCACTACATGGACGTCTCGCCGCGCCAGATGGTCTCGGTCGCGACCTCGCTGATCCCGTTCCTCGAGCACGACGACGCGAACCGCGCGCTCATGGGCGCGAACATGCAGCGTCAGGCCGTCCCGCTGCTGCGCAGCGAGTCGCCCGTCGTCGGAACCGGCATGGAGGGCTTCGCGGCCATCGACGCCGGCGACGTCATCACCGCCGACAAGGCCGGTGTCGTCCAGGAGGTCTCCGCCGACTCCGTCACCGTCCAGCTGGACGAGGGCGGCACGCAGACCTACTTCCTCCGCAAGTTCGACCGCTCCAACCAGGGCACCTCGTACAACAACCGCGTGGTCGTCTCGGCCGGCGAGCGCATCGAGGTCGGCGAGGTCGTCGCCGACGGCCCCGCCACCGAGAACGGCGAGCTCGCGCTGGGCAAGAACCTGCTCGTCGCGTTCATGCCGTGGGAGGGCCACAACTTCGAGGACGCGATCATCCTCAGCCAGAACCTGGTGAAGGACGACGTCCTCTCCTCGATCCACATCGAGGAGTACGAGGTCGACGCCCGCGACACCAAGCTCGGCAAGGAGGAGATCACCCGCGACCTCCCCAACGTCAGCCCGGAGCTCCTGGCCGACCTGGACGAGCGCGGCATCATCCGCATCGGCGCCGAGGTCCGCCCCGGCGACATCCTCGTCGGCAAGGTCACGCCCAAGGGCGAGACCGAGCTCTCGGCCGAGGAGCGCCTGCTCCGCGCGATCTTCAACGAGAAGAGCCGCGAGGTCCGCGACACGTCGCTGAAGGTGCCCCACGGCGAGCAGGGCACGATCATCGGCGTCAAGGTGTTCGACGCGCAGGACGGCGACGACGAGCTCGGCTCGGGCGTCAACCAGCGCGTGGTCGTCTACATCGCCCAGAAGCGCAAGATCACCGAGGGCGACAAGCTCGCCGGCCGCCACGGCAACAAGGGCGTCATCTCGAAGATCCTGCCGGTCGAGGACATGCCGTTCCTCGCCGACGGCACCCCGGTCGACATCGTCCTCAACCCGCTCGGCGTCCCCGGCCGCATGAACTTCGGCCAGGTCCTCGAGATCCACCTCGGGTGGATCGCGAAGCAGGGCTGGAAGGTCGAGGGTCAGCCGGAGTGGGCCGCGCGCCTGCCCGAGCACGCCCGCGAGGCGGCGCCCGGCACCAAGGTCGCGACCCCCGTCTTCGACGGCGCGGCTGAGGAGGAGCTCGCAGGGCTCCTCGACTCCACCACCCCGACGCGCGACGGAGAGCGCCTGATCGGCTCGTCCGGCAAGACGCAGCTGTTCGACGGCCGCTCCGGGGAGCCCTTCCCGGACCCGGTCTCGGTCGGCTACATGTACATCCTGAAGCTGCACCACCTCGTCGACGACAAGATCCACGCGCGCTCGACGGGCCCGTACTCGATGATCACCCAGCAGCCGCTCGGTGGTAAGGCGCAGTTCGGCGGACAGCGCTTCGGCGAGATGGAGGTGTGGGCCCTCGAGGCCTACGGCGCCGCCTACGCCCTCCAGGAGCTCCTCACCATCAAGTCGGACGACATCCTCGGCCGCGTGAAGGTGTACGAGGCCATCGTCAAGGGCGAGAACATCCAGGAGCCCGGCATCCCGGAGTCCTTCAAGGTCCTCATCAAGGAGATGCAGTCCCTGTGCCTGAACGTCGAGGTCCTCTCGGCCGACGGCACCGCGGTCAGCCTGCGCGACACCGATGACGAGGTCTACCGCGCCGCGGAAGAGCTCGGCATCAACATCTCCTCCCGGTTCGAGTCGTCCTCCGTCGACGACATCTGATCCGCGCCAGCATCTGACGACCTCCCGTCTCTGACGAGACACCCTGTTTTCCGACAAGGAGAAAACATTGCTCGACGTAACCACTTTCGATGAGCTGCGCATCGGCCTCGCAACGGCCGATGACATCCGTCGCTGGTCGCACGGTGAAGTGAAGAAGCCCGAGACCATCAACTACCGCACCCTGAAGCCCGAGAAGGACGGCCTGTTCGGCGAGCAGATCTTCGGACCCTCTCGCGACTGGGAGTGCTCCTGCGGCAAGTACAAGCGAGTCCGCTTCAAGGGCATCGTCTGCGAGCGCTGCGGCGTCGAGGTCACCAAGTCCTCGGTCCGCCGCGAGCGGATGGGCCACATCGAGCTCGCCGCCCCCGTCACCCACATCTGGTACTTCAAGGGCGTCCCCTCGCGCCTCGGATACCTGCTGGACATGGCGCCGAAGGACCTCGAGAAGGTCATCTACTTCGCGGCGTACATGATCATCGACGTGGACGACGACGGCCGTCACGCCGACATGCCCGGGCTCGAGAACGAGCTCCGGCTCGAGATCAAGACCCTCTCGGACCAGCGCGACTCCCGCATCGCGGACCGCCTGGCGCGCCTGGAGACCGACCTCGCCGCCCTGGAGGCGGAGGGCGCCAAGAGCGACCAGAAGCGCCGCACCAAGGACGGCGCCGAGAAGGAGATGGGCCAGATCCGCAAGTCCTTCGACGAGGACATCGCGCGGCTCGAGAGCGTGTGGGAGCAGTTCCGCACCCTCAAGGTCGGCGACCTCAAGCCCGAGGACGCGGTCTTCAACGAGCTCGTCGACCGGTACGGCGTCTACTTCGAGGCCTACATGGGCGCCGAGGCGATCAAGAAGCGCCTCGAGCAGTTCGACCTCCAGGCCGAGGCCGAGACGCTGCACCTGCAGATCGCCGAGGGCAAGGGTCAGAAGAAGATCCGCGCCATCAAGCGCCTGCGCGTCGTCAACTCGTTCCTCGCCACCGGCAACTCGCCGGCCGCGATGGTCCTCGACGTCGTCCCGGTCATCCCGCCGGAGCTGCGCCCGATGGTGCAGCTCGACGGAGGCCGGTTCGCGACCAGCGACCTGAACGACCTCTACCGTCGCGTGATCAACCGCAACAACCGACTCCGCCGCCTGCTCGACCTCGGTGCCCCCGAGATCATCGTGAACAACGAGAAGCGCATGCTCCAGGAGGCGGTCGACGCCCTCTTCGACAACGGCCGCCGCGGCCGCCCCGTCACCGGAACCGGCAACCGCGCCCTCAAGTCCCTGAGCGACATGCTCAAGGGAAAGCAGGGTCGCTTCCGCCAGAACCTGCTGGGCAAGCGCGTCGACTACTCGGGACGCTCGGTCATCATCGTCGGCCCGCAGCTCAAGCTGCACCAGTGCGGTCTGCCCAAGCAGATGGCGCTGGAGCTGTTCAAGCCGTTCGTGATCAAGCGCCTGATCGACCTGTCGCACGCGCAGAACATCAAGGCCGCCAAGCGCATGGTGGAGCGCTCGCGCCCGCAGGTGTGGGACGTGCTCGAGGAGATCATCCGCGAGCGCCCCGTCCTGCTGAACCGTGCGCCCACGCTGCACCGTCTCGGCATCCAGGCCTTCGAGCCCCAGCTGGTCGAGGGCAAGGCGATCCAGCTGCACCCGCTCGTCTGCGCCGCGTTCAACGCGGACTTCGACGGCGACCAGATGGCCGTCCACCTGCCGCTGTCCGTCGAGGCCCAGGCCGAGGCGCGCATCCTGATGCTCGCGTCGAACAACATCCTCAAGCCCTCGGACGGCCGTCCGGTCACCCTGCCCACGCAGGACATGATCATCGGCCTCCACCACCTGACGACGATCCGCGAGGGCGCCGCCGGCGAGGGCCGCGCGTTCTCCTCCGTCTCGGAGGCGATCCTCGCGAAGGACCAGGGCTCGCTGCACCTGAACTCGAAGGTCAGGATCCGCATGTCGGACGTGTACTTCGCGCAGGGTCAGGCACCCGAGGGTGTCGAGATCGACGAGAACGGCAAGGTCACCGCGCCGGTCCTCCTCGAGACCACGCTCGGCCGCGCCCTCTTCAACGAGGCGTTGCCGGTCGACTACCCCTACTTCGAGCAGGTCGCCGACAAGACGACCATCTCCGGGATCGTCAACGACCTCGCGGAGCGCTACCCGAAGGTGGAGGTCGCCGCCTCCCTCGACCGGATCAAGGACGCCGGCTTCTACTGGGCCACCCGCTCGGGTGTCACCGTGGCGCTGTCCGACATCCTCACGCCTCCGTCGAAGCCCGAGATCATCGCGGGCTACGAGAAGAAGGCCGCGAAGGTCGAGTCCGAGTACGACAAGGGTCTGACCACTCAGGCCGAGCGCCGCCAGGAGCTCGTGAAGATCTGGACCGAGGCGACCGACGAGGTCGCCAAGGCCATGCGCGCCAACTTCCCGACGGACAACACCATCAACCGCATGGTCACCTCCGGTGCCCGCGGCAACTGGCTGCAGGTGCGCAACATCGCCGGCATGCGAGGCCTGGTGAACAACCCGAAGGGCGAGATCATCGCCCGACCGATCATCTCCTCGTACCGCGAGGGCCTGTCGGTCGCCGAGTACTTCATCGCCACGCACGGTGCCCGCAAGGGCCTGGCCGACACCGCGCTCCGCACCGCGGACTCGGGCTACCTGACGCGTCGACTCGTCGACGTCTCGCAGGACGTCATCATCCGCGAGGAGGACTGCGGCACCTCGAAGGGCCTCGACCTGCCGATCATGCTCCAGGACGCCACCGGCGCCTGGATCAAGGACTCCAACGTCGAGAACTCCGTCTACGCCCGTTCGCTCGCCACCCCGGCGTCGAACGAGGCCGGCGAGCTCGTCGCCGAGGCCGGCGAGGACGTGGGCGACGTGCTCATCGAGAAGCTGGTCGGAGCGGGCGTGCGCCACATCAAGGTGCGCTCCGTCCTGACCTGCGAGTCCGCCGTCGGCGTCTGCGCGGCCTGCTACGGCCGCTCGCTCGCCACCGGCAAGCTCGTCGACATCGGAGAGGCCGTCGGCATCATCGCGGCCCAGTCGATCGGCGAGCCCGGCACGCAGCTCACGATGCGCACCTTCCACACCGGTGGATCGGCCTCGGCCGACGACATCACGCAGGGTCTTCCCCGCGTGCAGGAGCTCTTTGAGGCCCGCACCCCCAAGGGCGCGTCGCCGATCGCGGAGGCCGCCGGCCGGATCACCATCGAGGACACCGACCGTGCCCGCCGCGTCATCCTCCAGCCGGACAACGGCGACGAGGCGGTCATCTACCCGGTGCTCAAGCGCTCGCAGCTCCTCATCGAGGACGGCCAGCACGTCGAGCTCGGGCAGCAGCTGCACGTCGGAACGGTCGACCCCAAGGAGGTCCTGCGCGTGCTGGGCGTCCGCGAGGTCCAGAAGCACCTGGTGGGCGGCGTCCAGGGCGTCTACCGCTCGCAGGGTGTGCCGATCCACGACAAGCACATCGAGGTCATCGTGCGTCAGATGCTCCGCAAGGTCACCGTGGTCGACCACGGCGACACGGAGCTGCTGCCGGGCGAGCTCGTCGACCGCTCGCGCTACAGCGAGGTCAACCGTGCGGCTCTGACCGAGGGCAAGCGGACCGCGTCCGCCCGCCAGGAGGTCATGGGCATCACCAAGGCCTCGCTGGCGACCGAGTCGTGGCTGTCGGCCGCGTCCTTCCAGGAGACCACCCGCGTCCTGACGCAGGCGGCCATGGAGGGCAAGCGCGACCCGCTGATGGGCCTGAAGGAGAACGTGATCATCGGAAAGCTGATCCCGGCGGGAACCGGTCTGCCCAAGTACCGGAACGTGTCGGTCGAGGCGACCGAGGAGGCGAAGGCCGAGCGGTACCCCAACCGCATCTTCGCCGACGACGCCGCGTTCAGCGACGCCGACCTCTCGTTCGTCGACTTCGACTCGTTCTCGAGCGACGGCTACGAGCCGGGCAACTACAGCTGATCCAGGTGAGCTGAACGATCGAAGGCCCCGTCGGGACACCGGCGGGGCCTTCGTCGTCCCCGACCCGCGGTCACCCGCACGGGGGGCCGCCCGTTCGCGACGAGCGGCCTTCCCCGCAGGAGCGGGGTGATTGACTCGATGGGTGCTCGTCGGGTCGAGCCTGTACCCGTTCCCCGTCCTGGTCGCGGCACGTGAGGAAACGCGCGGATGAGACTCGTGATCGTCGTGCTGGCCGCACTGCTCGTGGTGGTCGGCGTCGTCGTGGTGCCCGCGGGGCGGGCGGAGGCGGCAGAGGCGGTCGCACCCTCGTCCTGCGGCGTCGCGGAGCTGGCTCCCGTGCTCGCGGGCGACGACGTCCGGCCGCGCTCCGCCGCCGCGCTGGTCCCCATCGTGATGCTGCACGGCTGGCTGGGCACGGCGACGCACGACGCCGACCGCACAGGGGCCTTCTCCCATCTCGTCGACATGGTGTCGTCGGAGTCGGCGACCGCTCCGCTCGACGCTCCCGAGCCGTCCCTCCTCGGCCGGCTGCAGCAGATCGACGGCGCCGCGGTCTACACCTTCGACTACCGCCGGCTCGCCGCGCGCTGGGTCACCGACCCGGGGATCAGCGACGCGCTCGCCTCCTCGATCGCCTGCCTCGTCTCCGCGACCGGGCACCGCGCCGTCGTCGTCGCGCACTCGATGGGAGGGCTCGCCGCCCGCCAGGCGCTGAGCGGCTCGGTCGACGGGACCGCCGTCGCCTCGATGGTCTCGTCCGTCCTCACCTTCGGCACCCCGAACACGGGATCCGACGTCGCGGAGCGCCTCGGACGAATGGTCGACGACTCCGGCCAGGTCAGCCCCGCGGTGATCGCAGGACTGGACCCGCAGAGCCGGCTGAGCGTCTCGGCGATGCTCGCCTCCTGCGGGGACGCCGTCTCGGAGGACGCCGAGCACGCGGGGGAGTGCACGGGAGTGCCGATGATCGACGCCCTCGCCTCGGCGGCGGGCAAGGGCCTGCGGACGGGATCGACCGAGCTCGGCTCCCTGCCGCACTGGCCCGCCGGCGTGCACGTGACGGCGCTGGTGGGTGACATCCAGGTGACCGCCGCGGTGGCGCTCGGCCTCGCCACCGCGCCGGTCGACCTCGGCGACATCATGGTCGCGACCGGATCGGCGACGGCCGGAGTCGACGACTACGTGGTCTCGACCTGCCGCTACACCTACCTCGCCGCGGCGGACGTGCCGTCTCTCGTCGCCGAGCTCTCGCCGTTCGCGCGGCTCGGCGATGCTCTGCGCTTCGCGAAGCTCGTGGTCGACGTCGACGCGAGCCCGTGCCACCACGCGCGGCTGACCCGGAACGTCGACCTCGTCGAGCACGCCACCGGCGTCGTGTCGGACGTCGTCGCGGGCGAGCTGTCCGCTCCGCACGCCTCTCGAGCGCAGACCGCGGCGAGGGCGCTCCCGGCGGCGGAGGAGTCCCGGAGGCGGTCCTCGTGACCGGTCGGCGGACACCGCCGAGGAGACACCATGTCGCGTCAGTTGACGGACGTCTGTCGGGAAGCATACGGTCGGACCGGCCCATGGGGAGGCCGCCTGGGGGACAGGCAGCGCGGCCCGCGCGGCACCCGAGCCGCATGCGCGGGCCGCGCCCGTCTCCGATCTCCTCTCACGTTCCGCGCTCCCTCCGGGTACGCTCGGCTGGACAGTAGATGTCGGAGGCTCCTCCGTGCATCCCGGCGCCGGAGGCCTGATGAGCGACGACCCCCTCGATGCGGAGGAGCCGGCGCGTCCTCCCCGCCTGACCCGCGAGCAGGTCCGCACCCGCCTGCTGGACGCCGCTCTCGCGGTCGTCCGCGCCGAGGGCCTGCGCGTCGGAGTCGCCCACCTGCCCCTCGAGGACGTCATCCGCTCGGCGGGTGTTCCGCGCAGCACCGTGTACCGGATCTGGCCCACCCGCCAGTCGTTCTACGACGAGCTGATCGCCGCGATCCCGGAGAGGGTCCTCGCCACCCGCCTCGACCAGCCGTCCCTGCGGGCCGGGAACTCCCACCTCCACCGCAGCCTCGACCCCGAGCCGACCCCGGCGCAGCGCCGCGAGGCCCTGACCGCCTCCGTCCGGGTCGCCGTCGACGCGAACGTCGACAACGTCTTCTCGTCGCAGCACTGGCGCAACTTCATCGCTCTCGCCGGCGCGGTGGGATCGCACGAGGAGCCGGCACGGACCGCCATCGGATCCGCTCTGCGGTCCCGCCAGCTGCACTTCATCGACAACATGGCGAAGTACTACGAGCACACCCTCGCCGAGGCGGGGCTCCGGCTGCGCCCGGACCGCGGCTCCGCCGCTCTCGCCTCCGCCGTCTCGGCCCTGATCGAGGGGCTGTGCATCGCGCGGATCGCGGCACCGGAGCTGGTGACCGGCCCGCTCGACCCGGCCGATCCCGAGGGGCCGTCGCTGGCGGTGGTGTCGGTGCTGCTGCTGATCGACGGGTTCACCGAACCGGACGAGTGATCCGGGTCGCGAGGTCCGCTCAGTCCTCCGCGACCGGCTCCAGCATCCCGTCGACGATCGAGCGGATCGTCCAGGCCGCCAGGGTCCACTCGACCGGCTCGCCGTCGAGGCCGGGGGCGGTCACCGGAGTGTCGAGGTCGTCGTCGAGGAGCCGGCCGCGGTGGGCGAGCCCGTCGATCACGATCGCGGTGAGGTGGGCGAGCTGGAGCGTCGTGAATCCCGGGCGCATCGTCCCGCCGAAGACCTGCAGCGTCTCCTCGTAGAAGTCGCGCATCCGGCGCGTGAGCATGCCCTCGATCCGCTTCGCCGTGGCGCGCACGGCGTCGCGTGCAGGCCCCTCCTCCATCGAGAAGGTGCAGGCGAGCAGCGCGTTGTACGACGACCAGTCGGCGGAGCGGCGGAGCGACTCGGCATTGGCCCGCGCGCCGATGCGGATGGTCTCCCAGGCGACCCGGCGGCGGCCGGCGGCCGTGGAGAGCAGATCGGTGGAGCGCTCGTAGACCTCGCGCATCTCCTGCTGGGCCTCGGGATCGGCGCCCTCCGCGTACCGGTCCCGCACGAAGACCTCGCCGACCAGGTCGGCCACGAACTCTTCGCGCGTGCTCCAGATCCGGTAGACGGAGCTGCGCGGCACGCCGGCCAGGCGGATGTACTCCTCCATGGGCAGGTGCGCGAAGCTCACCGTGAGGCCGTGGTTCGAGACGACGTCGCGCGCCGTGGCGATCATGCGGCTGCGGACCTGCTCCGCGGGGATCCTCCGGGCCCGCCGGGAGCCCTCTGCGCTGTCGTCCATGGAGAGGGACACTAGCCGGAGACGGTGCCGGGGGTGGTCCTCCACGCGCTCCGTGAGCCGATCCGGAGTGCTCTGGGGGCGTCCTCCCACTGAGACGGAATGTCCCATCACGTGCACGACGACGTCGCGGACCGCTACGGTGCAGCCGGGGCGGACCCGAACCTGCCCCTGCTAGGGGACCCCCGTGACCGGATTCGATCGGTTCACGCTGGCCGTCGTCGACGGACCAGCGATCGAGCGCGCCGCGCTGCAGGCGCTGCTCGCGCAGCTGCTGCCGCAGTTCTCGCACGACGAGGAGGGCGTCGACCGTATCGCGGTCCTCGACCTGGACGGCGTGCCCGGCGAGGAGGTGGCCGACACCCTCGAGCGTGCGGCGGCCCGGACCGTCGGCCTCGTCGTGCTCTCCTCCTCCGACTCCCTGGAGCCGGTGCGGGCCGTGCTGCGACGGGAGAGGGCGGCCTACGTCTGGAAGGGCGACGACCCCAGCGAGCTCGCGGCGGCGGTCGTCTCGGTCGCCTCCGGCCGGACCTGGATCTCGGACACCGCCCGCCACCGGCTCGTGCACGGGCGCGAGGAGCGCCGCCCGGTGCTGAGCCCGCAGGAGAGCCGTGTGATGCGCGCCTACGGAGCGGGTGCCGCGGTCCGCACCGTCGCGGTCGACCTCAGCGTCGCCGAGCACACCGTCCGCACCTACATCAAGCGGATCCGCGCCAAGTACCTCGAGACCGGCGTCACTCTCGACTCACGGGTCGACTTCTACCGCCACCTCGGCGACCACGACGTCGCCATCCGCCGCGGCGGAGACCGGGTGCGGGCCGGCCTGCAGCAGGCGGCCGGCGACGTGGTCGGCGAGCGCCGAGCCTGAGGCGAGCAGGATCGCGTTCCCGCCGGTGCGCCCCTCGACGAAGGCGGTCGATCCGACCGCTGCGGTCACCGGGAACAGCTCGCGGACGACCCCGCGCAGGCGGTCCAGCCTCCGGTGGTCGGCGTCGTCGGCGACATTGACCGCGAGGAGCCCGTCGGCGCCGACCCGGGCGGCGAGCGGAGCGAGGACGGACGCGCGGTAGAACGCCTCCGGGATCTCGTCCCCGTCGTAGACGTCGAGCACGACGAGGTCGGCGCTCCAGGGCGGCAGGGGCCCTGCGGCGTCGGCCGTGAGGAGTCGGACGCGCGCGCCGCGGGGGAGCGGCGCGTGCTCGAGCACGAACTCCACGAGTCCCGCCGCGCTCTCCACCGCGAGCTGCTCGGAGCCCGGCCGGGTCGCGGCGACGTAGCGGGCCAGGGCCAGGGCTCCGGCTCCGAGGTGCAGCACGCGCAGCGGCTCGCCGGGCGGGGCGGCGGCGTCGACCACCGCGCCGAGGCGCGCGAGGTACTCGAGGTGCAGAGCCCGGGGATCGCCCGGATCGATCAGCGACTGCTCCGCGCCGTCGACCGTGAGCAGCAGCGCCTCCGGCCGCACGGGATCCGGCCCCAGCACGGCTGTGCGGCCTCCCGGCAGCAGGAGGGACGGAGGCATCCCGTCACGCTAGCGCTCCTCGCGCGATCCGCCCCGCCGCCGCTACGGTGACAGGCATGGCCGCCCTGATCCTGCTCGACGTCGACGGCGTCCTGAACCCCTCCGTCCGCAGCGATCGCGCCTCGGGCTCGCACCGCCTGGAGCTCGAGCCGGAGCGGGCGGCGCTCGTCGCCCGCCTGGCCGCGGTCGGCACGATCGTGTGGGCCACGACCTGGCCGCCGCGCTTGACGCGGGTCCTCGCCCAGGACCTCGGGCTGCCGGCGGGTACGGAGGCGATCGTCTTCGACGGCGGCCTCCCGCGCGACCCGCGGTTCCCGGGCCGGACGGGCAAGCTCCAGCCCGTAGCGGTGTGGCTGGAGGCGGCCGCCGAGCGCGGCGCGATCGACGCCGTGGTGTGGATCGACGACAACCTCCACGAGGACGCCTACGACTGGGCCCGCGAGCAGAGCACCCCCTTCCACCTGGTGCGTCCGGAGTCGGCGGCGGGCCTCACGAGCGACGAGGTCGCCGGTGCCGAGCACTTCCTGGCCGGACTCCCGGCGTCACACGGCGACATCCGGGAATAGGGCCGCCCCCTCCACTGGTTATCGTCACTCCGGGCGGTTCCGCCGAGCAGCGGTCCGCCCCGGGACGACCCGTCCCCTCGTCGATCCCCGCGCCGCATCCGGCACAGCGGGACCGCCACGACTCCGTGATGCACCGAAGGACAACACCGTGACCCTCTCCGCCCGCACCTCCCTGCGCGTCCTGCTCGGCACGACCGCCGCCGCCGCCGCCCTGGTCCTCGCCGGCTGCGCGCCCGCCTCGACCGACGACGTGGTCTCCGGCTCGAGCGGCGAGGGCACCGCCTCCGCCAGCTCCGGCCTGACTCTGGCCGAGGTCGAGGACTCGGGGAAGCTCACCATCGGCACCGAGGGCACCTACCCGCCCTTCTCCTTCCACGCCGACGGCGGGACGGGAGCCCTCACCGGCTACGACGTCGATGTGATCACCGCCGTGGCCGAGAAGCTGGGCGTCGAGCCCGACTTCCAGGAGACGCAGTGGGACGCGATGTTCGCGGGCCTGGACGGAGCGCGCTTCGACGTGATCGCGAACCAGGTCTCGATCAACGACGAGCGCGAGGCGAAGTACGACTTCTCGGAGCCGTACTCGGTCAGCCCCGGCGTCGTGATCGTCCCCTCGAGCGACACCTCGATCACCGACCTCGCCGGCCTCTCCGGCAAGACCACCGCGCAGTCGCTCTCGAGCAACTGGTACACCGTCGCGCAGGAGAACGGCGCCGAGGTCGAGGGCGTCGAGGGCTGGGCGCAGGCCATCGCCCTCGTCGAGCAGGGCCGCGTCGACGCGACCGTGAACGACCGCCTCACCTGGCTCGACTGGTCCACGACCTACCCCGACCAGGCCGCGGGCCTCAAGGTCGCCGTCACCACCGACGACACCTCCGAGAGCGCCTTCACCTTCCCGAAGGGCTCGGACGACCTCGTCGAGGCCGTCGACTCCGCCCTCGACGAGCTGCGCGAGGACGGCACCCTCGCCTCCATCTCCGAGCGCTACTTCGGAGCCGACGTCTCCCAGTAGCCCCACCCCGAGGCGGCTCCTCCCCTTCCGGGAGGGGCCGTCTCGTGCGTGAGCGGCCCCGACGCGGGGGAGCGGCGGAGCGGCTCAGGCAGCGGGTCCGCCCGCAAGGGCGCCCGCCCCGGCGAGAAGCGTGCCAGCATTCCCCAGGAGGCGGAGACGATCCGCCCCCGACGCCACCACCCGATCGAGCCGACCGCGGATCCTCCCGCGAAGGCGGGAGAACACAATGGACCTCGTCCTCCGGTCGTTCTGGCCGATCCTCTCCGGGGGCATCGTCGGGACGATCCCGCTCGCGCTGGCGAGCTTCGCCATCGGGCTCGTGCTCGCGCTGGCGGTCGCCCTGATGCGGCTCTCGCGGGTGCGGATCCTCTCCTGGATCGCGCGCGCCTACATCTCCGTCATCCGGGGCACGCCGCTCCTGGTGCAGCTGTTCGTGATCTTCTACGGGCTGCCGAGCCTCGGACTGAAGATCGACCCCTGGCCCAGCGCCACCATCGCGTTCGCCCTCAACGTGGGCGGCTACGCGGCGGAGGTGATCCGCGCGGCGATCCTCAGCGTCCCGAAGGGGCAGTGGGAGGCGGCGCACACGATCGGCATGAGCCGCTCGCTCTCGCTGCGGCGCATCATCCTCCCGCAGGCCGCGCGCGTCTCCGTCCCGCCGCTGTCGAACACCTTCATCTCGCTGGTGAAGGACACCTCGCTGGCCTCCCTCATCCTGGTGACCGAGCTCTTCCGGCAGGCGCAGAAGATCGCCACCGCGTCGAGCGAGTTCATGCTCCTCTACCTCGAGGCCGCTCTGATCTACTGGCTCATCTGCCTGGTGCTCTCCAGCGGCCAGGGCCTGCTCGAGAAGCGATTGGACCGCTATGTCGCCCGCTGACACTCCGACCGACGCGCGGCCCGTGCTCACGGCCCGCGGCCTCCGCAAGTCGTTCGGCGGGGTGGAGGTGCTGCGCGGCATCGACCTGGAGATCCGCCGCGGCGAGGTCGTCGCCCTGATCGGGCCCTCGGGCTCGGGCAAGACCACCGTCCTGCGCTCGCTGAACAGCCTCGAGGTGCCGGACGGCGGGGTGGTCGAGCTCGCCGACGGCAGCGTCCTCGACTTCGACCGCGGCGTCGGACGGAAGGCGCTGACCGGGCTGCGCGACCACTCCGCGATGGTCTTCCAGCACTTCAACCTCTTCCCGCACCTGACCGTCCTCCAGAACGTGACGGAGGGGCCGCTGCGAGTGCAGCGCCGTCCCGCGTCCGAGGTGGTCCCGGAGGCGGAGCGCCTGCTCGAGCGCGTCGGCCTCGGCGGCCGGGGGAGCGCCTACCCCTTCGAGCTCTCCGGCGGTCAGCAGCAGCGCGTCGGCATCGTCCGGGCGCTCGCGCTGCGGCCCGATCTGCTCCTCTTCGACGAGCCCACCTCGGCGCTGGACCCGGAGCTGGTCGGCGACGTGCTCTCGCTGATGCGGGAGCTGGCGGGGGAGGGCTGGACCATGCTCGTCGTGACGCACGAGCTCGAGTTCGCCCGGCAGGTGGCCTCGGAGGTCGTCTTCATGGCCGACGGCGTGGTCGTCGAGCGGGGCGCCCCTGCGCAGATCCTCCGGGAGCCGCGCGAGCCGCGCACGCGGCAGTTCCTGCACCGCCTCCTCCACCCGCTCGAGTAGACGGTCGGCGCTGTCCCCCGTCGACGGGGAGCCGCGCGGCGCACCGGGCGCGGCGGAAGGCGTGCCTATGCTGTCCGGGTGACCTGGAGCAGCGACGCCGAGACCACGCGGATCCCCTCCGCGACCGAGACGTCCGGCGGAACCGGACCCCAGCCGACCCGGGAGTACGTCTGGCCCGAACCCGTGACGGGCCGGCAGCCGACCGTCGAGCCCGTCGCCCCGGTCGTCGCGGCGTCCGCCCCCAGCGCCCTCGGGCCGGTCGAGGCCGAGCCCGAGCCGGTCCGGCGCTCCGGCAACCGTCTCGCGGGCCTCGCGCTCGCCCTCCTGACGACCGCGGTCTTCGCCGTCCTGTACCTCGTCGCCCTGACGGCGATCCGCCTCCTCGTCGACCGCGTCGGCGGCGACCCGGTCGCCCTCGCGCTGGACGCGGCACCGACCGCGCTCTTCCTCGCCCCGGTGGCCGCGTTCCTGGTCGGCCTGGCGCTGATCGTGCTGGTCGTGAACCGCGCGGGCTGGTGGGCCTACGTCCTCGGCGGCTTCCTCGTCGCCCTCCTCACGGCCGCGGCCGCGCTGGTCGGCGGCTGGAGCGCCGTCGGACCGCTCGCCCTGCCGATCGACCGCTCCCTCGCGCTCGACTACGTCCGCGATCCCGCCGTCCTCGCGGCGGTCCTCGCCGCCGGCGTCCTCGGCCGGGAGGCGAGCGTCTGGGGCGGCGCCGCGATCGCGGGCCGCGCCCGAGGCGTCAAGCGCCGCAACGCCGAGCGCGAAGCGGCCGCGCAGTCGTGACTCCGGAGGGGCAGGGGCAGGGCCGCGGAGCCGGCCTGGGCTACGGCCTCGCGCTGGCCGGCTTCGCCGCGTTCCTCTACCTCGCCCTGGTCGTCTGCGCGTTCGGGGTCCTCAGCCTCCTACTGGACCAGGACGTCGTGCCCGAGCGCGACGCCGGCCCGCTGCTGGGGCCGGTCTCGGTGGCGGTCTGCGTCGTCGCCGTGCTGGTCGCGATGGTGACCCTCGCCGCCCGTCCCGCCGTCCACCGCGTCCTCGGCCCGTCGCTGCTGACCGGGGTCGTCGTCTACCTGCTCTTCCTCCTCACCGGCGGAGCGCTCTACGGGCTCGGCCGCCAGGAGCCGGGGGAGATCCTCGGCTGGATCCTCGACCACGCCCCCACTGTCTTCGCGATCGCGACCGGCGTGCTCGCGGCGGCCGTCCAGCTCGTGTTCCTCCTGCTCCTGGCCCGTCGCGACGCCGGCGGCCGCAGCCCCCACTGGGGCTGGGAGGGCGACGAGCGGGAGTGACGACGGAGTCCCGGCGCGGCTCAGCGCGGCGCTGCGGCATCTCCCAGGGCGAACGCCGCTCGGTTGACCGGCCCCGTCACTCCCCGTAATATTCTTCGGGTGTGCGCTTTGCCGTGCGCTCGTGTCGTGCCTCCGGGTCGATGCGGTCGCCGCACTTCGCTCTACCGGGTCCGCGAGGATCCGCGGGTTCGTCCGATCGGGCGGCCCCCACGGCATACCCCTCACCCTCCCGGTCCCGCTCGCGGGGCCGCGGGGTGCGTCGGGTCCAGATGAACTCGGCCGTTCCCGGAGACGGGAGGGCCGAATGTCGACCATCGATCCGCTGTCACCGTGCAGCATTCAAGGAGCAAAACCAGTGCCAACGATTCAGCAGTTGGTCCGCAAGGGACGCACGCCGAAGGTCACCAAGACCAAGGCGCCCGCCCTGAAGGCCAACCCCCAGCAGCGCGGCGTCTGCACGCGCGTCTACACGACCACGCCCAAGAAGCCGAACTCGGCCCTCCGCAAGGTGGCCCGCGTGAAGCTCTCCAACGGCACCGAGGTCACCGCCTACATCCCCGGCGAGGGCCACAACCTGCAGGAGCACTCGATGGTGCTCGTGCGCGGCGGTCGCGTCAAGGACCTCCCCGGTGTCCGCTACAAGATCGTTCGCGGCGCCCTGGACACCCAGGCCGTCAAGAACCGCAAGCAGGCTCGCAGCCGGTACGGCGCGAAGATGGAGAAGAAGTAATGCCTCGTAAGGGCCCCGCTCCCAAGCGCCCCGTCGTCGCAGACCCCGTCTACGGCGCCCCCATCGTCAGCCAGCTCGTCAACAAGATCCTCCTGGACGGCAAGAAGGGCCTCGCCGAGCGCATCGTCTACGGTGCCCTCGAGGGCGTCGCCGGCAAGAACGGCCAGGACGCGGTCGTCACCCTCAAGAAGGCGCTCGACAACGTCCGCCCGACCCTCGAGGTCCGCAGCCGCCGCGTCGGTGGCTCGACCTACCAGGTCCCGGTCGAGGTCAAGCCCCACCGCGCCAACACCCTCGCGCTCCGCTGGCTCACCAGCTACGCGAAGGCCCGTCGCGAGAAGACGATGACCGAGCGTCTCATGAACGAGATCCTCGACGCGTCGAACGGTCTGGGCGCCGCTGTCAAGCGTCGCGAGGACACCCACAAGATGGCCGAGTCGAACAAGGCCTTCGCGCACTACCGCTGGTAGCGCACCCCGCGGCCGCCTCCGGGCGACCGCGACCACCGGGCCCGCGGCGTCACCGCTGCGGGCCCGGTCCCGGCGGCGGATCGCCCGATCCCCGCGACCGGGCGACCGCCACCACCAGAATCCCAGCCATTCGGCCATGAACCCGGTGCGCTGGCTCCATCACCTATCGGAGGAACTCCGTGGCACAAGATGTGCTCACCGACCTGAACAAGGTCCGCAACATCGGCATCATGGCCCACATCGATGCCGGCAAGACCACCACCACCGAGCGCATCCTGTTCTACACGGGTATCACGCACAAGATCGGCGAGGTCCACGACGGCGCCGCGACGATGGACTGGATGGCGCAGGAGCAGGAGCGCGGCATCACGATCACATCCGCCGCGACGACCTGCTTCTGGAACAAGAACCAGATCAACATCATCGACACCCCCGGTCACGTCGACTTCACGGTCGAGGTCGAGCGCTCGCTCCGCGTCCTCGACGGCGCCGTCGCCGTCTTCGACGGCAAGGAGGGCGTCGAGCCCCAGTCCGAGACCGTCTGGCGTCAGGCCGACAAGTACGACGTCCCGCGCATCTGCTTCGTCAACAAGATGGACAAGCTCGGCGCCGACTTCTACTACACGGTCGACACGATCATCAAGCGCCTCGGCGCGAAGCCGCTGGTCATCCAGCTGCCCATCGGCGCGGAGTCCTCCTTCGAGGGCGTCGTCGACCTGGTCGAGATGCGCGCGCTCACGTGGCGCGGCGACTCGAAGGGCGACGTCGCGCTCGGCGCGAAGTACGAGATCGAGGAGATCCCGGCCGACCTCGCCGACAAGGCGGCGGAGTACCGCGAGAAGCTCCTCGAGACCGTCGCGGAGACCTCCGACGAGTTGCTCGAGAAGTACTTCGGCGGCGAGGAGCTCACCGTCGCGGAGATCAAGGGCGCCATCCGCAAGATGACCGTCAACTCCGAGATCTACCCGGTGCTCTGCGGCTCGGCGTTCAAGAACCGCGGCGTCCAGCCGATGCTCGACGCTGTCGTGGACTACCTCCCCTCCCCGCTCGACGTCCCCGCCATCGAGGCGCACGACGTCCGCGACGAGGAGAAGGTCATCATGCGCCACGCGGACTCGACCGAGCCCTTCTCGGCGCTCGCGTTCAAGGTCGCCGTGCACCCGTTCTTCGGTCGCCTGACCTACGTCCGCGTCTACTCGGGCAAGCTCGACTCCGGTGCCCAGGTCATCAACTCGACCAAGGGCAAGAAGGAGCGCATCGGCAAGATCTTCCAGATGCACTCCAACAAGGAGAACCCGGTCGACTCGGTCACCGCCGGCCACATCTACGCCGTCATCGGCCTCAAGGACACCACCACCGGTGACACCCTGAGCGACCCGGCCGCGCAGGTCGTGCTCGAGTCGATGACCTTCCCGGAGCCCGTCATCGAGGTCGCCATCGAGCCCAAGACGAAGGCGGACCAGGAGAAGCTCGGTACCGCGATCCAGAAGCTCGCGGAGGAGGACCCCACCTTCCGCACGGAGCAGAACCAGGAGACCGGTCAGACGGTCATCAAGGGAATGGGCGAGCTGCACCTCGACATCCTGGTCGACCGCATGAAGCGCGAGTTCAACGTCGAGGCCAACGTGGGCAAGCCCCAGGTCGCGTACCGCGAGACGATCCGCCGCACGGTTGAGAAGTACGACTACACCCACAAGAAGCAGACGGGTGGCTCCGGCCAGTTCGCGAAGGTCCAGATCACCATCGAGCCGATGGAGGTCGAGGCCGACAAGACCTACGAGTTCGTCAACGGCGTCACCGGTGGCCGCGTCCCGCGCGAGTACATCCCCTCCGTCGACGCGGGCATCCGCGACGCCATGCAGGTCGGCGTGCTCGCCGGCTACCCCATGGTCGGCGTGAAGGCGACCCTGGTCGACGGAGCGGCGCACGACGTCGACTCCTCCGAGATGGCGTTCAAGATCGCCGGCTCGATCGCGTTCAAGGAGGCCTCGCGCAAGGCGCAGCCGGTCCTCCTCGAGCCGCTCATGGCCGTCGAGGTCCGTACTCCCGAGGAGTACATGGGCGACGTCATCGGCGACATCAACTCGCGTCGCGGGATGATCCAGTCGATGGAGGACGCCACCGGCATCAAGGTCATCCGGGCCAACGTCCCGCTGTCCGAGATGTTCGGCTACATCGGAGACCTGCGCTCGAAGACCTCGGGCCGCGCCGTCTACTCGATGACGTTCGAGACCTACGCCGAGGTCCCCAAGGCCGTGGCCGAGGAGATCGTCCAGAAGAACAAGGGCGAGTAGCTCCGCCCCTGGGCCGTCGCCGTTCCCCGGAACGGCGGCGGCCTGGTAGTGTCGTGCGGGTTTGCTGCCGAGTGCAGCGCGCCCCCTGTCGCAGCGGGACGGCCGCACGACCACTGCCGGTAACATACGTACACAAAACCCCCGCAAGTCCTCCTGTCCTCGTGCCGCCCCGTGCGGCCGCCCGGATGCGGATGCTTGCACCTAAGTCCTGAGGAGGACCCACAGTGGCTAAGGCCAAGTTCGAGCGGACCAAGCCGCACGTCAACATCGGAACCATCGGTCACGTCGACCACGGAAAGACCACGCTCACCGCGGCGATCTCGAAGGTTCTGGCGGACAAGTTCCCGTCCGCGACCAACGTCCAGCGTGACTTCGCGTCGATCGACTCCGCTCCCGAGGAGCGCCAGCGCGGCATCACGATCAACATCTCGCACGTCGAGTACGAGACGCCGAAGCGCCACTACGCGCACGTCGACGCCCCGGGTCACGCCGACTACATCAAGAACATGATCACCGGCGCGGCCCAGATGGACGGCGCGATCCTCGTGGTCGCCGCCACCGACGGCCCGATGGCTCAGACCCGTGAGCACGTCCTCCTCGCCAAGCAGGTCGGCGTCCCCTACCTCCTCGTCGCGCTGAACAAGGCCGACATGGTGGACGACGAGGAGATCCTGGAGCTCGTCGAGCTCGAGGTCCGCGAGCTCCTCTCGTCGCAGGGCTTCCCCGGCGACGACGCCCCCGTCGTGCGCGTCTCCGGCCTCAAGGCCCTCGAGGGCGACGACACCTGGACCCAGTCGATCCTCGACCTGATGGACGCGGTCGACGAGTCCATCCCGGACCCGGTGCGCGACAAGGACAAGCCGTTCCTCATGCCGATCGAGGACGTCTTCACGATCACCGGTCGTGGAACCGTCGTCACCGGCCGTGCGGAGCGTGGAACCCTCGCTCTGAACTCCGAGGTCGAGATCGTCGGCATCCGCCCGACGCAGAAGACCACGGTCACCGGAATCGAGATGTTCCACAAGCAGCTCGACGAGGCCTGGGCCGGCGAGAACTGCGGTCTGCTCCTCCGCGGCACCAAGCGCGAGGACGTCGAGCGCGGCCAGGTCGTCGTCAAGCCGGGTTCGGTCACGCCGCACACGGACTTCGAGGGCACCGCGTACATCCTGTCCAAGGATGAGGGTGGGCGTCACAACCCGTTCTACGCGAACTACCGTCCGCAGTTCTACTTCCGCACCACCGACGTCACCGGCGTCATCACGCTGCCCGAGGGCACCGAGATGGTCATGCCCGGCGACACCACCGACATGACGGTCGCGCTGATCCAGCCGATCGCCATGGAGGAGGGCCTCGGCTTCGCCATCCGTGAGGGTGGACGCACCGTGGGTGCCGGTACGGTCACCAAGATCATCAAGTAGGTCCGTCCTACCGATCTCTCGAGAGGGGTCGTCCGCTTCGGCGGGCGGCCCCTCTCGTCGTTCCCGGGGACGCCCGGCTAGCGTGGCGGCATGCCCTTCGTGAAGAGCGACCCCCGTGCCCTCCCGCAGTTCTTCGAGTGGGAGGCGGCCGGCCTGGACTGGCTGCGCGAGGCGGACGGCGGTGCGCGCTGTGTCGGGGTGGAGAGGGTGTCGCCCGGGCGCATCGAGCTGGAGGAGATCCGCTCCGCGCGACCCTCCGCCGAGTCGGCTCGGGCCTTCGGCGCCGCGCTCGCCCGGACGCACGACGCCGGAGCCGCGGCGTTCGGAGCGCCGCCCCCGGGATGGACCGGCCCCGCCTACATCGGCCGCCGCGAGATGCCGTGCCGCCCGGACGACTCGTGGGGGCGCTTCTACGCGGAGCAGCGGGTGCGGCCGTTCCTCGGCCCCGCCGTGGAGGCGGGCAACCTCACGGCAGCCGAGTCGCGGCTCGTCGAGCAGGCTCTGGGCCGGGTGGCGGCCGGAGCCTTCGACGACGGTGCGGGGCCCGCCCGGATCCACGGGGACCTCTGGACCGGCAACGTGCTCTGGACGGCGGACGGCGCCGTCCTGATCGACCCCGCCGCTCACGGGGGACACCGCGAGACCGATCTGGCGATGCTGGCCCTCTTCGGCGCTCCGCACCTCGACGCCGTCCTCCAGGGCTACCGCGACCAGCATCCGCTGGGGGCCGGCTACGAGGAGCGGGTGCCACTCCACCAGCTGCACCCGCTCGCCGTCCACGCCGCCGGTCACGGTCCCTCCTACGGCCGCGCCCTGGCAGACGCAGCGGAGCAGGTGATCGCACTGGCCGGTTGACCGGCGCGCCCGCACCGTTCCCCCAGCCGGGAGCGCCACACTGAGGCACGCGCCGCCCTGTGCGCGTTTACAAGGAGGCATCATCGTGGATCTCGGGAAGCTCGGACGCCAGGCCGGCGAACTGCTCAACAGCCGGAAGGCCCAGGACGCGCTGCGGAGCGAGAAGGCCGAGCAGGTCTCCGACCAGACCCTCGAGAAGGCGGGCGAGATCGCCAGCCGCCTCACCAACGGCAAGTACGACGACCGCATCGAGGACCTGAAGCGCCAGGCCGACAAGCGGATCGGCAACGAGTAGCGGCTGCCGACCGACTGCTCGTCCCCGCCGTCAAGCGGGTGCGGGCCTCGGATCCGCCGTCCTATCGTCGGATCGATGGCTGACACTCGCGCGCGACGACTCCGTAGGACCGATTCGAGCGGGCGCGGCTACACCCGGGTGCGCGCGGGCTCCGGCTTCAGCTACCGCGACCCGAAGGGCGCGACCGTCGCCGACAAGGAGCTGCGCGCGCGCTTCGACCGTCTCGGCATCCCGCCGGCCTGGACGGACGTCTGGATCGCCCCGTACCCCAACGGGCACATCCAGGCCACCGGTGTCGACTCCGCCGGCCGCCGCCAGTACATCTACCATCCGACCTGGCGCGAGCAGAAGGACCGGATCAAGTTCGACCGGGCGCTGCGGCTCGCGGAGGCCCTGCCGGGGGCGCGCCGGGCCGTGACCATCGCCCTCCGCTCGGACGGACCCAGCCGCGAGCGCGCGCTGGCCACCGCCTTCCGGATGCTCGACACCGGATCGCTCCGCGTCGGCAGCGAGAGGTACGCGAAGGAGCACGGCAGCATCGGCCTCTCGACGCTCCTGTGCGCGCACGCCACGACCCACGGGGACCGGGTCGCCCTCGCCTTCCCCGGGAAGAGCCATCAGGCGTGGACGAGCGAGATCCTCGACCACGACCTCTCGCGCGTCGTCCGTGCTCTCAAGCGTCGTGGGCCGAACGCCCGCCTGCTCGCCTGGAAGGACGGGCGGGAGTGGCGGCCGGTCTCGGCGCCCGAGATCAACGACTACGTGCGCGAGCGCGCCGGCGACGACTTCACGGCGAAGGACTTCCGCACTCTGCACGGCACGGTCGCGGCCGCGCTGAGCCTGGCGAAGTCGGGCCCGCGGGCCACGCAGCGCGCTCGAAACTCCGCGATCGCCCAGGCGATGCGCGACGCCTCGGACGTGCTCGGGAACACGCCGACGGTCGCCCGCGCCAGCTACGTCGACCCGCGGCTGCTGGACCACTTCCGCGCCGGCGAGACCATCGACGCGTCGCGCCCCGCGTCGGCCGAGACCGCCGTCCGGGCGCTGCTCTTCGAGTAGCGGGGGAGGCCCTCCGGCCCGCGCTGCTGATCGGAGCGACCGGCTCCCACGGTCCGTCACGACGTGCTCGCGAAGGAGCCCTCCGGCGCGACACGCCCGGGTTGCAGGGGTGGGGCATCTGTGGGAGACTCTTCTAGTTCAAAATTTCCTCTCGGGCGGCGTGCTGCTCGCAGGGGGACACTGCCAGGCAGTGCCGAGACGGCATCGCGGAGGCTCGACCCGAGAGGGCGGCCACGCGGGTGCGACGTCGAGGCGGCGGGTAGCAGAACGACAACAACCGACATCTCAACGGTCTCTCCGTGCGTCGTGCGTTCTGCACGCCGATCGGAGCGCCCCGAGGGTGCGGTGCTTTTGACAGAAGAACACTGGTTGCACTTTTCCGGGTCACCGGAGTTCCTTCGCGAGCGCGTCCAATGCGAGACGAGTCCGGCTCCGGCCGGGGGAGTCGCGTACGACGCAATAACAAGAGAGTGAGAGATCACACATGGCGGGACAGAAGATCCGCATCCGACTGAAGTCGTACGACCACGAGGTCATCGACACGTCGGCGCGCAAGATCGTCGACACGGTCACCCGTGCCGGTGCAACGGTGGTCGGCCCCGTGCCGCTGCCGACCGAGAAGAACGTGGTCTGCGTGATCCGTTCTCCCCACAAGTACAAGGACAGCCGCGAGCACTTCGAGATGCGCACCCACAAGCGCCTCATCGACATCATCGACCCGACGCCCAAGGCCGTCGACTCGCTCATGCGCCTCGACCTGCCGGCCGACGTCAACATCGAGATCAAGCTCTAAGGAGGAGTGCCACCATGTCTGTCACTGTTTCCCCCACGCTGAAGACCAGCAAGGGCCTCCTCGGCACCAAGCTCGGAATGACCCAGGTCTGGGACGAGAACAACAAGCTCGTGCCGGTCACCGTCATCGAGATCAGCCCCAACGTCGTGACCCAGGTCCGCACGGAGGAGAAGGACGGCTACACCGCCGTCCAGCTCGCCGCCGGTGCGATCGACCCGCGCAAGGTGAACAAGCCCGCCGCCGGTCACTTCGACGCCGCGGGCGTCACCCCCCGCCGCCACCTCACCGAGGTCCGCACCTCCGACGCCGCCGACTACTCGGCCGGCCAGGAGCTGACCGTGGACGCCGTCTTCGAGGCCGGCACCAAGGTCGACGTCGTCGGCACCAGCAAGGGCAAGGGCTTCGCCGGCGTCATGAAGCGTCACAACTTCAAGGGCGTCTCGGCTTCGCACGGTTCGCACCGCAACCACCGCAAGCCCGGCTCCATCGGCGCCTCCTCGACCCCCAGCCGTGTCTTCAAGGGCATGCGCATGGCCGGTCGCATGGGTGGCGAGCGCGTCACCGTGCTCAACCTCAAGGTGCACTCCGTCGACGCCGAGAAGGGCCTGCTGCTCGTCAAGGGCGCCGTCCCCGGTGCCCGCGGTCGCCTCGTGTTCGTTCGCAACGCCGTGAAGGGAGCGTAGTTCCATGGCTACCTCTGTCGACATCATCGACGTCAAGGGCCAGAAGGCGGGCTCGGTCGAGCTCCCCGCCGCACTCTTCGACGTCCAGACCAACATCCCCCTCATCCACCAGGTCGTCGTGGCCCAGCTCGCCGCGGCGCGCCAGGGAACCCACAAGACGAAGAACCGCGGTGAGGTCTCCGGAGCCGGTCGCAAGCCGTTCAAGCAGAAGGGAACCGGTCGCGCTCGTCAGGGCTCGATCCGCGCCCCGCACATGACCGGTGGTGGCGTGGTCCACGGACCGACCCCCCGCAGCTACGCGCAGCGCACCCCCAAGAAGATGATCGCCGCGGCTCTGCTCGGCGCTCTCTCGGACCGCGCCCGCGGTGCCCGCATCCACGTGGTCGAGTCCCTCGCCCTCGGCGACACCCCCCGGACCAAGGACGTCCTCGTCCTGCTCGACGCCCTCTCGGTGTCGCGCAACGTCCTCGTGGTGCTCGAGCGCGACGACTACATCGCCGAGCTCTCGCTCCGCAACGTGCCGTTCGTGCACATCCTGCCGGCCGACCAGCTCAACGCGTACGACGTGCTCGTCTCCGACGACATCGTGTTCTCGAAGGGCGCGCTCGACGCGTTCATCGCGGCCAAGTCGGGCGTCGAGTCCAACAAGGAAGAGGTGAACGCATGAGCCAGTCCGCCGCGTTCAACAAGGACCCCCGCGACGTCATCATCTCCCCGGTGGTCTCGGAGAAGTCCTACGGCCTGATCGACGAGGGCAAGTACACCTTCGTGGTCGACCCGCGTTCGAACAAGACCGAGATCAAGCTCGCCATCGAGAAGATCTTCGGCGTCGAGGTCGCGTCGATCAACACGCTGAACCGCCAGGGCAAGACCCGCCGCACGAAGTTCGGCACCGGCAAGCGCAAGGACACCAAGCGCGCGATCGTCACGCTGAAGTCCGGCTCCATCGACATCTTCACGAGCGTCGGCTGAGCCGAAGAAGCGTAGAGGAAACAGACAATGGCTATTCGTAAGTACAAGCCCACGACCCCCGGTCGCCGCGGCTCCAGCGTTGCCGACTTCGCCGAGATCACCCGCTCGACGCCCGAGAAGTCGCTCCTGCGCCCGCTGTCCAAGACCGGTGGCCGCAACAACTCCGGCCGCATCACGACGCGTCACATCGGTGGTGGCCACAAGCGCCAGTACCGTCTGATCGACTTCCGTCGCAACGACAAGGACGGCGTCAACGCCAAGGTCGCTCACATCGAGTACGACCCCAACCGCACGGCGCGCATCGCGCTGCTCCACTTCGTGGACGGCACCAAGCGCTACATCCTGGCCCCGAACAAGCTCTCGCAGGGCGACGTCGTGGAGTCGGGCGCCGGCGCCGACATCAAGCCCGGCAACAACCTGCCGCTGCGCAACATCCCGACCGGTACGGTCATCCACGCCATCGAGATCAAGCCGGGAGGCGGCGCCAAGCTCGCCCGCTCGGCCGGCACCTCGGTCCGCCTCGTCGCCAAGGACGGCCCCTACGCGCAGCTCCGCCTGCCGTCGGGCGAGATCCGCAACGTCGATGCGCGCTGCCGCGCCACGATCGGCGAGGTCGGCAACGCCGAGCAGTCGAACATCAACTGGGGCAAGGCCGGCCGCATGCGCTGGAAGGGCGTCCGCCCGACCGTCCGCGGTGTCGCGATGAACCCGGTCGACCACCCGCACGGTGGTGGAGAGGGCAAGACCTCCGGTGGACGCCACCCGGTCAGCCCGTGGGGTCAGTCCGAGGGACGCACCCGTCGCCCCAACAAGGAGAGCGACAAGCTCATCGTTCGCCGCCGCACCGCCGGTAAGAAGCGCAAGTAGGAGTTGTAGAAGATGCCTCGCAGTCTCAAGAAGGGCCCCTTCGTTGACGACCACCTGCTCCGCAAGGTGTTCACGGCCAACGAAGCCGGCAACAAGAACGTCATCAAGACCTGGTCGCGCCGTTCGATGATCATCCCGGCGATGCTGGGCCACACCATCGCGGTCCACGACGGTCGCAAGCACATCCCTGTGTTCGTGACCGAGACCATGGTCGGCCACAAGCTCGGCGAGTTCGCCCCCACTCGGACCTTCCGCGGTCACGAGAAGGACGACAAGAAGGGCCGTCGCCGCTGACGCGGCGACGAGAAGGAGGAGAGAAATGGTGGAGTCGATCGCACGCGTGCGACACATCCGCGTCACCCCCCAGAAGGCTCGCCGTGTCGTGAACCTGATCCGCGGGAAGCAGGCTCAGGAGGCACTGGCCATCCTGAAGTTCGCGCCGCAGGGTGCGTCCGAGCCCGTCTACAAGCTCGTCGCCTCGGCGATGGCCAACGCTCGCGTCAAGGCCGATGCCTCGAACGAGTACCTCGACGACCAGGACCTGATCGTGTCCCGCGCCTTCGTCGATGAGGGAACCACCCTCAAGCGATTCCAGCCCCGTGCTCAGGGTCGTGCCTTCCGCATCAACAAGCGCACCAGCCACATCACCGTCGTGCTGGCCACTCCTGAGGAGGGGACCAAGTAATGGGTCAGAAAGTAAACCCCTACGGTTTCCGTCTGGGAATCACCACCGACCACGTGTCGCGCTGGTTCTCCGACAGCACCAAGAAGGGCCAGCGGTACAGCGACTACCTCGCCGAGGACGTCAAGATCCGCCGACTCCTCGCCACGCAGCTCGACCGTGCGGGCGTCGCCCGCATCGAGATCGAGCGCACCCGTGACCGGGTCCGCGTCGACATCCACACCGCCCGCCCGGGCATCGTGATCGGCCGCCGCGGCGCCGAGGCCGAGCGCATCCGTGCCGACCTCGAGAAGCTCACGGGCAAGCAGATCCAGCTGAACATCCTCGAGGTCAAGAACCCCGAGGCCGAGGCTCAGCTGGTCGCCCAGGGCATCGCCGAGCAGCTCTCCGCCCGCGTGGCCTTCCGCCGCGCGATGCGCAAGGGCCTGCAGGGTGCTCAGCGCGCCGGCGCCAAGGGCGTCCGCATCCAGGTCTCCGGCCGCCTCGGCGGCGCCGAGATGAGCCGCTCGGAGTTCTACCGCGAGGGACGCGTGCCGCTGCACACCCTCCGCGCGAACATCGACTACGGCTTCTACGAGGCGAAGACCACCTTCGGCCGCATCGGCGTGAAGGTCTGGATCTACAAGGGCGACATCACCAACAAGGAGCTCGCCCGCGAGCAGGCGAACAGCAAGTCGTCGCGCCCCGAGCGCAGCGACCGTCCGCGCCGTGCACCCCGCCAGCAGAGCGAGGCGCCCGTCGCAGCAGGAGTTGAGGCATAACCATGTTGATTCCGCGTCGAGTCAAGCACCGCAAGCAGCACCACCCGGGCCGGTCCGGCCAGGCCACCGGTGGCACCAAGGTGTCGTTCGGTGAGTTCGGCATCCAGGCCCTCACCCCCGCCTACGTGACCAACCGTCAGATCGAGTCCGCTCGTATCGCGATGACGCGTCACATCAAGCGCGGCGGAAAGGTGTGGATCAACATCTACCCCGACCGTCCGCTCACCAAGAAGCCCGCCGAGACCCGCATGGGTTCCGGTAAGGGCTCGCCGGAGTGGTGGGTCGCGAACGTCAAGCCGGGTCGCGTCCTCTTCGAGGTCGCCGGCGTCGACGAGCAGCTCGCTCGTGAGGCCATGACCCGTGCCATCCACAAGCTGCCCCTCAAGGCACGCATCATCAAGCGCGAGGAGGGAGACGCGTAATGGCGATCGGATCCAAGGAGCTCGCCCCCGCCGAGCTCGACACCTACGAGGACGAGCGTCTCGTCACCGAGCTGAAGAAGGCCAAGGAGGAGCTGTTCAACCTCCGCTTCCAGTCGGCCACCGGTCAGCTGGACACCAACGGCCGCCTGCGTGCCGTCAAGCGCGACATCGCCCGCATCTACACGGTCATCCGTGAGCGCGAGCTGGGCATCCGCGCCACCCCCGCACCCGTCGAGGCCCCGGCCAAGGCGGAGAAGAAGCCCAAGACCAAGAAGGCCGCCAAGGCCGAGGTCGAGGCGACCGAGTCGAACGAGGAGGCCAAGTAATGGCAACCGTCAATGACAGCGCCGGCCACGAGTCGGCCGCCCACGACGTGAAGGAGGCGGGCGCTCGCGGATACCGCAAGACCCGTCGCGGCTACGTCACCAGCGACAAGATGGACAAGACCATCGTCGTCGAGGTCGAGGACCGGGTGAAGCACCCGCTGTACGGCAAGGTCATCCGCCGTACGTCCAAGGTCAAGGTCCACGACGAGCTGAACTCCGCCGGCATCGGCGACTCCGTCGTCATCAGCGAGACCCGTCCCCTCAGCGCCACCAAGCGCTGGCGCCTGGTCGAGATCCTCGAGAAGGCCAAGTAGGCCGCGGCCTACTTGAGTTAGCAGGAGAGACACATGCTTCAGCAAGAATCCCGAGTCAAGGTCGCCGACAACACCGGCGCCAAGATGCTCCTCACCATCCGCGTCCTCGGAGGCTCCGGCCGCCGCTACGCGGGCCTCGGTGACATCATCGTCGCCACCGTCAAGGACGCGATCCCCGGTGGCAACGTGAAGAAGGGCGACGTGGTCAAGGCCGTCATCGTCCGCACCATCAAGCAGACCCGTCGCGCCGACGGCTCGTACATCAAGTTCGACGAGAACGCCGCCGTCATCCTCAAGAACGACGGGGACCCCCGTGGCACCCGCATCTTCGGACCGGTCGGTCGCGAGCTCCGCGACAAGAAGTTCATGAAGATCGTCTCGCTGGCACCGGAGGTTATCTAGTCATGGCCAAGATCAAGAAGGGTGACCTCGTCCAGGTCATCTCGGGCGCTACCCAGGCCCGCGGTGGAGACCGCGGCAAGCAGGGCAAGGTCCTCGAGGTGCTGGTCGAGCGCAACCGCGTCGTCGTCGAGGGCGTGAACTTCGTCAAGAAGCACGTCCGCGTCGGCCAGACGCAGCGCGGCTCGAAGGAGGGCGGCATCGAGACCGTCGAGGCCTCGATCCACATCTCCAACGTCGCGCTCGTCGACCCGAAGACCAAGAAGCCGACCCGGGTCGGCCACCGCAACGTGGCCGTCACCAAGGACGGCGTGACCAAGACCGTTCGCGTGCGCTACGCGAAGGCGTCGGGTGAGGAACTGTAATGACTGACACCACCGCAGTGGCTGCGAAGGTTCAGCCGCGGCTCAAGGCCAAGTACCAGGCCGACATCATCCCCGCTCTCAAGGAGCAGTTCGGCTTCGGCAACGTCCACCAGGTCCCCGGCCTGATCAAGGTCGTCGTCAACACCGGTGTCGGTGAGGCCGCCCGCGACGGCAAGATCATCGACGGCGCGGTCAAGGACCTCACCGCCATCACCGGTCAGAAGCCGCAGGTCACCAAGGCCCGCAAGTCCATCGCGCAGTTCAAGCTGCGCGAGGGTCAGGCCATCGGCGCTCACGTCACCCTCCGGGGCGACCGCGCCTGGGAGTTCCTGGACCGCCTGCTCTCGGTGGCGCTGCCCCGCATCCGCGACTTCCGGGGGCTGTCGGACCGCCAGTTCGACGGCAACGGCAACTACACCTTCGGCATCACGGAGCAGTCGATCTTCCACGAGATCGACCAGGACCGCATCGACCGCGTCCGCGGCTTCGACGTGACCGTCGTGACCACCGCCAAGACCGACGACGAGGGTCGCGCGCTGCTCAAGCAGCTCGGCTTCCCGTTCAAGTCGTCGGACAACGCGTAAGCAGCAAGCCTCGAGGCCGGGGGACGGTGAGAACCGCCCTCCGGCCTCGTCGTGCGTCCGCCGCCGGACCGGTCCGTCCGGAGCCGGCGGCGGGCGCCTCGCGGGATCCCGGATCCCGTGCACGATCGGCCCTCGACCGCAGGACCTCGGCCATGTAGCATGGCTCCTTGGCGTGCGTTCGCGCGGCCGCATGGGCGTCGACGTCGTCGGCGCCGTCCCACACCACAGGTCGTCACTCTTGTAAAGGGTGCCGAAACCAGGCGAGAAAGGCACCATCAGCCATGACCATGACTGATCCGGTCGCAGATCTGCTGACCAGAATCCGTAACGCGAACTCCGCGCATCACGACTCCATCACCCTCCCGGGCTCGAAGCTCAAGGCGAACATCGCCGAGATCCTCAAGACCGAGGGCTACATCGCCGACTGGAAGGTCGAGGAGGCGCGCGTCGGCACGACGCTCTCCATCTCCCTCAAGTACGGCCCGAACCGCGAGCGCTCGATCGCCGGCATCAAGCGGGTCTCGAAGCCCGGACTCCGCGTGTACGCGAAGTCGGCCGAGATCCCCACCGTGCTCGGCGGCCTCGGCGTCGCCATCCTGTCCACCTCGAGCGGTCTCCTGACCGACCGCCAGGCCGAGAAGAAGGGCGTGGGTGGGGAAGTCCTCGCCTACGTGTGGTAACCCCTCATGTCGCGTATTGGAAGACTCCCCATCGAGATCCCGGCGGGCGTCGACGTCTCCGTCGCCGGATCCGCTGTGACCGTCAAGGGCCCCAAGGGCGAGCTGACCGTCTCGGTCGCCAGCCCCATCCAGGTGTCCGTCGAGAACGGCCAGGTGCTGGTCTCGCGTCCCGATGACGAGCGCGAGTCGCGCTCGCTCCACGGCCTCACCCGCACGCTCATCGCGAACGACATCATCGGTGTCACGCAGGGCTACTCCAAGGGCCTCGAGGTCGTCGGAACCGGTTACCGCGTGCTGGCGAAGGGTTCGGACATCGAGTTCGCGCTCGGCTTCTCGCACCCGGTCGTCGTCACCCCGCCCGCGGGCATCTCGTTCACGGTCGAGGGCAACAACAAGCTCACCGTGCACGGCATCTCGAAGCAGGCCGTCGGTGAGGTGGCCGCCAACATTCGTAAGATCCGCAAGCCCGAGCCCTACAAGGGCAAGGGCGTGCGCTACGCCGGCGAGGTCGTTCGCCGCAAGGCCGGAAAGAGCGGTAAGTGATCATGGGACTCGGAACCAGAGGAAAGAGCAAGTCCGCTGCGCGCGGTCGTCGTCACGACCGTCTGCGCAAGAAGGTCGTCGGATCCGCCGAGCGCCCCCGCCTCGTCGTCAACCGCTCGGCCCGCCACGTCTTCGTGCAGGTCGTCGACGACGCTCAGGGCCGCACCCTCGCGTCGGCGTCGACCCTCGAGGCCGACCTGCGCGTGTTCGACGGCGACAAGACCGCCAAGGCCCGCAAGGTCGGCGAGCTCGTCGCCGAGCGCGCCAAGAACGCCGGTGTCGAGGCGGTCGTCTTCGACCGCGGAGGCAACAAGTACGCCGGTCGCGTCGCCGCGATCGCCGATGGAGCACGAGAGGCAGGGCTCAACCTGTGAGCGCCGCAGAGAACAAGGAACCCGAGGTCGCCGCTGTGTCGGAGGCCCCCGTCGAGACCGCTGCGTCCACGCAGCCGCAGCAGGAGGCTCGTGAGCCCCGCCGCGGCGGCCGCGACCGCAACCAGGGTGGCCGCGACCGCGGTGGCCGTGACGCCGAGAAGAGCCAGTTCCTCGAGCGCGTCGTGACCATCAACCGCGTGTCGAAGGTCGTCAAGGGCGGCCGTCGCTTCAGCTTCACCGCGCTCGTGGTCGTCGGAGACGGCAACGGACTGGTGGGCGTCGGCTACGGCAAGGCCCGCGAGGTCCCGACCGCCATCTCCAAGGGCGTCGAGGAGGCGAAGAAGAACTTCTTCCGCGTCCCCCGCGTCGCCTCGACCATCCCGCACCCCGTCCAGGGTGAGGCCGCCGCCGGTGTGGTGCTCCTGCGCCCCGCCGCCGCGGGTACCGGTGTCATCGCCGGCGGTCCCGTCCGCGCCGTCCTCGAGTGCGCCGGCATCCACGACGTCCTGAGCAAGTCGCTCGGCTCGTCGAACACCATCAACATCGTCCACGCGACCGTCGAGGCTCTGAAGCAGCTCGAGGAGCCGCGCGCCGTCGCCGCTCGTCGTGGTCTCGACTTCGACCAGGTCGCGCCGGCACGTCTCGTCCGTGCCGAGGCCGACGCCCTCGCCGCCGCGTCCAACGCGAAGGCAGGTGCCTGATGGCCCAGCTCAAGGTGACCCAGATCAAGTCGAAGGTCAGCGAGAAGCAGTACCAGCGCGAGACGCTGCGCTCGCTCGGCCTCAGGAAGATCGGTCAGAGCGTCGTCCGCGAGGACAACGCCCAGAACCGCGGATACGTGAAGACCGTCGCCCACCTGGTGAAGGTCGAGGAGATTGACTAATGGCTGAGACGAAGAAGGCCGCCGCCGCGGAGTCCACGACTCCCGCGCAGGCGACCACCACGAAGGGCGCGGCGGCGCCGGCGACCAAGGAGCACGTGCTCAAGGTCCACCACCTCCGCCCCGCTGCCGGAGCCAAGAAGGCCAAGACCCGCGTGGGTCGCGGTGAGGGCTCCAAGGGAAAGACCGCCGGTCGCGGCACCAAGGGCACCAAGGCCCGCTACCAGGTGCGCGTCGGCTTCGAGGGTGGGCAGATGCCGCTGCACATGCGCACCCCGAAGCTCCGCGGCTTCAAGAACCCGTTCCGGGTCGAGTACCAGGTCGTGAACCTGTCCGCTCTCGCGGAGCTCTACCCCCAGGGCGGCGACGTCACCATCGGCGACCTGGTCGCCAAGGGTGCTGTCCGCAAGAACGAGAAGGTCAAAGTCCTCGGGGACGGCGACATTGCGGTTAAGCTGAACGTCGCGGTCGACAAGGTCTCCAGCTCTGCCGAGCAGAAGATCGTCGCTGCGGGCGGATCCATCAAGTAGCACCAGCAGCTTGTCGGTCGAGCTTGCCACGCCGACTCCCTCCGGGAGTGCGTGGCAAGCTCGACCTGTATCCCGCACCACAGAATTGAGCAGGAGACCTTAGGTAGTGTTTGGCGCCGTTGCGCGGATCTTCCGCACCCCCGACCTCCGCCGCAAGATCGGCTTCACCCTCGCGATCGTGGCGATCTTCCGGCTGGGATCCTTCATCCCTGCTCCGTTCGTCGACTTCAGCGCCGTGCAGGCCTGTCTCGCCGGCAACCAGGGCACCTCGGGTCTCTACGAGCTCGTGAACCTCTTCAGCGGTGGAGCACTGCTCCAGCTGTCGATCTTCGCGCTCGGGATCATGCCGTACATCACGGCGTCGATCATCGTGCAGCTGCTGCGCGTGGTCATCCCTCACTTCGAGACGCTGTACAAGGAGGGGCAGTCCGGTCAGGGCAAGCTCACCCAGTACACGCGGTACCTCACCATCGCGCTCGGCGTCCTCCAGTCGACGACGCTGATCACCGTCGCCCGCTCGGGCGCCCTCTTCGGCAACTCCGGCGTCCCGGAGTGCTCGGCGCTCATCATCACCGACGAGTGGTACTCCATCCTCCTCATGGTCATCACCATGACCGCGGGCACCGGGATCATCATGTGGATGGGCGAGCTCATCACCGAGCGCGGCATCGGCAACGGCATGTCGCTGCTGATCTTCACCTCGATCGCCGCCCAGTTCCCCACCTCCCTGTGGTCGATCGCGCAGTCGCGCGGCTTCGAGACCTTCCTCCTCGTCCTCGGCGTGGGCCTCGTGCTCGTGGTCGCCGTGGTCTTCGTGGAGCAGTCGCAGCGGCGGATCCCCGTGCAGTACGCCAAGCGGATGGTCGGCCGCCGCACCTACGGCGGCAACAACACCTACATCCCGATCAAGGTCAACATGGCCGGCGTCGTGCCCGTCATCTTCGCCTCGTCGCTGCTGTACCTGCCCGCGCTCATCGCGCAGTTCAACCAGCCCGCCGCGGGCCAGGAGGCCCCGGTCTGGGTCACCTGGATCACGAACTACCTCACCAAGGGCGATCACCCGCTCTACATGGCGCTGTACTTCCTCCTGATCGTGGGCTTCACCTACTTCTACGTCGCGATCACCTTCAACCCGGACGAGGTCGCCGACAACATGAAGCGCTACGGCGGCTTCATCCCCGGCATCCGCGCCGGCCGCCCGACCGCCGAGTACCTCAACTACGTGCTCACCCGGGTGACGCTGCCCGGATCGGTCTACCTCGGCCTCATCGCGCTCGTGCCCCTCGTGGCCCTCGCGCTGGTCGGTGCGAACCAGAACTTCCCCTTCGGCGGCACGTCAATCCTGATCATCGTCGGAGTCGGCCTGGAGACGGTGAAGCAGATCGACTCCCAGCTGCAGCAGCGCCACTACGAAGGACTCCTCCGATGACGTCGCACCCGATCGGCTTCCGTCTCCTGCTGATCGGCCCTCCCGGCGCAGGCAAGGGGACCCAGGCCGCTCGGCTGAGCGACATCCTCCGGGTGCCCGCCATCTCGACCGGGGACATCTTCCGCGCGAACGTCGCCAACGAGACCGAGCTCGGTCTCCAGGCGAAGGCCTACCTCGACAACGGGCGCTACGTGCCGGACGAGCTGACCAACGCGATCGTGCACGACCGCCTCCAGGAGGCGGACGCGTCGACCGGGTTCCTGCTCGACGGCTACCCGCGCACCACGGAGCAGGTCGACGAGCTCGACCGCATCCTCGCCGCGGACGACAACCGGCTCGACGCGGTCGTCCAGCTGACGGCCGATCCCGACGAGGTCGTCGGCCGCCTGCTCAAGCGCTCGCTCGAGCAGGGGCGCAGCGACGACACCGAGGACGTCATCCGGCGCCGACTCGCGCTCTACGAGGAGCAGACCGCTCCGCTCATCGACGTCTACGCGGCCCGCGGGCTCGTGGTCGTGGTCGACGGCCTCGGGCCGGTCGACGAGGTGACCGAGCGGATCGTCGTCGCCCTCGAGGGCCACCGCGTGGGCCGCCTCGACACCCCGGCCGCCTGAGCCGTGGCGTTCCGCTCCTCGCTCTACAAGACGCCCGCGCAGCTGCGGTCGATGCTCGCTCCGGGCCTCGCCACGGCCGCCTCGCTCGACGCGGTCCGCGCGGCGGTCCGCCCGGGCGTCACCACGCTCGAGCTCGACGCGATCGCCGAGGCGGCGATCGTCGCGCTCGGCGGCCACTCGAACTTCCAGCTCGTCCCGGGCTACCGGCACACGATCTGCGCCTCGGTCAACGACGAGGTGGTCCACGGCATCCCCGGCGGGCGCGTGCTCGAGCCGGGCGACCTGGTCTCCATCGACAGCGGCGCCGAGATCGACGGCTGGAACGGCGACTCCGCGATGACGGTGGTCCTGCCCGATCCCTCCCGCCCGGAGGAGGTCGCGGCACGCGCCGAGCTCTCGCGGGTGACCGAGGGATCCCTGTGGCGGGGGATCGCCGCCCTCGCCTCCGCCCGCCATCTCAACGAGGTCGGCGCGGCGATCGAGGAGTACATCGAGGACGAGGCCGAGCGCTCGGGCCGCGTCTACGGCATCCTCACCGACTACATCGGCCACGGCATCGGGCGCACCATGCACGAGGCTCCGCCGGTCTTCAACTACCGGGTGCGCCAGCGCGGCCCCGAGGTGAAGCCGGGACTCGTCGTCGCGATCGAGCCGATGGTCACCGCGGGCAGCGCCGAGACCTTCGTCCGCGAGGACGAGTGGACGGTCGCGACCGAGGACAGCAGCATGGCCGCCCACTGGGAGCACTCCGTCGCCGTGCACCACGACGGCATCTGGGTCACCACGCTCGCCGACGGCGGCGCGGCCGGCCTCGCCCCCTACGGGATCGTGCCGACGCCCTTCGCCTAGAGGCCCCAACGCGGAGCTCCTCCGATCCGATGCGGAGGAGGCTCCTCGTGGCCTCTCGCGCCCGGCGGGGGTCCGTCGGGCGCCCACGAAGCGCGGGAGCGGGAGGACGACAGCGCCGTCCGGCTCCACCCGGAGTGCGGGTGTCGGCTAGCTGTCGATCACCCGCACCAGCTCCTCGATGAAGCCGCCGAAGTCCGTGGAGCGCCGGATGAGGCGCTGCACCTCCGCCCGGTCGGCGAACACCTCGACGAACTGGTCGAACACCGACTGGAAGGTGCTGCGGCCGGCCGAGGCGAACGCGATCATCGCGATCACGTTCACCCGCTGCTCGCCCCACTCCATCGCGGTGTCGTTCACGACGATCGCGATGGAGGTGCGGCGGGCGCTCATCGCCATCGCGTGCGGGACCGCGAGGTTGTCGGTGAACGCCGTGGAGCTCATCCGCTCGCGCTCGATGGCGCCGTCGACGTAGTCCTCGTCGATGATGCCGCCGGCGATCATCCGCTCGCCCAGCATCCGGATCATCGCCGCCTCGTCGCGCGCGTGCACGTTGCGGAAGAACAGCTCCTCGTCGAAAAACTGCAGCAGCTCGTCCTTGATCTGCGCGCGGCGGCGGTGCCGGCGGACGCGGGCGATGGCCCGGCGCACCGTCTCGACGTCGTGGTCGGTGAGGAACGGCTGCACCACCACGACGTCGTCGGACGCGGGGTGCTCGTCGATCGTGGTGATCACGAGGTCGGCGGTGAGCCGGTCCCAGTCGACGTCGCTCCGCGTGATCAGCGAGCGCACCTCCACCTCGGTGCCGAGGGAGCGCTCGACGCGCAGGCGCAGCATGTGAGCGAGGTCGTAGTAGTTGGGGCAGACGATCACGCAGGACAGACGCTCCTCCCGCCGGGACACCCGCTCGAGAAAGGAGCCGACGTGGAGGGCGATGTAGGCGATCTCGTCCTCGTTGACCACGATGCCTCGCCGGCGCTGCAGCCCGCTCGCCAGGAACACCGCGATCTCGTAGGTCATCGGGTAGCTGGTCTTGATCGAGCGGGTGAGCGGGTTGCGGGAGTAGCCGCCCTCGGCGGCCCGGGCGATCAGGTTGCGCACGTGCAGGGCGAGGCGGACGATGAAGCCCTCGTCGTCGAGGTCGACCAGGTACTCGCGGTTGACGTCGGCGACGAGCTCGCGGACGACGGCGAGGTCCTCCGGGTCGAGGTAGTTCTCGACCACGGCGGCGACCGGCTCGTTCTGCCCGGGCGTCGCCACCCGCGTCGTCATCAGGATCGCGAGCTGGGCGAGCTCGGCGTCGGTCAGGCGCGTCGCGAAGTGCCGCTCCACCAGCTCCGCCAGCAGGGCCGCGAGCTCGCCGTGGATCGCGGGGGAGGGGCGGGAGCCGGAGGGGTCCCCGATGCCCCGGGCGACGCGGTCGACGGCGATCGCGATGTGGAGGAGGACGCTGTTCACGCCGTAGTCGTTGATGTAGTAGCCGCGGGTCTCGAGCTCGGCCAGCAGCTCGGTCTTGAAGGCGCCGAGGCCGGGGGAGGCGAACTCGCGCTGGACGTCGTCGAGCGTGAAGACGCCCTGCGCGCTCTCGTCGCGGAACATCCGCGAGATCAGGCGGCGGCGGGCCTCCTCGCTGCCCTCGAGGCGCACCGACGGGCCGCGCCGGACCAGCCCGAGGCCGGCCTCGTCGGCGAGGGCCTTCACCCGGCGCAGATCGGCGTCGACGGTCGACTCGCTCACCGACAGCGCGTCGGCGAGGGCGAAGACGTCCAGGCCCTCGTCGGAGTCGACCAGGCGGCGGACGATGCTGTACAGCCGGTCGCGCGGTGTGTCGGGCTCGACGTCGCGGCTGCGCTGCGCCTCCAGGTACGCCGCGTACGCCTCGCGCGCGAGCCGATAGCCGTTCGCGGAGGACTCGACCGGCTCCAGCGGGGCGGCCTGCGCCTTCACCGCGGTGACGTAGCTCCGGACGCTGCGTGTGGTGACTCCGAGCCTGTCGGCGAGCTCGTGCGCCGTCACCCAGCCGTCGGCGCGGGAGAGGTACTCCAGCAGTCGTTCGCGGTTGTCAGGCATCAGGCTCCAGGCGTGCGGTCGGGGCGGGCGCCGGGAGCGCCACGACCCTGCCGCGGGCCCGCAGGACGCGGGCGGCGAGTCGTACGTCCCGTCAGTCAATCACCCCGGCGACGCGCCCGGGAGCCCCCGCGCCGGGGGTGGAAGGGGCCGTCTTCCGCCCCCGCGGAAGATTGTCTGCTGGAGGGTGCCGCCCCTCCGAGGGGATGCTTGGATGAATCACGACCCGGACGCGAGGAGGCGAACGAGGTGCGGAAGATCCTGATCGTCTGCGGTGCAGGCGCGTCGAGCACGTTCCTGGCCCATCGGCTGCGAGCGGGCGCGAAGGAGCGCGGCATGGATGCCGTGTTCCGCTCCGAGACCCTCACCGGTCTCGACCACTCCCTCCCCGAGGCCGACGTCCTCCTCGTGGGGCCGCACCTCGAGTCGCAGTTCGACGGACTCCGCCACCGTGCGGAGCTCGTGGGAGCCGCGGCCGCCCTCCTCCCGCCCGATGTCTTCGGAGCGCACGGTGCCGATGCCGTGCTCGAGACCCTGCCCGTCCTCTTCGCCGCTCGCGCGGTCGTCGCAGGCGCGGACGGGGACTCCTCCACCCGCCCGGTCCGTCCGGGCGAGCCCGACTCCGGGCACCACTGATGCAGTCGCGACTGCAGGATCAAGGAGAAACGTTCATGGTCGAGCGCACCGTGCAGGTTGCATCGTCGAAGGGCCTCCACGCCCGCCCCGCCTCGCTCTTCAGCCAGGCCGCGGCGAAGTCGGGTCAGAAGGTCCTCGTCGCCAAGGGCGACGCGACCCCGGTCAACGCCGCGTCGATCCTCGGGATCATCTCGCTCGGCATCGAGCACGGCGACGAGCTCACCGTCAGCGTCGAGGGCGACAACGAGCAGGCCGTGCTCGAGGAGCTCGCGACCTTCCTCACCACCGACCACGACGCGTGACGCGGAGCGTCACGCAAGGCGGCCAGCCCCGGCGCCCACGGCGCCGATAGACGCGGCAGCCCCTGGAGCTTGGCGGAGGCGTAGGCGGTCTGAGGAGTGGACAGCGTCATGGGTGCTCGTTCCTGTCGTGCGGAGTGCGGGCGGGAGAAGAGGATGCGGGCTGGCCCTCGGGCCGGTCCTGCGCATGCCGGAGCCGCTGCCCGAGCCCGAGGACACCGCCAGCACCCGCAGCGTCGCCCAGGAGGAGGAGCGCGCCGTCTCGTCGCTGTCCGCCACCGCCGCGACGATCCGCCACCGAGGCGAGCGGGCCGGCGGCTCGGCGAAGGACGTCCTCGACGCCCAGGCCCTGATGGCCGAGGACCCGTCCCTCGCGGACGACGTCAAGGCGCGGATCGCTGGGGGCAAGACCGCGGAGCGCGCCGTGCACGAGGCCTTCGCCGGCTTCCGCGACCTGCTCGTGGCGATGGGCGGCTACATGGCCGAGCGCGCGACCGACCTCGACGACGTCTCGCAGCGCGTCGTGGCGCACCTCCGCGGCGTCGCCGCTCCCGGCGTCCCCGAGTCGGACGAGCCGTTCGTGCTCGTCGCCCGCGACCTCGCTCCGGCCGACACGGCGCTGCTCGACCTCGAGAAGGTCCTCGGCCTGATCACCAGCGACGGAGGACCGACCTCGCACACGGCGATCCTCGCCCGGGAGAAGTCGATCACCGCCATCGTCGGCACCACCGGCGCCCTCGACCTGCGGGACGGCCAGCTCGTCATCCTCGACGCCACCTCCGGCGTCGTGACGGTGAACCCCTCGGACGCCGAGATCGGCGCCGCGAAGTCCTCGATCGCCGAGCGCGCCGAGATGCTCGCCGCACCGGTCGTCCCCGGCGCGCTGGCCGACGGCCACGCCGTGCCGCTGCTCGCGAACCTCGGCTCGGCCGACGGCGCTGCGAACGCGGTCGAGCTCGGCGCCGAGGGAGTGGGGCTGTTCCGCACCGAGTTCCTCTTCCTCGACGCGAAGGAGGCGCCCTCGGTCGCCGAGCAGGCGGAGCAGTACACGCGCCTGCTCGCCGCGTTCCCCGGCCGCAAGGTCGTCGTCCGCGCGCTCGACGCCGGCGCCGACAAGCCGCTGAGCTTCCTCAACGACGACCACGAGGAGAACCCCGCCCTCGGTCTCCGCGGACTGCGTGCGCTCCGCGCCAGCGAGCAGATCCTCCGCGACCAGCTCACCGCCCTCGCCCAGGCCGATGCCGCGACCGACGCCGACCTCTGGGTCATGGCGCCGATGGTCGCGACCGTGGACGAGACCCGCTACTTCACCTCGATGGCGCGGGAGCTCGGCATCCGCACCGCCGGAGTGATGGTGGAGGTCCCCTCCTCCGCCCTGCTCGCCGACCGCATCCTCGGAGTCGCGGACTTCGCCTCGATCGGCACCAACGACCTGACCCAGTACACGCTCGCCGCCGACCGCATGCTCGGCACGGTCTCGGCGTTCCAGGACCCGTGGCACCCGGCCGTGCTCCGCCTCGTCGGCGAGGTCGGCCGCGCGGGAGCGGCGCTGGGCAAGCCCGTCGGGATCTGCGGAGAAGCCGCCGCCGACCCGCTGCTCGCCGTGGTCCTCGTCGGCCTCGGCGCCACCACCCTCTCGATGTCGCCGTCGGCTCTCGCCGACGTCCGCGCCGAGCTTGCCGAGCACACCCTCGACGACGCCAAGCGGTACGCGGAGCTCGCTCTCGCCGCCGACAGCGCCGTCGACGCCCGCTCCGCGGTCACCGAGGCGATCGCCGCCTCCTGATCCCGGATCACCAGCCCCACCCCCTGCACCACCCCGCCACTCGGGAGCCGGGACGCCTCAGGAGCGTCCCGGCT
>NZ_PSWG01000013.1:0-85721 GCF_002931195.1 Rathayibacter sp. AY1C2 | reverse complement strand
GTGTCCGCTCCCGCCCTCCCGTCTCCCGGCGCCCCCGCGCAGAAGCGCCCGAGCACGCTGCAGACCCTGCTGCGCCTCGTCCCCTTCGTCGGCGACTCCCTGCCCCGGCTGGTCGGCGGCATCGCGGTCGCGCTCGTGGCGAGCCTGGTGTCGCTGGTCATCCCGATCGTCCTGCAGCAGCTCGTCGACGGGCCGCTGGGGGACGGAGCGGCCTCCGCCGGCTCCGGCGACCTCGGGCCGCTGATCGGCCCGGTCGCCGTCATCCTCGTGCTCGGCGTCGTCGAGGCCGGTGCCATCGCGCTGCGCCGCCGGATGGTCCTCACCCCCAGCACGCGGATCGAGGCGCGCATGCGCTCGGCGCTCTACAGCCGCCTGCAGGACCTCCCCGTCTCGTTCCACGACCGCTGGCAGAGCGGGCAGCTCCTGTCGCGGGCGATGAGCGACCTCAGCCTCATCCGCCGCTGGATCGCCTTCGGCTTCGTCCTGCTCGTGGTCAACGCGCTGACGATCGTCGTCGGCTTCGGCGTCCTCGTCTACTGGAACCCGATCCTCGGCGTGCTCTTCGTCGTGTGCTCGATCCCGGTCTGGATCTACGGGTTCGCGTTCGAGAAGCGCTACTCGAGCATCGCGCGCCGCAGCCAGGACCAGGCGGGCGACCTCGCCACGACCGTCGAGCAGTCGGTGCACGGCATCCGCGTCCTGAAGGCCTTCGGCCGCCACCAGCACGCGCTGGAGAACTTCGCCGGCCAGGCCGAGAAGCTCCGCGGCACCGAGATCGACAAGGCCCGCGCCATCGCCGGGATCTGGCTCGTCCTGCTGCTGGTGCCGGACATCGCGTTCGCGCTCTGCCTGCTCGGCGGGGTCTGGCTCGCCGCGGCCGGCCAGCTGAGCGTCGGCGAGCTGTTCGCCTTCTTCGCCACCGCGACCGTGCTGCGCTGGCCGGTGGAGTCGATCGGCTTCCTCCTCTCGATGACCTTCGACACCCGCACGGCGGTCGACCGCTACTTCGAGGTGATGGACAGTCGGAACACCATCACCGACCCGGAGGACCCCGAGACGATCCTCGAGCCGCGCGGCCGGGTGCGCTTCCGCGACGTCCACTTCCGCTACCAGGACGCCCCCGAGCGCTACCGCGACCTCCTCGACGGCGTCGACCTCGAGGTCGAGCCGGGCGAGACGATGGCACTGGTCGGCATCACCGGCTCCGGGAAGACGACGCTCACCGCGCTGCTCCCGCGCCTCTACGACGTGACCGGCGGAGCCATCGAGCTCGACGGCGTCGACATCCGCCGGCTCCGCCGCGACGAGCTGCGCACGCACATCGGCATGGCGTTCGAGGACGCGACGCTCTTCTCCACCAGCGTGCGCGAGAACGTCCTCCTCGGCCGACCCGACGCGACCGAGGAGGAGCTGCTCGAGGCCCTCGAGATCGCGCAGGCCGACTTCGTCCACCGCCTCCCCGAGGGCCTGGACACGAAGGTGGGCGAGGAGGGGATGAGCCTCTCCGGCGGCCAGCGCCAGCGCCTGGCCCTCGCCCGCGCGGTGGCCGCGCGTCCGGCGGTGCTCGTCCTGGACGACCCGCTCTCGGCGCTCGACGTCGACACGGAGGCGCGCGTCGAGGCGGGGCTGCGCCGCGTGCTCGGCGACACCACGGCGATCATCGTCGCCCACCGCCCCTCGACGGTGGCGCTCGCCGATCGCGTGGCACTGATGGAGGAGGGCCGCATCACCGCGGTCGGCACCCACAGCGAGCTGCTCGCGAGCAGTCCGCACTACCGCTTCGTCATCTCGAGCCTCGAGGAGGACGAGCTGACCCGGCCCGCCGGGACCGAGCGCATCGGCTCCCGCCCCACGACCACTCACCAGGAGACGCGATCATGAGCACGCTCGATTCCTCCGAGGAGCGCGACGACCTCAGCAGAGCGGAGTCGGCGGCTCTGCGCCGGCGCTCGCTGCGGCTGCTCGGGTCCCTGCTGCGGCCGCTCCGGCTGCGGCTGGTGCTCACCGCGGTCGTGGTCGTCGTCGCGACCGCTGCCCAGGTCGCGGGACCGGCGCTGATCGCGGCGGGCATCGACAACGGTCTTCCCGCGGTCCTCGCGGGGAACGCGGTCCCGCTGGCGGTCACGGTCGGCGCCTACATCCTCATCGGACTCGTCGGCGCGCTCCTGGTCGCCTGGTACACCGTGCTCTCCGCGCGGGTGAGCCAGGCGATCCTGATCGACCTGCGCAAGCGGGTCTTCCTGCACACCCAGAAGCTGAGCCTGGAGTTCCACGAGAACTACACCTCCGGCCGGATCATCTCGCGCCAGACCAGCGACCTCGACTCCATCCGCGAGCTGCTCGACTCCGGCATCAACCAGCTGGTGCAGGGTGCGCTCTACATGGGCTTCGTCGCGATCGCCCTGGTCTCCCTGGACGGCGTGAGCGGCATCGTGCTCGCCTGCGCCCTGGTGCCGCTCGCGCTGCTCACCCGCTGGTTCCAGAAACGGTCGCAGACGCTGTTCCGCGGCACTCGCGTCGCCTCGTCGCGGCTCATCGTGCAGTTCGTGGAGTCGATGACCGGCATCCGCGCCGTGCAGACCTTCCGCACGCAGAAGCGCAACGAGTCCGTGTTCGGCGGGGTCGTCGAGCAGTACCGGCTCGCCTACAAGCGCGTCTTCGGGGTGTTCGGCACCTTCGACCCCGGGCTCGTGCTGATCGGCAACGTCACCGTCGCCGTGGTGCTGTTCATCGGCGGCGTCCGCGTGCTCGACGGCGGGCTCGAGATCGGCGCGCTGCTGGCGGTCCTGCTCTACACCCGGCGCTTCTTCGACCCGGTGCAGGAGATGGCGATGTTCTACAACTCCTACCAGTCGGCGGCCGCCGCGCTCGAGAAGATCTCGGGCGTGCTGGCCGAGGAGCCGAGCGTCCCGGATCCGGCCCGCCCGGTCGACCTGCGGCAGGCGCGGGGCCGCCTCGGCTTCGAGGGCGTCCGCTTCGCCTACACCGCCGACCGCGAGGTGCTGCCGCGCTTCGACCTCGACATCCCCGCGGGGCAGACCATCGCCCTCGTCGGGTCCACGGGCGCCGGCAAGACGACGCTCGCCAAGCTGATCTCGCGCTTCTACGACCCGAGCGACGGCGTGGTGGCCCTCGACGGCGTGGACCTGCGGCAGCTGCACCCGAAGGACCTGCGGCGCGCGATCGTGATGGTCACCCAGGAGGCGTACCTCTTCTCCGGATCCGTCGCCGACAACATCGCGATCGGGCGGCCGACCGCGTCCTACGACGAGATCGTCCGGGCCGCGCAGGCGGTCGGCGCGCACGAGTTCATCCAGGCGCTGCCGGACGGCTACGACACCGAAGTGAACAAGCGCGGCGGCCGCGTCTCGGCCGGTCAGCGCCAGCTGATCTCGTTCGCCCGCGCGTTCCTGGCCGACCCGGCGGTGCTGATCCTGGATGAGGCGACCTCCTCCCTCGACATCCCGAGCGAGCGCCTGGTGCAGCAGGGCCTGCAGACGCTCCTGGCGGACCGCACGGCGGTCATCATCGCGCACCGCCTCTCGACGGTCGCGATCGCCGACCGGGTGCTGGTGATGGAGCACGGCCGCATCGTCGAGGACGGCACCCCGGAGGCGCTCATCGCCGGCGAGGGCCGCTTCGCCACCCTGCACGCGGCCTGGCGGGACTCGCTCGTCTGATCGGCTGCTGCTCGCGACCCACCTCCCGGAGCCGCTCCCGGCTCAGGGGCGCCAGCGGGCGCTGCGCACGTCGACGCGCCAGCCGCCCGGCGTGACGACGAGGGGCGTGCCCTCGCGCTCGTACTCCCGGCGGGCGCGCTCCTCGTGGCCGACCGGGGGCGCTCCTCCCGCGCGGATGACGCGCCACCAGGCGGTGTCGGAGCCGTAGCGGGCCATCACCGTGCCGACCGCGCGTGCCGCACGAGTGCCGAGGACCGCGGCGATCTCGCCGTAGGCCATCACGCGTCCGGGCGGGATCGAGGCGACCACCTCGAGGACGGCGGAGACGAAGTCGGCCGGCTCCGCTGCCTCCGGCGCCGCGCTCAGAGCGTCAGCGCCCCGATGTTCTCGCCGTACTGCGTCTCGCCGACGACCTCGAAGCCGATCCAGCGGAAGAACTGCTCCGGGCCGTCCTCGCCGGACTCCCAGATCACCGTGAGGGTGTCGAAGCCGCGGGCGCGCGCCTCGTCGGCGGTGGCGCGGACGGCGAAGGTGCCGACGCCGCGGCCCTGCTTCGCCGCGTCGATGTTGATGCGCCAGATGCAGCTGCGGAACTCCTCCGCCGCCTCCGGGTCGAAGTGCGCGTGGATGAAGCCGACCAGCTCGTCGCCGTCCATCACGGCCCGCTGCCACGAGGCGCCCGGGTCGATCACCGCGGCGGCGGCGGAGTAGGAGACCGGCGCGATGAACTGCTCCTGGCCGGGTTTGAGGCTCAGACCGTTCACGGCGGAGATGTTCGAGGCGGACAGCTCTTCCAGGCGGAGGTCACTCATGCCGTCACTGTACCGGCGGCGCAGGACGGCGGGCATCCTCCTGTCGGGCGACGTGCGCCGGCCCCGGCGCGGACGATCGAGAACTGTCTCGACATCGAGACAGTTCGGGCCTCGGGTAGGCTGGCGGAGGCCATCCGGAGCGGTGCAGAGCCGCCCGTCCCGCACAGGTGCGGGGTCATCGACACCATGGGAGAGCAATGTCCAAGATCAAGGTTGAGGGAACGGTCGTCGAGCTCGACGGCGACGAGATGACGCGCATCATCTGGCAGAAGATCAAGGACACCCTCATCCACCCGTACCTCGACGTGAACCTCGAGTACTACGACCTCGGCATCGAGTACCGCGACGAGACGGACGACCAGGTCACGATCGACGCGGCGCACGCCATCCAGAAGCACGGCGTCGGCGTGAAGTGCGCGACCATCACCCCCGACGAGGCCCGCGTCGAGGAGTTCGGCCTCAAGAAGATGTGGAAGTCGCCCAACGGCACGATCCGCAACATCCTCGGCGGCGTGATCTTCCGCGAGCCGATCATCATCTCGAACATCCCGCGCCTGGTCCCCGGCTGGAACAAGCCGATCATCATCGGCCGCCACGCGTTCGGCGACCAGTACCGCGCCACCGACTTCGTCTTCAAGGGCAAGGGCACGCTGACCGTCGAGTTCACGCCCGAGGACGGCTCCGAGCCGATGAGGTTCGAGGTCTACAAGGCCCCGGACGACGGCATCGCGCAGGTCCAGTACAACCAGGACGCGTCGATCCGCGACTTCGCCCGCTCGTCGCTGAACTACGGCCTCTCGCGCAACTACCCGGTCTACCTCTCCACCAAGAACACGATCCTCAAGGCCTACGACGGCCGCTTCAAGGACATCTTCGAGGAGATCTTCGAGACCGAGTTCAAGGAGCGCTTCGACGCCGCGGGCCTCACCTACGAGCACCGCCTCATCGACGACATGGTCGCCTCGGCCATGAAGTGGGAGGGCGGCTACGTCTGGGCCTGCAAGAACTACGACGGCGACGTCCAGTCCGACACCGTCGCGCAGGGCTTCGGCTCGCTGGGCCTGATGACCTCCGTGCTCTCCACGCCCGACGGCAGCGTCGTCGAGGCGGAGGCGGCGCACGGCACCGTCACGCGCCACTACCGCCAGCACCAGGCCGGCAAGCCCACCTCGACGAACCCGATCGCCTCGATCTACGCCTGGACGCGCGGCCTCGCGCACCGCGGCAAGCTCGACGGCAACCAGGAGCTCATCGACTTCTCGCTCACGCTTGAGGACGTGGTCATCAAGACGGTCGAGTCCGGGAAGATGACGAAGGACCTCGCCCTGCTCGTCGGCCCCGAGCAGGGCTGGCAGACGACCGAGGAGTTCCTCGCGACCCTCGATGAGAACCTGAAGGCCCGCATGTCGGCCTGATCTCCGGCTTCAGCAGACGCGTCCGGCCCGCACGATCCTCGGATCCTGCGGGCCGGAGGCGTCTCCGGGCCCGGTGGGACGCGCCCGGGCCGAGCGCCTCAGAGCGCCCGGGCGAGCTCCTCCATCGCGTGGAGCGGATCGGGCCCCGACGGCATCAGCACGACGCTCGACGCACCGGCCTCGTGCAGCAGGCCGATGCGGCGACGAGCGTCCTCGGGAGTGCCCACGACGGCCAGCTGGTCGACCCAGACGTCGGGCAGGTCGCGGACGAAGGCGGCGCGGTCGGCGCTCTCGGCCCGCAGGCGAGCGAAGTCCTCGGCGAAGGGGAGCGGCTCGATGTGCGGCGCCCAGTCCGGCTCGCCGATCCATTCGAGTCCCGGCCGGACCGCGTCGCGCGCGGCGGCCGCGTCGTCGTCCACGGCGGCCGCGTTGTAGGCGACGATCCGTCCGGTGCCGCCCAGGTGGCCGCGGGCCGCCGCGAGGTACTCCGGAGTGACGGGCTCGGCCAGGACGACCCCGTCGGCGATCCGGCCCGCGAGCGCCAGCGACCTCGGTCCGCGGACGCCGGCCAGCAGCGGCGGCACGACGGCGGGCGGCGACTCCAGGACGAGGCCGTCCACGTGCACGTAGCGGCCGGAGCGGTGGGTGCACTCGCCGGAGAGCAGCGAGCGGATCGCGTCGAACTGCTCCTCGAGCAGGGTGAGCGGGCTGCGCGGCCAGACGCCGAGGCCGCGCATCCAGTGCGGCATCCCGTGCCCGATGCCGGCGTGGACGCGGCCGGGGAACAGGTCGGCGAGAGTGCCGAGCTCCATCGCGGTGAAGGCCGCCGTGCGCACGGCGGCGGGCAGGATGCCGATGCCGACGACGATCCGCTCGGTGGCGGCGAGCACCGCGCCGGCCTGGGCGATGCCGCCGCGGAAGCCGAGGTCCTCGACCACCCAGAGCTCGTCGAAGCCGAGCTCCTCGGCGCGGCGGGCGTAGACGAGCACCTCGGAGGCGGGGAGATCGCGGGGGAGCAGGACGCCGACAGCGGTGTCGGAGGAGGAGGCGCGCATCCGGCCAGCGTAGGGCGTGCGGACACGCGGAGGGCCCGCCCGCACGATCGCGGACGGGCCCTCGCTCGTCGTCCTACTCGGCGGCCGCCTCGCCGATCCGCACCTGCTCGGGGCGGGCGGTCGAGACGACCTCGATGCGGCGGGGACGCGCCTTCTCGCTGACCGGGATGGTCACCGAGAGCACGCCGTTGTCGTAGGACGCGGCGATGCGCTCGGTGTCGACGCCCTGGCCGAGGCTCAGCTGGCGGACGAAGGTCGCCGACTGGCGCTCCCGGGTGATCCAGGTGACGTCGTCGCCGCTCGCGACGGTGCGCTGGGCACGGATGGTGAGGAGCTGCCCGTCCACGTCGACGTCGACGGACCCCGGGTCGATGCCGGGGAGGTCGGCGGTGAGGACGTAGTGGTCGCCGTCCCGGTACAGGTCGATCGGCATCCGGCGGGGCCCCTGACCGGAGCCGAGGAGGGCGGTGGCGAGGCGGTCCAGCTCGCGGACGGGGTCGTAGGTGACAGCCATGAGATCACTCCATTCAGTCGTGCAACGAAGAGTTCCAAGAGTTGAGCCGACCCGGCTCAACGCGATTAAATTAGCACTCGGGGAGGGGGAGTGCCAACGGATCGGCCCCCTTCAGCGTCAACTTCGTTACCTGTTCGTAACAAAGCTGGGCAATCGAGTTCGTAGGGTCGTTTCTGTGTGGAAACCGATCCGGTTCCCAGCGAATGTGAGTAAGGACATCGATTGCCGATCCACCTGTCCCACCGACCACCCGTCCGCCGCGCTGAGAGGCGCATCCTCGCGGGCCTCGCCGTCCTCGGAGTCGCCGCGACCGCGGCCTTCGCCACCACCGGCGCCAGTGCCGCCCCTCTCGCCGGCAGTGCCTCGCTCGTCGGCGGGCTCTCCGTCGGCCAGAGCTTCGACGACGGCGACTACGTCGTCACCCTCGTCGAGCCCTCCGCGGCCACCTACCAGGGCAGCAATGCCCGCTTCGCCCGCACCGCGCCCGTCGACGGTGCGCAGCTGCAGGCCGCCTCGGCTCCGGTGGAGGACTACTCCGCCCACCTCGAGCAGCGCCAGGAGGACGTCGCCTCCGCGGTCGACGCCGCCATCGGCTACCACTACACCGTCGCCCTCAACGGCTTCTCCGCGACCCTCTCGGGCGAGCAGGCGGGCGAGCTCGCGAGCCGCCGCGACGTCGCCCAGGTCCGCAAGGTCGAGAACCTGAAGGTCGACCGCGCCGCGCAGGCCTCGCCGCTCGCCGCGGCCGCCGCCGGCACCCCGGTGCCCGACACCGGACAGCAGCGCTCCACCGACTTCCTCGGCCTCGAGGGCGAGAACGGCGTCTGGCAGAAGCTGGGCGGCATCGACAAGGCGGGCGAGGGCGTCGTCGTCGGCGTCATCGACTCCGGCATCGCGCCCGAGAACCCCTCCTTCGCGGGCGCGCCCCTGGCGACCTCGCCCGGAGCGGCCCCCTACACGGACGGCACCACCACCTCCTTCGTGAAGTCGGACGGCGGCACCTTCGTCGGCTCCTGCTCGCCGGGGCTCCCCGCCTCCGAGCAGTGGGACGGCGACGAGTGCAACCAGAAGCTCATCGGCGCACGCTGGTTCCTCGCGGACGAGGAGGTCGGCTCGACGGACAACCCCGAGTACCGCTCCCCGCGCGACGCCGACGGACACGGCTCGCACACCGCGAGCACGGCAGCCGGCAACAACGGCGTCGAGGCGAGCGTCGACGGCTACGACTACGGGAAGATCTCCGGAGTCGCCCCGGCCGCCAAGGTCGCCGCGTACAAGGTCTGCTGGAACGGACCCGACGAGGGCACCGACGACGACGACTTCTGCTCCGGAGCGGGCATCCTCGCGGCCATCGACGCCGCGACCAAGGACGGCGTCGACGTCATCAACTTCTCGATCGGCGGCGGCTCGGCCACCTCGACCCTGACCGCGATCGACGAGGCGTTCCTCAACGCCGCCGCCGCCGGCGTCTTCGTCGCGGCCTCGGCCGGCAACTCGGGTGCGGGCGCCTCCACGCTCGACCACGCGTCGCCCTGGTACACCACGGTCGCCGCGTCCTCCATCCCGACCTACACCGCGACCGCCGCTCTCGGCGACGGCCAGAAGTTCGTCGGAGGATCCATCTCGGTCCACGAGGACGTCACCGGACCGCTGGTGAACAGCGCCGACGTCGTCCGCTCGGGCGCCGAGAACCCCGCCATCTGCGAGACCGGCACCCTCGACCCCGACAAGGTGAAGGGCACGATCGTCGCCTGCACCGCGGGCGTCACCGCGCGCGTCTCCAAGTCGGCCGAGGTCGAGCGGGCCGGCGGCATCGGCATGCTGCTGCTCAACCCGACCCCGAACGCCCTGCACGTCGACGACCACTCGGTCCCGAGCATCCAGATCGACTCGCAGGCCTACCAGGCGATCACGACCTACGCCGGCACCGCCGGTGCGACCGTGACCCTCTCCGAGGGCAACTCGTCCGGAGCCTCCATCCCCGTCCCGCAGGTCGCCGGCTTCTCGTCGCGCGGACCCGCTGAGGCGGACGGCGCCGACGTGCTGAAGCCCGACCTCACGGCGCCCGGCGTCGCGATCCTCGCCGACAGCTTCAACGCCGAGGGCGACGACCCCGCCTTCGCGTTCGAGTCCGGCACCTCGATGTCGTCGCCGCACGTGGCGGGCCTCGGCGCGCTGATCCTCGGCGCGACCCCGAAGGCCTCGCCGTCCGCGGTGAAGTCGGCCGTGATGACCTCCGCCTACGACAGCGTCGACCAGTCGGGCGTCGCGTCCGAGGACGTCTTCGCCCAGGGCGCCGGACACGTCGACCCGGCCGCGTTCCTCGACCCCGGGCTGCTCTACGAGAGCGGCACGGAGGACTGGATCGCGTTCCTCAAGGGTGCGGGCTACGTCTTCACCTCGAACCCGGTGATCGACCCGATCGCCGCGATCGACCCGTCCGACCTCAACCAGGCCTCGATCGCGATCGGCGCCCTCGCGGGCACGCAGACCGTGACTCGCACGGTCACCTCGACCGGCGCGGGCACCTACACCGCCTCGGTCGACGGCCTCGCCGGGATCGGCACCGTCGTCTCGCCCTCGACCCTCTCCTTCACGGGTGCGGGCCAGACGGCGGAGTACACGGTCTCCTTCACCACCGGCTCGGCGGCGCTCAACCAGTTCGCCACCGGCTACCTGACCTGGGCGAGCGCGGAGCACGACGTCCGCAGCCCGATCGCGGTGCGCCCCGTCCTGCTGGACGCGCCCTACGAGGTCTCCGGCACCGGCTCGACCGGCACCGGCACGGTGACGGTCACGCCCGGCATCACCGGCGCGCTGCCGCTCACCGCGAGCGGTCTCGCCGAGGGTGTCCTCGCCGAGGACGCCACCGCCGCTGACGGCCACTCGGCGACGCTCCCCACGGGGAAGTCGCTGACGACCACCGTCGTCGTGCCGGAGGGCGCCGAGTTCGCCCGCTTCGACCTCGACTCGCTCGACGACGCGGCCGACCTCGACCTCACCGTCACCAGCGAGAGCACCGACAAGGTCTTCACCTCGGCGACCGGCTCGGCCGACGAGCGCGTCGACATCGCCGACCCCGCTCCGGGCGAGTACACGGTCCAGGCCGATGTCTACTCGACCGCTCCGGGATCCTCGACGGTCACGTTCGACTTCCGCAGCTTCGTCATCACTCCGGAGAACGGTCTCGGCTCGCTGAGCACCGACCCCGCCGTGGTCGACGCCGTGCAGGGCGAGCCGATCGCGTACGCGGTCTCCTGGTCGAACCTGGCGGGCCCGGCCCGCTACCTCGGCCGTGTCGCCTACACCGACTCGGGACTCGCGACGCTCGTGAGCGTCGACGTCACCGAGGCGGTCACCCCCACCCCGACGCCGACCGCGACTCCGGAGCCCACGGGCACCCCGGAGCCGACCGCGACGCCGACGGCCGGCCCCACCGCCGGACCGGGGGAGCCCACCTCCACGCCGACCGCCGGACCGGGCGCGCCCGGCCACGGCGCCGGCGGCCTCCCGTCGACGGGCTTCGACGGCGGTCTCCTCGGAGCCGCCGCCCTCGCCCTCCTCGGTGCAGGTGCTGTGATCACCGGCCTCCGACGCCGCGCCCTGGCGCAGCGTGAGGCGGGCGCCGCGGAGTAGTCCTCCGCGACCGCCGCGAACGGCCGTCCCCCTGCTCCTCCCGGAGCGGCGGGGGCGGCCGTTCGCCGTCCCGGTCGGGGGAGGCGGAAACGGTGCGGCTCGTGGTGCGGGCAGGGAGCAGGATCGGCCGGGCTGCGTGGGGGAACGACTCGAGAGGGGAGGCGGGAGCGGGTCGGGGAGAGATCGACGATCAGGCGGGGCGGAGCACCTTCGACTGGGGGCCGGGCGGCGCGATCGGCCCGGGGTCCCGCTGCGGTGGCGCATCCCCGGAGGTGCATCGACGGGAGAGCGCGGTGGCGACCTGCCGCTGCGAGCCGGGACGACGCGTTCGGTCCCGCTCCGAGCGGCGGCGAGCGCACGGGGACCACGGCGCACCCTCGGGAACAGCGGTGGCCGCTCGTGGACAGCGGTGCCCGCTCAGGGACAGCGGTGGACGGCTCCGAGCGAGCGCCCCCTCGGCCTGAGCGGCCGCCGTCCGGATCAGAGGGAGCGGCGACCCGCGATGACGCCGGAGACGACGGCGAGGACGCCGAAGACGATCGCGACGACCGGCTGGCCGAGGTGCAGCCACGCCAGCGCGGCGGCGCCCATCACGAGCAGCTCGATCAGCGAGCGGCCGTAGACGTCGATCGCGAGGACCGCGCGCGGCGAGAGGAAGAGCGCCCAGATCAGCGCGGCGACCACCGGAGCGCCGATGCCGAGGACGATGTTCCACGGGAGGTCCCACGACGCGAAGCCCCAGAGGGCGAAGGTCGCCAGCGCGACGAGCTCCAGGAGGAACCGGAGGATCGCGTTCGGGCCGATCTTGATGTCGGTGCCCACGGTGTCCGCTCCTGCTCGATTCACGCCGACCATGCTAGCCGCCGGAGGTCAGCGGAAGATGATGGTGCGGGCCCCGTCGAGGAGCACCCGGTCCTCCGCGAACCACTTGACCGCCTGCGTGAGCGTGCGGCTCTCCTCGTCCTGCCCGATCGCCACGAGCTGGGCGACCGAGTGCGAGTGGTCCACGCGCACCACGTTCTGCTCGATGATCGGCCCCTCGTCGAGGTCGCTGGTCACGAAGTGCGCGGTCGCCCCGATCAGCTTGACGCCGCGGGCGTGCGCCTGCTTGTAGGGGTTCGCGCCCTTGAAGCCCGGCAGGAACGAGTGGTGGATGTTGATGGCGCGGCCGGCCAGTCGCGCGCAGAGCTCGGGGGAGAGGATCTGCATGTAGCGCGCCAGGACCACGAGCTCGACGTCGTGCTCCTCGACGACCTCCAGCACGCGCTCCTCGAACCCGCGCTTCGACTCCGGCGAGACCACGGGTCGCGACTCGAAGGGCACGCCGTAGAACTCGGCGAGGTCGCGAAGGCTGCCGTGGTTGGACAGGATCATCGGGATGTCCACCGCGAGCTGCCCGGCGCGCTGGCGGAAGAGCAGGTCGTTGACGCAGTGCGCGGCGGTGGAGGCGAGGACGAGGGTGCGCAGCGGCCGGCCGACGACGTCGAGGCGCCAGGTCATCCCGTAGTGCTCGGTGATCGGCAGCAGGGCGGCGGCGAACTCCTCGCGGCTGATCGGTGACTCCACCTGCAGGCGCATGAAGAAGCGGCCGGTGTCGGCGCTCGAGAACTGCTGGCTCTCGGTGATGTTGCCGCGGGCCTGGACGACGGCACCGGACACGGCGTGCACGATGCCCGGCTGGTCGGGGCAGGCGAAGGTCAGGGTCCAGTGGTTTCCCGCGGGCCGGGCGCCGGACCACGCGGCGTCGCTGCCCGTCGGACGGGTGCTCGCGGAGGCGGGCCGGGGAGTCGCGGACGCGGCGGGTTCGGGCTGCATCCGCCCAGGATAACGGTGGGGCACGGGGCGGTCCGCGCGCCTCAGCCCGCATCGACGGACACGACGGCGACGGGTCCCGTCCGCCCGTCCGGGGAGGAGTAGCGGACGCCGATCGTGTGCCTCCCGGGACCGACCTCCAGGGTCGCGGCGAGGACGGGGGCTCCGGGAGCGAGGGACCGCACCTGCCCGCCGTCGACCAGGAGGTCGAGGCCGTCCGCGTCGGGATCGGCGAGCACGAGCACGCCGACCGCGCCCCCGCTCGACGCGGCCCGGGCGAGGAGCACCGGAGCGCGCAGGTCGACCGTCTCGGGGGCGCTGACTCCTGCAGCGGTGCGCGCCAGCACCGTGGTCCTGCCCGCGGGGAGGGGGAGCGCCGGCGCGGTCCAGGAGCCGTCGGCGTCGGCGGTGGCGGAGCCCACGCGGTGTCCGTCGGAGGCGTCCTCGAGGAGCACCTCGGCGCCGGGCGCGGCGGTGCCCCGGGCATCGGGCAGCAGCCGGCCGTCGGTGTCGAGCGCGAGGGTCGGTGCGGCCGGAGCGGGAGGTGCGGCCGGAGCGGGAGGTGCGGCCGGAGTGGGGGTCGTGACCGGCGCGGGAGTCGAGACCGGAGCGGAGGTGCTCGGCGCCTCTGTAGGGGCCGGCGCCGGAGTGCTCGGTGCGTGCGTCGCTGCCGGAGCCGGAGTGTCCGGTGGGGGAGTCACGGTCGGAACAGGAACAGGAAGAGGAACAGGAACCGGGACCGGAGTGCTGGGTGCGGGGGTCGGGACCGGAACGGAGGGCAGGCCCGGGCCGTTGCCGATCGGGCCCGGCGCGGAGCTCCCGGTCGTGGTCCCCGGGGGCCCGGAGGGGGCCGGAGCCTCGGTGCCGGCAGGGGAGGGCGCCGGTGCGGGGCTGCCGGTCACGGCAGGGCGGGACGGGGCGGGCTCGGCGGCAGAAGTCGGGGAGGCGGTCACCTCGATCCCTCTCGACGCCGGTGCGCCGACGGGATCGTGGGACGGCTCCTGTTGCGGCGGGCGTCCCGTCCTCCCGGGGGTCGCGCGCGTCGCTCCGGCATCGTCCGACGCAGCCCGTCCGGCCACGGCCGGCACCGTGCTCCTCGGAGCGGCGCCGGAACCCCTGGACCGCCCCGCCGGATCGCCGTCCGCTGCACTCGTCCGGTCCGCGGCCTCCGGGTCCGTCTCCGGTCGGTCGGCGCTCGCCGTCGCTCCTCCGCTCGACGCCGGCGCAGCCGCCTCGGCCGTTGCGCGCTCGTCCACCCGCGCGGAGGCGTCCTCCGCCGCCACGAGCGCGCCGCCCCCGTTCCCGGACAGCAGCACCACCGCGCCGACGACTCCCGCGACCGCGAGTGCCGCCGCAGCGGACGCGGCGACGACCACTCCTGTTCCGCTGCCCGCTCTCGACGCTCGGACCGCCGATGCGCGGACCGCGCTCGACGCCCGGACCGCGCTCGGCAGCGGACCGGAGGCCGCGCCGGAGCCCCCGCCCGCCGCCCAGGCGGCTGCGCCGCTCACCCCGGCGGTCAGCAGCAGCAGCACCGACGCGAGGCGGCGCGCAGTGCTCTCGGCCTCCGCCAGCGCCTCCCGGCAGGAGAGGCACCCGTCCAGGTGCCGGTCGATGCGGTGCCTGTCCCGGACGGGGGCTCGTCCTCGCGCGTACGTCCCCGCCCGCTCGAGCACCCACTCGCACTCGCCCGTCGCCGAGGCGTCCGCCACGTGCTCCCGGATCCACGCGGAGCGCAGCCCCTCCCGCGCCCGCACCCCGAGCGCTGCGACCGCGTTGGGCCGCAGGCCCATCAGCGGTGCGGCGGCGGCGGGGGACAGGCCCTCCACCTCCGTGTACCAGAGCACCTCCTGCCAGCGCGGCGGCAGCGCCCGGAACGCGCGCGCGCCCAGGTCGCGCTCGAGGGCGGCGAGGGCGTGCGCCTCGGGATCGGGGCCGGCAGAGGGGAGGGCGCGGTCGGCCTCGTCGAACGGCCGCTCGTGCCGGTCCCGCCGGGCCCAGGATCCCGCGACGTTGCGGACGGCGGTGAAGAAGTAGGGGCGGAAGGCGCCCTCGGGTCCGCCGCCGCGCTCGATCGCCCGCAGGACGCGGAGGAACGCCTCCGAGACCAGGTCGTCGGGGTCGGAGCTGCTCGCCCACGCCCGGGCCACGGTGCGCCCGGCCGAGGAGTGGCGGCGCCAGAGCTCGGAGACCGCGTCGGTGCGGCCATCCCGGACCAGCGCGACGAGCTCCTCGTCGCTGCGGCCGTCGATGCGCTCGGAGCGGCGTCGAGGACTCACGGCGACGCCCTCCCTCCCGGTCCCGCGCCGGGACCGCCCGAGGGATCGTCGCACGATCGCGCGTGCCCGCCCCCGACTGGCGCGACTCCCGCGCCACCCGGCCCGCTTGCTAGAGTGAGCCCGCCGCGACTGGCGTTCGGATGGGTGACCATCAGGGAGCGGCACCTCCTCCGGGGCAGCGCCCCGGACACTTTTCCCGCCGCACGCCTGGGCTGGAACGGATACCGTAGATCGGGTCGCCCGAACGAGCCGTGTCGCGCCGCAGCGACCTGCCGGGCCCCTTCCGTTTCCCAGCCAAGGAGCGTCCGTGTCCTCTTCCCCCGCCAGCCCCGGCGTCGCCGCCTCGTTCGACCAGCCCGTGTCGGTGGTCGACCCCGAGATCGCCGCCGTGCTCCAGCAGGAGCTCGACCGCCAGCGCGGCTACCTCGAGATGATCGCGAGCGAGAACTTCGTGCCGCGCGCGATCCTCGAGTCGCAGGGCTCCGTCCTGACCAACAAGTACGCAGAGGGCTACCCCGGCCGCCGCTACTACGGCGGCTGCGAGTACGTCGACATCGCCGAGCAGCTCGCGATCGACCGCGCCAAGGCCCTCTTCGGCGCCGAGTTCGCCAACGTCCAGCCGCACTCCGGAGCCTCCGCCAACGCCGCGGCGCTCGCCGCGCTCGTGCAGCCCGGAGACACCATCCTCGGCCTCGAGCTCGCGCACGGCGGCCACCTGACCCACGGCATGAAGCTGAACTTCTCGGGCAAGCTCTACAACGCGACCGCGTACGGCGTCGACCCGCAGACCTTCCGCATCGACATGGACGCGGTCCGCGAGAAGGCCCTCGAGGTCCGCCCGCAGGTGCTCATCGCCGGCTGGTCCGCCTACCCCCGTCAGCTCGACTTCGAGGCGTTCCGCGCCATCGCCGACGAGGTCGGCGCGAAGCTCTGGGTCGACATGGCCCACTTCGCTGGCCTCGTGGCGGCGGGGCTGCACCCGTCGCCGGTGCCCTACGCCGACGTCGTGACCACCACCGTCCACAAGACGCTGGCCGGCCCGCGCTCGGGGCTCATCCTCGCGAAGCAGGAGTACGCCAAGAAGCTGAACTCGGCCGTCTTCCCCGGCCAGCAGGGCGGCCCGCTCATGCACGTGATCGCCGCGAAGGCGACCGCGTTCAAGCTCGCCGGCGAGCCCGAGTTCGCCGATCGCCAGGCACGCACCATCCGCGGCGCGCAGATCCTCGCCGAGCGCCTCACGGCGGCCGACTCGAAGGCCGAGGGCATCGACGTCCTGACCGGCGGCACGGACGTCCACCTCGTCCTCGCCGACCTGCGCGACTCGCCGCTGGACGGCAAGCAGGCCGAGGACCGCCTCCACGAGGTCGGCATCACGGTCAACCGCAACGCCGTGCCGTTCGACCCCCGCCCGCCGATGGTCACCTCGGGCCTGCGCATCGGCACGCCGGCGCTCGCGACGCGCGGCTTCGGCGACACGGAGTTCACCGAGGTCGCCGACGTCATCGCGGAGGCGCTCAAGCCCTCGGCCGACCTCGAGGCGCTGCGCGGCCGTGTCGCCCGCCTCACCGACGACTTCCCGCTCTACCCCGGGCTGTAGTCGATCCGCTGCACCACCCGCGCGGCGGAGGACGGGGCACCGCCCCCCTCCGCCGCGCCACGACCGAGGAGCCCGAGATGACGGCACAGGTACTCGACGGCGTCGCGACGGCGACGGCGGTCAAGACGGAGATCGCGGAGCGGGTCGCCGCTCTGCGCGAGCGGGGCGTCGTGCCCGGGCTCGGCACGCTGCTGGTGGGGGACGATCCCGCCTCCCGCTCGTACGTCGCGGGCAAGCACCGCGACTGCGCGGAGGTCGGGATCGAGTCGATCCGCGTGGACCTCCCCGCGACCGCGTCGGCGGACGACATCCGCGCCGCCATCCGGCAGCTCAACGACTCGGAGGCCGTGACCGGGTACATCATCCAGCTCCCGCTGCCGAAGGGCATCGACGAGAACGCGATGCTCGAGCTCATGGATCCGGACAAGGACGCCGACGGCCTGCACCCCACCAACCTCGGCCGCCTGGTGCTCGGCGTCGAGGGTGAGCTGGACAGCCCGCTGCCCTGCACGCCGAACGGGATCGTCGAGATGCTGCAGCGCCACGGCATCCCGACCTCGGGCCGGCATGTCGTCGTCGTGGGCCGCGGGCTCACCGTCGGCCGTCCGCTCGGGCTCCTGCTCACGCGGAAGGGCCTCGACGCCACCGTGACCCTCACCCACTCCCGCACGGCCGATCTCGCCGCGGAGGTGCGCCGCGCCGACATCGTGGTGGCCGCCGTGGGCGTGCCCGGGCTCATCCGCGCCGACTGGGTGAAGCCCGGCGCCGCCGTGCTCGACGTGGGCATCACGCGGGTCGAGAACCCGGAGACGGGCCGCGCGAAGCTGACGGGCGACGTCGCACCGGAGGTGGCGGAGGTCGCGGGCTGGCTCTCGCCCGTGCCCGGCGGCGTCGGCCCGATGACGCGCGCGATGCTCATCCACAACGTGGTGACGGCGGCCGAGCGCGCCCTGCGCTGACCGGTCCCGCGCCACAGGACCCGCGCCGGACCGCGCTCGGGGGCGACGTCCAGTCGCCTGCCGGTAGCGTGGCCCGGCGCTCTCGCGTCCCCCACCCCGTCGGACACGTCCTCGGAGCGCGCCCCGCCCCACGAGGAGAACCCATGCTCACCGTCACCGCCTACGCCGCCCCCTCCGCGACCGAGCCGCTCGTCCCCACCACCATCGAGCGCCGCGACGTCGGACCGCACGACGTGCTCATCGAGATCGCCTACTCCGGCATCTGCCACTCCGACATCCACACCGTCCGCGGAGACTGGGGTCCGGTGGCGTACCCGCTGACCGTCGGCCACGAGATCGTCGGCGTCGTCGCCGAGGTCGGCTCCGAGGTCACCAAGCACTCCGTCGGCGACCGCGTCGGCGTCGGCTGCATGGTGAACTCCTGCCGCGAGTGCGAGAACTGCCTCGCGGGCGAGGAGCAGTACTGCCTGAAGGGCAACACCGGCACCTACGCCTCCGTCGACCGCGACGGCACCATCACCCAGGGCGGCTACTCCACGCACGTCGTCGTCGTCGAGGATTTCGTGCTCCGCGTGCCGGAGTCGATCCCCTACGAGGCCGCTGCTCCGCTGCTGTGCGCGGGCATCACGACCTACTCGCCGCTCTCGCACTGGGAGGCGGGCCCCGGCAAGCGGGTGGCCGTCGTCGGCCTCGGCGGGCTCGGCCACATGGCAGTCAAGTTCGCGCACGCGATGGGCGCCGAGGTCACCGTGCTCTCGCAGACCCTCAGCAAGAAGGAGGACGGCCTCCGTCTGGGCGCCGACCACTACTACGCGACGCGCGACGAGGCGACCTTCACCGATCTCGCGAACACCTTCGACCTGATCGTCAACACGGTCAGCGCGCCCCTCGACCTCGACGCCTACCTGGGGCTCCTGCGCCGCAACGGCACGATGGTGAACGTGGGCGCTCCGGCCGAGGCGCTGCCGCTGCACGTCTTCACGCTCTTCGGCGCCCGTCGCTCCTTCGCGGGCTCGGGCATCGGCGGCATCCGCGAGACCCAGGAGATGCTCGACTTCTGCGCCGAGAAGGGCATCGCGAGCGAGGTCGAGGTCGTCTCGGCGTCGCAGATCAACGAGGCCTACGAGCGCGTCCTCGCCTCGGACGTCCGCTACCGCTTCGTGATCGACGCCTCCACGTTCGAGAAGTGAGGGCGGCCGGGGCGCTAGCCTCGGCGGCATGAGCGAACGGAGCCACCCGGCCGTCGACCGCGTCCTCGCCGACCTCGACCGGCACGGCGTGCACCCGACCGTGCGCTGGCTCGATTCGGCCGCGTCGACGGCGGCACTGGCGGCCGAGGCGCTGGGCGTCGACGTCGGCCAGATCGCCAACTCGCTCGTGTTCCTGATCGACGGTGCGCCGCTGCTGGTCCTGACCAGCGGCGGCCACCGCGTCGACACCGCCTGGCTGGGCGTGCAGCTGGGCGGATCGATCACCCGGGCGCCGGCCGCGGAGGTGAAGTCCGCGACGGGCCAGACGATCGGCGGGATCGCGCCGGTGGGCCATCCCGCGCCGCTGCGCACCGTGGTCGACACGGCCCTCGCCGCCTACGACGTGGTCTGGGCTGCGGCCGGGCACGCGCACACCGTCTACCCGACGAGCTTCGCCGAGCTGGTCCGGGTCACCGGGGGAGAATCGCGCGCCGTCGTTCCGCCGGATCCGGCGCCGTAGCGGCTGGACGAGGAACGCCCCCTGCGACGCGAGGTCGCAGGGGGGCGTCGACGGGAGCAGAGGTCAGAGCACGCGACCCGCGCCGTCGGCGGCCGTGACCAGGAAGAGCTCCGGAGTCGCGAAGCCCTTCTCGGCGAAGGCGGCGAGGACCGCGGCGCGGACCTCCTCCTCCTTCTCCACCGGCGTGAGGGCGATCGCGGAGCCGCCGAAGCCGCCGCCGGTCATCCGGGCGCCGATCGCTCCGGCGCCGCGCGCCGCCTCGACGGCGGTGTCGAGCTCGGGCACCGAGATCTCGAAGTCGTCGCGGAGTGAGACGTGGCCGGCGTCGAGCAGATCGCCGATCGCCCGGGGACCGTGCTCGCGCAGGGTGCGGACGGTCTCGAGCACGCGGGCGTCCTCGGTCACGACGTGCTTCACGCGCCGGTAGGTGACGTCGTCGAGGAGCTCCTGGGCGCGCGGCAGGTCGTCGACCGTCAGCTCGCGGAGCGACGGCACGCCGAGGGTCGCGGCGCCGAGCTCGCAGGAGGCGCGCCGCTCGGCGTAGCCGCCGGTGGCGTGCGCGTGCTCGACGCGGGTGTCGACGACGAGCAGGACGAGCCCGGCCTCCTCGAACCCGAGGGGGACGACCTCGGTGTCGAGGCTGCGGCAGTCCAGGAACACCGCGGCGTCGCGCTTCCCGAAGAGGGAGGCGGACTCGTCCATGATCCCGGTGGGGGCGCCGACCGCGACGTTCTCGGCGCGACGACCGACGCGGGCCATCGTCGCGCGGTCGAAGCCGAGGTGCCAGAGCTCGTCGAGGGCGACGGCCATCGCGCACATCAGCGCCGCCGAGCTCGAGAGCCCCGCGCCGACCGGCACGTCGGAGTCGACGTACGCGTCGAAGCCCGAGCGGGAGCCCAGGTCGACGCCGTACTCGGTGAGCGCCCAGACCACGCCGAGCGGGTAGGCCGACCAGCCGGTCACGGCACCGGGGCCGAGCTCGTCGAGAGCGACCTCGACCACCTCGGGGGAGAAGGCGCTGCTGATCCGGATCAGGCGGTCCTCCCTCGGAGCGACGGCCATCGCCGTGGCGCGGTCGATCGCGAAGGGGAAGACGAAGCCGTCGTTGTAGTCGGTGTGCTCGCCGATCAGGTTCACGCGGCCGGGGCCGGCCCAGACGCCCGCGGCAGGGCGGCCGAAGGTGCGCTCGAAGGCGGCGGCCGCGCTCTCGGCGACGGCGGTCAGGGAGGCGGGAGCGGCGGTCATCGGTTCTCCTCGGCGATGTCGGCGGCGGTGGTGGCGGGAGTGGCGGCGCCGCCGGGAAGCGAGTCGTCGCTGTGCGCGGCGACCGGCAGCGCCGCGTCGGGGCGCTGTGCGATCCCGGCCTCGAGCACGGCCGCGTCGGCCCGCTCGATCGCCGCGCGCAGGGCCGCGGCGCTCGTCTCGGGGGCGATGTCGCCGATCCAGGCGCCCATCGCGGCCTCGCTCCCCGCGAGGTACTTGAGCTTCGTCTCGGCGCGGCGGGGCGAGGTGATCTGGAGCATCAGGCGCACCTCGTCGCGGCGCTCGTGCACCGGGGCCTGGTGCCAGGCGGCGATGTAGGGCGTCGGGGTGCCGTAGAGGGCGTCGATGCCGCGGAGCAGGCGCTGGTACATCGCAGCCAGCTCGTCGCGCTCCTCCGGGGTGGTCGCCGCCAGGTCCGGGACGTGGCGGTGCGGCAGGAGGTGCACCTCGACCGGCCAGCGCGCGGCGAACGGCACGAACGCGGTGAAGTGCTCGCCGCGGAGGAGGACGCGCTCGCCGGCCTGCTCGAAGGCGAGGACGTCGGCGAACATCGACGGCCCGTAGCTGTCGAGCGAGGCGAGCAGGCGGGTCGTGCGCGGCGTGACGTAGGGGTAGGAGTAGATCTGCCCGTGGGGGTGGTGCAGCGTGACGCCGATCGCCTCGCCGCGGTTCTCGAACGGGAACACCTGCTGCACGCCGGGAAGGGCCGAGAGGGCGCCTACGCGGTCGGCCCAGGCCTCGACCACGGTCCGGGCGCGGGAGGCGCTGAGCGTGGCGAACGAGCCCTCGTGCTCGGGGCTGAAGCAGACGACCTCGCAGCGGCCGACGCTGGTCAGCGTCCGGCCGAGCCCGAGGGTGCGCAGGTCCTCCAGGGAGGCGGGCGCGTCCGCGTCCTCGAGGAGCGGGCCGAAGGAGGGGGAGCGGTTCTCGAAGACGGCGACGTCGTAGCGGCTGGGCACCTCCGACGGGTTCGTCGGCGACGCCGGGGCGAGCGGATCGAGCTCGGCCGGCGGCAGGAACACGCGGTTCTGGCGCGACGCGGCGATGGAGACCCACTCGCCGGTCAGCACGTCCTGGCGCATCCGCGCGGTGGCGGGGCGGGGGTCGAGGTGGCGTGCGTCGGCGGCGCGCTCCGGGGGGAGGGTCGTGTCGGCGTCGTCGAAGTAGAGGAGCTCGCGGCCGTCGGCCAGCGTGTGCCGGCGCTTGACGACGCCGGCGGAGAGTGTGATCGCTTCGTTCATGGCAGGAGTCAGACTAGGGCCGCACCTTCGAAAAGGAAAGCTCGTTTTCCCTTTGACAAGTCCACCGGCCCGCGGGCACGATGGGCGGATGAGGACGGACGGCGAGCAGGAGTCCACGTCGGCGATCGAGCGCCGGCTGCGGCTGCGTCTGGCCGCCGAGAGCTCGGGCTTCGTCGGGGTCGCCCCGATGGCCGACATGCTCGGGGTCTCGGTCGTCACCGTCCGCTCCGATCTCGCCCTGCTCGCGAGCGAGGGCGTCCTCCAGCGGGTGCGCGGCGGGGCGATCCCGGCGCCGAGACGCACCGGCGAGCGCTCGCTCGAGGAGGGCCTGAGCGCCGCCTCCGACGAGAAGGCCGCGATCGGCGAGGAGGCCGCCGCCTCCGTCTCCTCCGGGCAGAGCATCGTGCTCGACGTGGGCACCACACCGCTCGCCATCGCGCACGCGCTCGTGGCGCGGGAGGAGCTGCGCGACGTCACGGTGATCACGAACGGCCTCTCCACGGCGCTGGCGCTCGAGCCGGCCATCCCGCGCTTCACGGTCGTCGTCACCGGGGGCACTCTGCGGCCGCTGCAGCACTCGCTGGTCGAGCCGCTGGCGTCCGAGCTACTCGAGCGGATCCGCGCCGACATCGCCTTCATCGGCTGCACCGGTGTGCACCCCGAGGCCGGCGTCACCAACGTCAACCTCCCCGAGGCGACCCTGAAGCGCCGGATGCTGCAGGCGGCGACCCGCCGGGTCGTGGTCGCGGACTCCTCGAAGCTCGGAGTGGTCGACCTCGGCCGGGTCGCCGCTCCCGACGAGTTCGACCGTCTGCTCACGGGGGCGGGGGCCGCCGACGGACTCGTCGCCGCTCTGGAGGAGGCGGGGCTCGCGGTCACCCGCTGCCGGACGCTCGGCGAGCGCGTCAGTCCGTAGGATCGAGGAATGGCCGACTTCACCCCCGCTCCCGCCACCGGGCGCCAGTTCCCGCTCGACCTCACCGCCGAGGGACGCACCCTGCACGCCGTCGTGACGGAGGTGGCCGCAGCGCTGCGCCACCTCTCGGTCGACGGAGTGGAGATCACCGCCTCCTACCCGGAGAGCACCGTCCCGCCGTTCGGCTCGGGCATCGTCCTGATGCCCTGGCCCAACCGCGTCAAGGACGGGCGCTGGCACCACCGCGGCGAGACGCTCCAGCTCGCGATCACCGAGCCGAAGTACCACAACGCCATCCACGGCCTCCTGGTGAGCACCCCGTACCGCCTCGTCGACCAGGGCCCGTCCTTCGTCGAGCTGGCCGCGCCGGTCGTGCCCCAGGCGGGCTACCCGTTCCACCTCGAGACCTCGGTCCGCTACGAGCTGCAGGCCGACGGACTGAAGGTCGTCCACCGCGTCGTCAACGTCGGAGCCGACGAGGCGCCCGTCGCCATCGGCACGCACCCCTTCCTCGCCATCGGCGACGTCCCGACCGACGAGCTCGAGATCACCGTCGACGCGGCGGTGCACATCGAGGTCGACGAGCGCCTCAACCCCACCGTGCAGAACCCGGTCGAGGGCACCGAGTGGGACCTCCGCTCCGGCCGCCGCATCGGCGACCTGGAGCTCGACGACGCCTGGGCCGACGTCCGGATGGTCGACGGCGAGAGCGTGCACGGCCTCCGCGCCGCGGACGGCCGCCGCGTGCTCCTCTGGGCCGACGCCTCGCACAACTTCATCCAGGTCTTCATCACCCGGATCTTCCCCGACGGCGACGACGTGAAGACCGCGATCGCCGTGGAGCCGATGACCGCTCCGGCAGAGGCGTTCAACAGCGGGCAGGGCCTGCGCTGGCTCGAGCCGGGCGAGGAGTGGACCGTCGCGTGGGGCATCCGCCACGAGGGGTTCCCCACCGCGTCATGACCACCCTCGCGGCCGTCGGGCGCGACGACGAGGCCAAGCGCGTCGCCCTCGTCCGGATGAAGCGGCTCGCCACGGGCCTGCTCGTGGTGATGGCCGTCGTCTTCGCCGTGTCGTTCGCCCTGCAGGAGCGCTACCCGTGGCTGCAGTGGGTCCGGGCCGCGAGCGAGGGCGGGATGGTCGGCGCGCTCGCCGACTGGTTCGCCGTGACCGCGCTGTTCCGGCGGCCGCTGGGCCTGCCGATCCCGCACACCGCGATCATCCCGACCAAGAAGGACGAGATCGGCGCGAGCCTCGCGCAGTTCGTCGAGGAGAACTTCCTCCGCGGCGCCATCGTGCGCGAGAAGCTCGACTCCTTCGGGATCGCCCGGCGGGCGGGGCTCTGGCTCGCCGAGCCGGAGAACGCGCACCGCGTCGGCGGCGAGAGCGCGGCGGCCGTCCGCTCGGCGATCGCCCTGCTGGACGATTCCGATGTGCAGCGCGTGATCGAGGCGCTGGCGCGGCGCCACCTCCTCGACCCGCAGTGGGGCCCGCCGCTGGGCTCGCTGGTGGGCACCGTGGTCGAGGCCGGCCACCACCGGCGCCTCGTGGACACGCTGGTCGAGCAGGCGGAGGAGTGGCTGACCGCGAACCCGCAGAGCTTCACCCGCATGGTCAGCGGCCGCCTGCCGAGCTGGCTGCCCTCCGCGGTCAGCCGGGCGGTGGACGAGCGGCTGTACCGCGAGGCTCTCGTCTTCGTCGCCGCGGTGCGCGAGGACCAGGTGCACCCGTTCCGGATCGCGATCGACGGCTACCTCGCCACGCTGGCGCAGGATCTGGGTACCGATCCCGACCTGATCGCCCGCGTCGAGGAGATCAAGAACCGCGCCTTCGACAGCCCGCGCGTCCGCGAGCTCGCGGGGGACGCCTGGGAGGCGACGAAGGCCTCGCTCCTCGGCGCGATGGACGACCCGTCGAGCCCCCTCCGCGGCAGCATCGAGTCGATCGTGGTCGATCTGGGCCGCCGGCTCTCGACCGACGCCGACCTCGCGGCGACCGTCGACTCCTGGATCGGATCGGTCGCGGCCAACCTGGTCGACCGCTACCGCACCGACATCGCCAGCATCATCGGCGACACCATCCACCGCTGGGACCCGCGCGAGACGTCCGAGAAGCTCGAGCTGCAGGTCGGGAAGGACCTCCAGTTCATCCGGATCAACGGCACCGTCGTGGGCTCCCTGGCCGGGCTGGTCATCTTCACCGTCGCGCACGCGCTGCTCGGCTCGTGAAGCGGGGCGCCCGGGCCCGCTCCGCAAGCCCTCGTCGGCGTCGGTGGTCGGGCGTACGGTCGCACCATGAGCGATGACAACACCACCGATCCCGATGTCAAGACCGAGGGCGACGTCCTCGGCGCCCGTGCCGACGACGGCAGCGACACCAGCGCCAGCAAGGACCCGTCCGACTGGGTCACCGGCGACGAGCCGATGACCGGCCCGTAGCGCAGCTACCTCGACACTCTCGCGCGCGAGGCGGGCGAGACCCTGCCCGCCGACCTCACCAAGGCCCAGGCCTCCGAGCACATCGACCGCCTGCAGTCCTCCACGGGCCGTGGCGACGGCAGCAACGGGCACGACTGATCCCGCCGGGGCGCCCCGGGGCTGAGCATCAGTCCCCGTCGGCGCCCCCGTCCGGGGCGCGCACACCGCGCCCCGGCGTCCCTAGGGTTCCGTCATGGCGATCTCCCGCACCACGCGCAACGCCCTCGACCTCATCGACGCGATCCGGATCCCCGGCCGCATCGATCCCCGTCTGGCCCGGCAGGTGACCCTGTCCCTCCGCCAGCTCCTCGAATCCGGAGCCTTCGGCCCGAGCGAGCGGCTCCTCCGCCGCCGCGCGAGGAGGCTCCGCTCCCGCACCCGCGAAGCGGCCGCGTTCCGGCAGACGCGCTCGGCCGGCTGCACCGTCCAGCCCTGAGTCCGCTGAACGGAGCCGCTCCGCTGTGACCGGCGACGGGACAGACACCGTTCGCGCGGTCGTCTAGAGTACCTGGCATCCGGTCCGCCGGATGCCCGCCGCAGTCTCCCGGCCGGTCGACAACGGAGTCGTCCCGGTGCGGGTCATCCCCCCGTTCGCGCGTCGAACGCCCCGCTGGTTCCAGCACCCCGCTCCCTCCTCGAGAAGGGACTCCCGCGATGACGACTCGCGTCTCGCACACCGCGACGACCGTCCGCCTCGTCCGCTGGTACCGTATCGACTCCGACTGGCTCTCGGAGGTCGTCACCGGCCGCCTGCTCGAGCACCAGGACGGCCGCTGGCGCCTGCTCGTCGGCGAGAAGGTCCGCGACTACCCGGACGAGGTGTGGTCGCTCTGCCACGAGTGACGCCGTCGCGGAGCACCGCGGCCCGGACGAGGCGTCAGAGGTAGAGGTGGTACGTCTTCGCGCAGTCCGTCGAGCAGAACGGGTCACGGCGGCGGGCCGGCCGGACGCGGCACGCCTCGCACAGCCGCGCCCGGCGCAGGAGGACGCGGAGGACGGTCAGCACCTCTGCACGGTAGTGCGGCGACCTGGCTGCGCCCTGGCACTGTCCGGAAAGCGCGACCAGGCGGTCGAGTGGTGGGCCCCGTCGGGCTCGAACCGACGACCCGCGGATTAAAAGTCCGCTGCTCTGCCAACTGAGCTAGAGGCCCGCGCGCTCCAGGGTAGCGGGCCGTCGGCGCCCCCGGAGCAGGTGCGGCCGGAGCAGGTGCGGCCCGGAGCGCGGACGATCCCGGAGCGGACCGCGTCCTCCGCGCGGGCATACCCGCCCAGCCGTGGGCGTTACCCTCCTCGAACCCCCTACGGAGCGCGAGCGCGAGAGCGTCCGCGCGTACGACCGCGGAAGGCGGCCCCATGACAGACGGCTTCCACAAGCCGACCAAGTTCCCCTCCCACGTCTTCGAGGCGTTCCAGGGAGGAGAGGACCCGGCGCAGATCAGCCGCGTCGCCCACGAGACCGCGATCGCGCTGCTGAGCCGTGTCCGGAACGACCCCGACCCGGTGGTCATCGACCGCCTGGTCGAGTACACCGACCACAACGGCATCGACGCGCTCGCCGAGCTCTGGGCGCGCTCCAGCGCGGCGAGCCTGCCGGGCGCCCTCTGGCGGATCTACCTGCTGCGGCTGGTCATCCGGCAGGACCCGGAGAGCACGAGCTTCCTCTACCAGCGCGGAGTCGAGCTGTCCGCCACGATCGACCCGGTGGTCGCCGGAGCCAGCACTCCCACGGGGCCGGCCGAGATCACCGAGCTGGCCGACCGGATCCTCCGCGGCGTCTTCGACGGCGACTTCGCGGTGGCGCTGGACCGCGCCGCGGCGTTCTGCCGCGTGAGCGCCTCCGGAGCCGTCTCGGTCGCCGACGACGTGGAGCCGGTGAACCCCGCCCGGGCGAGCGAGCTGACCACCCGCGCCCTGCGCCTCTCGACCACCGCGGCCGAGCTCGTGAGCTGTGCGCGGCTGTGGCGGAGCGACTCCCTGGAGTGACGCGCAACCCGCGTTCACCCACTGCGAACGCCGCTCGCCGCCACCGCGGAGGCCTTTGGTAGACTGGCGGAAGCCGGATCGCAGTAACCCCGGGCTCCACTTATAGCCGCTTCGAGCGGCCTCGCGCCGAGAGGCGTTCCTGCGGTCCGGCCCCTTCTCTGCTCGCATCGCCGCCACGGTGCGCGAGGCGAGGGCCCAGGAGGAGTCGATCCTCGCCCGAGTCCCCACAGACAGGCGCCAGCGGAATGAAGAACAGCAGAGCTCTCCGGATCGGCGCGCGCGTCTGGGCGGGGGCGGGGCTGCTGGTCGTCGCCGCCCTCTACCTCCTCGCCGCGCCGAGCGTCGACGACGCGGAGGGCGCCCAGTTCGCCGCGGGGGTCTCGCTCTCGCAGGGCACGGTGATGCGCGTCCTCGCGGTCCTCGACGTGCTCGCCGGGCTCTGGGTCCTCATCCGCCCGCGCAGCTATCCGGGCATCACCGCTGCGGCGGTGGCCGTGATCTCGCTCTGGCTGGCCCCCCGGCTGGGCGACCCCGCGCTCGTGCCGATCGGCACGTTGGCGCTGGATGTCCGATTCGTGACGCATCCGATCGAGGTGTCGGTCGTCGTTGCAGGCCTGGCCGTGACAGCCTTCTGGATGACGCGGAATCTTTCAGCCCGGGCGCGGGCGAGGCGGGGCTGATGACGGACGACACCACTGCGGAGGCGGCTGTCCTCCTCGAGCGCATCGCCGGGGGAGAGCAGGCCGCGTTCGCCGCGCTCTACGACCAGATGGCCGGCCGGGTCCTCGGCCTGATCATCCGCGTCCTCGTCGACCGCTCCCAGTCCGAGGAGGTGGCCCAGGAGGTCTTCCTCGAGATCTGGCAAACCGCTGGGCGTTTCGCTCCGAATAAAGGAAGCGCGACGACCTGGATCCTCACGATGGCACACCGCAGGGCCATCGACAGGGTCCGCGCGGCTCAAGCCGGCCGTGATCGGGACATGCGCATCGGAATCCGAGACCTCGGACGCGACTACGACCAGGTCTCCGAGCAGGCGGAGGTGTCCCTCGAGCACGAGAAGGTCGCGGCCGCCATGGGCCGCCTGACGGAACTGCAGCGGCAGGCGCTGCAGCTCGCTTACTACGGCGGATACTCGCACAGCGAGATCGCGGGGATCCTGCAGTGCCCCGTGGGAACCGTCAAGACACGCCTGCGTGACGGAATGATCAGACTTCGAGAAGAGATGGGGGTGGCCCTGTGAACGATGTGCGACTCCCCGACGGGATGGACGACCCGCGCGATCTCGCGGCGGGTCACGCACTGGGCATCCTGACGCCCGAGGAGCAGGAGCGCTACGAGCGCTTCCTCTCCGAGCACCCGGAGGCGCGCGGCGAGGCCGACGCGTTCGCCGAGGTGGCGGAGGCGCTGGTCGCCGACGCACCCGCCGTGGAGCCCTCGCCGGGCTTCAAGGCCGACCTGATGGCGCTCATCGCCACCACTCCGCAGCTGCCGCTGGAGGAGCCCGACGAGGACCACGAGGCGCCCGCCGCGCCCCGTCTGGTCCCCGTCGCCTCCGAGGGCGAGCGGAGCGGTCCGACGGCTCGCCGGGACGGTGGCGGCAGCGCCGCGAACCGCGCCCGGAGCCGCTGGTTCGCCCGCCCCGCGGTCTACCTCTCGGCGGCCGCGGCCGCCGCGGTGATCGTGGTCGGCGGAGTGACCCTCCCGCCGCTGCTCTCGTCCGGCCCCGGCCAGACGCAGCAGCAGACGGCTCTGGAGCAGATCCGCAGCGCCCCCGACGCGCAGGAGACGACCGGCACGGTCGCCACCGGCGAGCAGGCGACGCTGGTCTGGTCGAGCTCGCTCGGCCGCTCCGCCCTCGTGGTGGACGACCTGGCGCCGCTGCCGGAGGACAAGACCTACGAGCTCTGGTACATCGGCTCATCCGGTCCGGTCGCCGCAGGGACGTTCGACGGGGGAGAGGGCAGCACCGTGGCCCCGCTCGAGGGGAGCCTGACCGAGGGCGGAGTCGTCGCCGTGACGGTCGAGGACGCCGGCGGCTCGCCGACTCCGACCACCGATCCGATACTGGCGATCGACATCGCCTGACGGCCCGAGCACGAGAAGAGCCGCACTCCGATGGCGGAGTGCGGCTCTTCTCGTTCCCGGAGGGAACGCGGTGGAACGAGAGCGAGCCGCGACCCCGGAGGGACGCGGCTCGCTCTCGTCTGCGGCGGATCAGCCGAAGCGGCCCGAGACGTAGTCCTCGGTCGCCTGGACGGACGGCCGCGAGAACATCGTCGCGGTGTCGTCGTACTCGATGAGCTTGCCCGGCTTGCCGGTGCCCGCGATGTTGAAGAACGCGGTGCGGTCCGAGACGCGCGAGGCCTGCTGCATGTTGTGGGTCACGATGACGATCGTGTAGTCGTTCTTGAGCTCCTCGATGAGGTCCTCGATCGCGAGGGTCGAGATCGGGTCGAGGGCGGAGCAGGGCTCGTCCATCAGGAGGACGTCGGGGGAGACGGCGATCGCGCGGGCGATGCACAGACGCTGCTGCTGGCCGCCGGAGAGACCGGAGCCCGGCTTGTCGAGGCGGTCCTTCACCTCGTTCCAGAGGTTCGCGCCCTGGAGCGAGCGCTCGACGAGCGCGTCCGCGTCCGACTTCGAGATGCGGCGGTTGTTGAGCTTCACGCCGGCCAGCACGTTGTCCCGGATGGACATCGTCGGGAACGGGTTGGGGCGCTGGAAGACCATGCCCACCTGCCGGCGGACCTGCACCGGGTCGACGCCCGGGCCGTACAGGTTGTTGCCGTCGATCAGGACCTCGCCCTCGACGTGCGCGCCGGGGATGACCTCGTGCATGCGGTTGAGCGTGCGGAGGAAGGTCGACTTGCCGCAGCCGGACGGGCCGATGAAGGCGGTGACCGTGCGGGGCTCGATGGCGAGCGAGACGCCCTCCACCGCGAGGAACTGGCTGTAGTAGACGTTGAGGTCGTTGACCTCGATGCGCTTGGACATTGCTTCCTTCGGGGATTCCGGCCGGAGCCGAGTGGTGGGTGTCAGCGGCCGAGCTTGGGGGCGAAGATCTTCGCGATCAGGCGGGCGACCAGGTTCAGCGCCATGACGATCAGGATGAGGGCCAGCGCGCCGGTCCAGGCCCGGTTGAGGAACGCCTCGGCGTCGGGGCCCTGGTTCGCGTACTGCGTGTAGACGAAGACCGGGAGGGTCATCATCCGCTCGCTGAAGAGGTCGTAGTTCATCGACGCGGTGAAGCCGGCGACGATGAGCAGCGGGGCGGTCTCGCCGATGACGCGGGCGATCGCGAGGGTGATGCCCGTCGTGATGCCGGCGATGGAGGTCGGCAGCACGATCTTGACGATGGTCAGCCACTTCGGCACGCCCAGCGCGTAGGACGCCTCGCGCAGCTCGTTCGGGACCAGCTTCAGCATCTCCTCCGACGAGCGGACGACTACGGGGATCATCAGCACGGCGAGGGCGATCGAGCCGGCGAAGCCCATCCGGACGCCGGGGCCGAGGAGCAGCGCGAAGAGCGCGTACGCGAACAGGCCCGCGACGATGGAGGGGATGCCCGTCATCACGTCGACGAAGAAGGTGATCGCCCGGGCGAGGTGGCCGCGGCCGTACTCGACGAGGTAGATCGAGGTGAGCAGGCCGATCGGCACCGAGATCAGCGCGGCCATGGCCGTGATCTCGAGCGTGCCGATGATCGCGTGGAGGGCGCCGCCGCCCGCGTCGATGACGTTGCGCATGGACGAGGAGAAGAAGAGCGGATCGAACCGCGCGACTCCGTTGGAGACGACCGTGTAGAGCAGGGAGATCAGCGGGAGCAGCGCGATGATGAACGCGGTCGCGACCAGCGAGGTCACGAGGCGGTCGACAGCCTTGCGGCCGCCCTCGACCAGGCGCGAGACCACGTAGATGGCGACGTCGAAGAGGACGGTGCCCCAGAAGATCGCTCCGACGAGGCTGAAGTCGTTCATCATGCCGGCCGCCTGGAGGATCAGGAAGACGGCGGCGAACACGACCCAGCTGCCGACGAGCAGCATCCAGGGAGTGCCCTTGGGCAGCTTGCCCGCCTGCAGCGAGAAGGGCATCGACGAGGTGGCGGCGGACATCAGTTGGCTCCCGAGAAGGCCTTGCGGCGGTTGACGATGAACCGCGCGACCGAGTTCACGACGAGCGTGATGACGAAGAGGATGAGGCCCGAGGCGACGAGGACGTTCACGCCGACTCCGCTCGCCTCCGGGAACTGCAGCGCGATGTTCGCGGCGATGGTGTTCGAGTTCTGCGAGGTGAGCAGGAGGAAGGAGACGACCGTCGCGGGCGAGAGCACCATCGCGACGGCGAGCGTCTCGCCGAGGGCCCGGCCGAGGCCGAGCATGGCGGCCGAGACGATGCCCGGGGCGCCGAAGGGCAGGACGGCCATGCGGATCATCTCCCAGCGGGTCGCGCCGAGCGCGAGCGCCGCCTCCTCGTGCAGGCGCGGGGCCTGGAGGAAGATCTCGCGGCAGACCGCGGTGATGATCGGGATGACCATGACGGCCAGCACCACCGAGGCGGTGAGGATCGTCTTGCCGGTGCCCGACGCCTGGCCGCCGAAGAGCGGGAACCAGCCGATGTTCACGTTGAGGAAGAGGTAGAAGGGCTGCACCATCGGCGCCAGCACGGTCGCGCCCCAGAGGCCGAAGACCACCGAGGGGACGGCGGCGAGGAGGTCGACCACGTAGCCGAGGGCCATCGCGATGCGGCGCGGCGCGTAGTGCGAGATGAAGAGGGCGATCGCGATCGAGAGCGGCAGGGCGATCACCAGGGCGATCACCGCCGACCAGACCGTGCCGAAGACCAGGGGGCCGACGTAGGCCCAGAAGCTCGTCGCGTCGCCGGGGAGGCTGCCGGCCGGCGCGGTGAACGCGGGGATCGACTGCGCGATGAGGAAGATCGCGACGGCGGCGAGGACGAGGAGGATGAGGGAACCGGCGGCGACGGTCGAGATCGAGAAGACCCGATCTCCGACACGCACCTTCGCCTTCGGGCGGACGACGGTCTCAGTTGCCATTCCAGGGGACTCTCTTCAGACGAGGGGGTTCGGCGGGGCGCACAGGGAGATGCTAGGGCTCGGAGGGGGCGTCCGGTGGGTCGAGCCCGGCACAGGCGGGGCCCGTCCCGCGGATCGTGCTGCGAGACGGGCCCTGCCGGTGGGACTACTTGATCGACTCGATCGCGGTGGCGACGGTCGAGGCGAGCTCGGAGCTCAGGGGAGCGGAGCCGGCCTGAGCGGCGGCGGCCTCCTGGCCCTCCTCGCTCGCGACGTAGGAGGCGAAGGACTTGACGACCTCGCCCTTGTCGGCGTCCGCGTACTCCTGGCACACGATGAGGTAGCTGACCAGGACCATCGGCCAGGCGTCCGCCTCGGTGCCGGTGCGGTCGATCTTGATCGCGAGGTCGTTGTCCTCGCGGCCCTCGGCGATGGGCGAGGCGGCGACGACCGCCGCGGCTCCGTCGGCCGAGATGGTCGAGAACGCGTCGCCGACCTTCAGCTGCGCCATGTCCATGCCCTGGGCGCCGGACTCGTCGGCGTAGCCGATCGTGTTGGTGCCGTTCTTGACCGCGTCGACGACACCCGAGGTGCCCTTGGCGCCGTCACCGCTCTGGTACGGGAAGGTCTGCGCGGCGGGAGCGTCCCAGACGTCGCTCGCGGTGGCCGCGAGGTAGTCGGTGAAGTTCTGCGTGGTGCCCGAGTCGTCCGAGCGGTGCACGGAGGTGATGTTCGCCGACGGGAGGGTCGCGTCAGGGTTCAGGGCCTTGATCTCCGGGGCGTCCCAGGAGGTGATGGTGCCCTTGAAGATGCCCGCGATGGTGGCCGCGTCGAGCTTGAGCTCGTCGACGCCCTCCACGTTGAAGATGACCGCGATCGGCGAGATGTAGACCGGGAGGTCGATCGCCTTGGTGTCGGGGGCGCACGCGGCGAAGGTGCCCGCGAGCTCCTCGTCCTTGAGCGCGGAGTCGGAGCCGGCGTAGTCGGCGGCGCCGTCGATGAAGTTGGTGCGGCCGGCGCCGGAGCCCTGCGGGTCGTAGTTGACCGTGACCTCGGGGTTCGCGGTCTGGAACGCGGCGGCCCAGGTGGTCTGCGCGGTGCCCTGAGCGGACGAGCCGATCCCGGTGATGGTGCCGGAGAGCGTGGAGGTGGTGGCGGAGCCGGAGCTGCCGCCTGCGGCCGGTGCCTCGTTGGCAGCGCAGGAGGTCAGCGTGATCGCTGCGACGGCGGCGACGACGGCCGCCTGGCCGAGACGCGAGAATCTCACAAGTATCCCTTTCGGGTAGGAAAACGTGGAAAACAGAACAGGGCCTGGTGCAGCCCGCGAGCGAGAGTACGGAGGGGTCGTGTCCTGGCACCGACCGCTCGGTGAACGCGCGGTGAACGGGTCCGCCTCGGGGATTGCGGAGCGACGGGGCGGCGGGGAAGGCGCGGTGCGTCGGGCGCGTCCCGGCGGCGCGACCGGCCCGGTCCGGAGGGACCCGTCGAGCCGGTCGCGCAGCGCCCGGGCGGGTCAGGCCAGCGGCGTGTGCGTCTCGATCGCGACGATGCCGGAGCCGGGGTGGCCGGTGGAGAGGTGCACCACGGCGAAGCCCCCGGTCGGGAGCGCTGCCGCCTCGTCGAGGTAGGCGCCGAGAGGAGTCGCCGTGGCGAGGGCGATCTCGCGCAGGATCTCGGGGATCACCGGCCGGTGACTGCAGAGGACGGCGGTGCGCCGGGCGCGGACCCGCTTGCCGACGAGGGCGCGGACGTCGGCGGTGCCCTGCTCGTGCGCCTCCTGGCTGAGGTCGTCGCGCAGCTTGACCGGCTTCCTGACCAGACCGGACAGCGGGGCGATGGTCGACCGGCAGCGCTTGGCGGTGCTCGAGACGAGGCGGCGCGGGCGCCAGGCGGCCACGGCCTGAGCGGCGGCCGCGGCCTCGACCCGGCCGCGCCCGGTGAGGCGGCGGGTGGAGTCGCGGCCGTCCCAGGAGGAGGCGGGCACCGCCTTCGCGTGCCGCAGGACCACGATCGCGAAGGTCTCGAGCGCACCGCGTGCGGCGATCCGGGCGAACTCGTCGACGATCGTCACGTCGTGCGGATAGGTCAGGTAGCTCCGGGCCCGCTTGAGCGTCACCCACTCGAGCGCCTCGACCTCGTCGTTCGGGAGGAAGTCGGACGCCAGGACGGCCTTCTCGGTCACCTGCGCCGCCCAGTAGTAGACGGCCTTCGGGCGCCCGCTCGGCAGCGTGTACTCTGTGCACCCCAGCGGCACCCCGAGCGCCACCGAGAGCCCGGTCTCCTCGCGGATCTCGCGGACCGCGGTCTCCGGGAGGGACTCGCCCGCGTCGACCTTGCCCTTGGGCAGGCTGACGTCCCGGCGGTGCGGCCGGTGGATCACGAGGATGTGCGGGCGGCCCTCGATGATCCGCCAGCACACCGCTCCTGCTGCGTAGACGGTGCCCGTCACGGGCGTCAGCGGCTGGAGGCCCGGTTGGCGGACCGTGTAGCCGCGCGCTTGCGATGGGTGATGTGCTGCATCAGCTGGTTCTGCAGGTCGGCGAGCGGAGCGCCCTCCTCGTCGAGGTGGTGCCGCGTCCAGTCGCCGTCCGGGCCGAGCCACCAGGAGGCGGTCCGCTCGTCCATCGCCCGCTCGAACATGTCGTCGATCTCGCTGAGGTGCGCCGGCTCGACGATCCGCACCAGAGCCTCGACGCGGCGGTCGAGGTTGCGGTGCATCATGTCGGCGCTGCCGATGAAGACGTCCGGCTCGCCGCCGTTGACGAAGCTGAAGATGCGGGAGTGCTCGAGGTAGCGGCCGAGGATCGAGCGCACGCGGATGGTCTCGGAGAGCCCCTCCTGGCCGGGCTTCAGCCCGCAGATGCCGCGCACCCACACGTCGACCGGCACGCCGGCCTGGCTGGCGCGGTAGAGCGCGTCGATCACGGACTCGTCGACGATCGAGTTGACCTTGATCCGGATGCCCGAGGGGCGCCCCGCGCGGGCGTTCTCGGTCTCGGCGGCGATCCGCTTGAGCAGGCCCTTCCGCAGGTGGCGCGGCGCGACGAGCAGGCGCTTGAACTTCTTCTCGATCGCGTAGCCCGAGAGCTCGTTGAACAGACGCGTGAGGTCCTTGCCGACCTCGGGGTCGGCCGTCAGGAGTCCGAGGTCCTCGTAGATGCGCGAGGTCTTCGGGTTGTAGTTGCCGGTGCCGATGTGGGAGTAGTGGCGGAGCACTCCGCCCTTCTCCTGGCGGATGACGAGCGCGAGCTTGCAGTGGGTCTTCAGCCCGACGAGCCCGTAGACCACGTGCACGCCCGCCTTCTCGAGCTTGCGCGCCCACGAGATGTTCGCCTGCTCGTCGAAGCGCGCCTTGATCTCGACCAGGGCGAGCACCTGCTTGCCCGACTCGGCCGCGTCGATGAGCGCCTCGACGATGGGGGAGTCGCCCGAGGTGCGGTAGAGCGTCTGCTTGATCGCGAGCACGTCCGGATCGGCCGCCGCCTGCTCGAGGAACGACTGCACGCTCGTCGCGAAGGACTCGTAGGGGTGGTGAAGGAGCACGTCGCCGCGGGAGACGGCCTTGAAGACGTCCTGCCGCTGGTTGGGCTCGCTGGGCGAGAGCTGCACCGCCGTCGTCGGGACGTGATTGGGGTACTTCAGGTCCGGGCGGTCGATCTTCTGCAGGCTGAAGAGCCCGCTGAGGTCGAGCGGGGCCGGGAGCTTGTAGACCTCCTGCGTCGTGATGTCGAGCTCGCGGACCAGCAGGCCCAGCGTCTCGTCGTCCATGTCGTCGGTGACCTCGAGGCGGATGGGCGGGCCGAACCGGCGGCGCAGCAGCTCCTTCTCGAGGGCCTTGATCAGGTTCTCGGTCTCGTCCTCGTCGACCTCGACGTCCTCGTTGCGCGTCACCCGGAACACGTGGTGGTCGAGGATCTCCATGCCGGGGAACAGGTCGTCCAGCTGGTTGGCGATCAGGTCCTCGAGCGAGATGAACCGCATCGGCTCGCCCGGCGCCGCGACTCCGGCGATCCGCACGAAGCGGGGGAGCATCTGCGGCACCTTGAGGCGCGCGAACTCGACCTTCTGCGTCTTCGGGTTCCGCACCCGCACCGAGAGGTTGAGCGAGAGGCCGGAGATGTAGGGGAACGGGTGCGCCGGGTCGACCGCGAGCGGCATCAGCACCGGGAACACCTGGGCCGAGAAGTAGTCGTCCAGCACGGTGCGCTCGGCGTCGCTCAGCTCGTCCCAGCGGACGAGGTCGATGCCGCCGTCGCGCAGGGCGGGCTCGACGAGCTCCTTGAACGCTCGGGAGTGGCGCTGCTGCAGCAGGTGCGCCTTCTCCGAGATATCGGTCAGCACGTCGACCGGCACGCGGCCGATGTTCGTCGGCAGGGCGAGCCCCGTGAGGATGCGGCGCTTGAGGCCGGCGACCCGGACCATGAAGAACTCGTCGAGGTTGGACGAGAAGATCGCCAGGAAGTTCGCCCGCTCGAGCGCCGGAACCAGCGGATCCTCCGCGAGCTCGAGCACGCGCTGGTTGAACGCGAGCCAGCTCAGCTCCCGGTCGAGGTAGCGGTTGTCGGGGAGGAGCGGGTCCGAGTGCTCCTCCTCGTCGTCGAAGTCGTCGTCGAGGTCATCGCTGAGACCGTCTTCGAGAAGCAGGTTGTCGCCGTCCATGCGACCATCCTGGCACCGCGTCCGTCCGCTCCGCGCCGCCGCTCGTGAATGCCGGATGAACGGGGCCGGGGGAGGCCCTGTGGAGGAGTGCCGGCTCAGCGCAGCGGCGCGGCGCGCTGCAGGTACTGCACGTCGACGGAGGCGTCCGTGAACCCGAGCGAGCGGTAGAGCGCCACCGCCGACCGGTTCTCGGCCTCGACGTAGAGGTCGGCCGCGGTGCAGCCGCGCTCGAGCATCCGCGCGAGCCCGGCGTTCAGCAGGGTGCGGCCGAGTCCCCGTCCGGCCGCCTCGGGGGCGACCCCGAGGACGTAGATCTCGCCGGTCGTCGATCCGGGCTCGATCTTCAGCCAGTCGTAGCCGAGGAGCGTGCCGTCGGCGTCGCGGAGCAGGAGGAAGTCGCCCTCGTCGAACCACGGCTCGGCGCGGCGGGCCGCCAGGTCCTCCTCCGTCATCCGCCCCTGCTCGGGGTGCGCGGCGAAGATCCGCGCGTTCAGGGCGATCCACTCGGCCGGAGCGAGGTCGCGGGCGTCCGAGAGGACGACGCCCTCGGGGATGCGGACCTCGGGGGCGTCGAGCGGCTCGAGCTCGAGGTGCAGGAGGGTGCGGACCGGTGCGAAGCCGTGGGAGGCCGCGAGGGCCCGGGCGGCGGGGTGGTCGCCGTGCGCCCAGGCGAGCAGGCCCGTCCGGCCGCTCGCGAGGACCTGCTCCAGGGTCGCGGTGCCGAAGCCGACCCCGCGCCACTCCGGATCGACGACGAACTCCAGCTCGCCCTGCCCGAGGATCGCCGCCGCCACGACCACGTCCGCGCGCAGCCCCACGAGGAGGGTGCGCGAGCCGGCCCGGGCGTCGACGAGCGTCTGGTCGCTGAAGGGGGGCTGGTGGTCGAACCAGGCGGCGCGCCCGATCAGGTGCTCGAGGCCGGCCGCCACCGCGGGATCGGCCAGGTCCTCAACGGACAGGTTGAGCGACTCGCTCATTGTCCTCTTCGTACACGTTGAAGCGGTATCCGACGTTGCGGACCGTGCCGATCAGCGACTCCAGGTCGCCGAGCTTCGCGCGGAGGCGCCGCACGTGCACGTCGACCGTGCGGGTGCCGCCGAAGTAGTCGTAGCCCCACACCTCGCTCAGCAGCTGCTCGCGGGTGAAGACGCGCGAGGGGTGCGTGGCGAAGAAGCGGAGGAGCTCGAACTCCTTGAAGGTGAGGTCGAGCGGGCGCCCGTGCACCTTGGCGGAGTAGCTGGCCTCGTCGATCACGACGCCCGAGGCCTGGATGCGCGAGGTCGACTGCTCCTGCGCCAGCCGGCCGATCACCAGGCGGATGCGGGCGTCGACCTCGGCGGGGCCGGCCGAGTCGAGGATGACGTCGTTGACGCCCCAGTCGGCCGAGACGGCCGTGAGCCCGCCCTCCGTGAGGATCAGGATGAGGGGGACGTTGATGCCCGTGGTCGTGAGGATCTTGCAGAGCGACTTGGCGCTGGCGAGGTCCTGCCGCGCGTCGACCAGGATCAGATCGCAGCTCGGGGCGTTCACGAGCTGGGCGGGCTCCGCGGGGATCTGCCGGGTCCGGTGGCTGAGGAGCCCCAGTGCGGGGAGCACCTCGGCGCCTCCCGCCGAGGTCAGTATCAACAACTGCGCCACGGATCCTCCAGAACTGGTCTGCCCGCAATACTAGCGGCGGGCCGGGAGGGGCGTCCGCCTGGGGCACAATTGTCGGATGGGCAGGGATCGGGTGGGCATCGGAGTCGTCTGGGCGCTCGCACTCGCGGGCTCCGTGCTGACTCTGGCGATCGCCGCTCCGGAGTCCCGGCAGCTCTGGCTCGCGCTGACGTTCGGCGGATGCGTGCTCGCGACCTTCGCGGTGCAGCTCGCCGTGGCCCGCGCCGAGGGGTACCTCCTCCGCGCGATGACGAGCATCGTCGGGGCGATGGCCGTGGTCGCGGTCGCGAGCGGGATCGCCCTCCTCCTCCCCGCCTGAGCGGTCGCGCCCTCCCGTCCCGAGCGCCCGGATCCGCACCGCTTGAGCGGTCGCGTCCGCCCCGCCCCTGCGTCGGAGGCGGCGGGTAGGATGAGCGCATGCTTCTCGCGCTGGAACTCTTCTACCTCGGTCTGCTCGGGCTCGCCTCCCTCGCCATCGCGTGGGTCTCCGGCGTGGTCGTCTACAAGCTCTACCGCGGCCAGCGCTAGCCGCCGCCGGAGCCCGAGTGATCTCGCTTCCGTCGGGCCTGCCGCCCGAGCTCGTCCCCCTGTCCTGGCTGCTCGGCGTCTGGGAGGGCTCGGGCGTCATCGACTACACGATCGGCGACGACTCCGTCCAGGCCGAGTTCGGCCATCGCATCAGCTTCAGCTACGACGGCCTCCCGTACCTCAACTACAACTCCTACACGTGGCTGATCGAGGAGGGCGCCGAGGAGGCGCCCCGGCCGCTGGTCACCGAGACCGGCTACTGGCGCCTCAGCCGCGCTCTGACCGACTCCGACGCCGGCCCGGGAATGCTGCCCGGCCGCGGCGCACCCGCCTTCCCCGACGCGGAGTCCGTCGAGACGCTGCGCAACGCCGCCGGCGGCTTCGACATCGAGGTCTCGCTCGTGCACCCGGACGGGGTCAGCGAGCTCTACCTCGGCCAGGTCAGGGGGCCGCGGATCGACCTCGCGACCGACGCGGTGATGCGCACCGCCGCGGCGAAGGACTACGCCGCCGCCACCCGCCTCTACGGCCTGGTCGACGACCACCTGCTGTGGGCGTGGGACATCGCCGCGCTCGGCCAGGGCCTGCGGACCCACTCCTCCGGACGGCTCGCCCGTGTCGACTGACGCGCTCTCCCCGCTCCTGGCCGCCCCGGGCGCCGTCGCCACGACGAGCGCCGCCGAGCCCGGCGTCGCCGCGCACTACGGCGAGCCCTTCCGCGAGCAGCGCGCTCTCGCCGCGGGCACCGCGCTCGTCGACCTCTCCGGCCGCGGCGTCGTGACCGTCACGGGGCCGGACCGCCTCACCTGGATCGACTCGCTCACCAGCCAGGCCGTCTCGCGCCTCGCTCCCGGCGCGTCCGCCGAGACGCTCCTGCTCGACCCGACCGGCCGGATCGAGTACGTCATCCGCCTCGTCGACGACGGCGAGACCGCCTGGCTCCTGCTCGACCGCGACGAGACGGCCGGCCTGGCCGCCTGGCTCGACCGGATGCGCTTCATGCTCCGCGTCGAGGTCGCCGACCGCACCGACGACTTCGCGACCCTCGCCGCCCTCGGCGACGGGCCGGCCCTGACGCTCGCCCTGTCCCTGGCCGAGGAGCCCGTCGTCTGGAGCGACCCGTGGTCGCAGGTCCAGCCGGGCGGCTGGCAGTACGCGCTGACCACAGAGCACCCCGGGGCCTCCTGGGAGCTCCGCGAGGTCCTGGTCCCGCGAGCGGCCCTCGAGGCCCTCGCGGAGACGGCCGTCGGGGTGGGAGTGGCCCTCGCCGGGGTCGACGCCCTCGAGGCCCTGCGCATCGCCGCCTGGCGCCCGCGCCACGCGACCGAGGTCGACGAGCGGTCCATCCCGCACGAGCTCGACCTCCTCCGCTCGAGCGTGCACCTCGCCAAGGGCTGCTACCGGGGCCAGGAGACGGTGGCGAAGGTGCACAATCTCGGCCACCCGCCGCGGCGCCTGGTCCTGCTGCAGCTCGACGGCTCCGACTCGGTCCTCCCCGCCCACGGCGACATCGTCACGGCGCTCAAGGGCGGCGAGCCGGTCGAGGTCGGCACGGTCACCTCGAGCGCCTGGCACTACGAGGACGGACCGGTCGCTCTCGCGGTCGTCAAGCGGAGCGTCCCGGTGGACCTCGAGCTGACCGTGCTGGCCGGCGACTCGCGCGTGGCCGCGGCCCAGGAGGTCGTGGTCCCGCCGGGAGCCGGAGCGGAGGCGGGAGTGCCCCGCCTGCCCCGCCTCGGGGCGACGACCAGGTAGGCCACGCCGTGGTGGCCGCACGTCCCGCCGAGCGGGGCCGGGCGGCCGAGCGGCTGCGCGGTCTCGTCCGGGCCCCCGAGCTGAGTCCCGCGCGCGCCCTCGCCCGCGCGGGGGCGTCGCTCCCCGCAGTGCTGCAGATCGTGCTCGCGGCGACCCTCGCCTACTCCGTCGCGCACTTCCTCCTCGGGCACCCCGCGCCGGTGCTGGCGCTGACGGCCACGATCTCGAGCCTCGGCATCGCGCGCGACACCCGTCCCAAGCAGGTGGCCGAGACAGCGACGGGGATGCTCATCGGCATCACGGCCAGCGAGGTCCTGCTCCTGCTGTGGGGGAGCGGCGTCTGGCAGCTCGCCGTCGTCCTCGCGATCGTCTTCACGCTCGGCCGGGCCCTCTCGCCCTCGCCGGGGTTCGCCGTGGCCGCCGGGACCCAGGCGATGCTGGTGATGGTCCTCCCTGCGCCGGACGGAGGCGTCTTCACCCGGAGCGTCGACGGCCTGATCGGCGGGCTCGCGGCGCTGCTCTGCACGGCGATCGTGCCCCGCCCGCCGCTGCGCACGGCGCGGGCCGAGGCGCATCGGCTCCTCACCGCGCTCAGCCGGACCGTGGAGGAGCTGGCCGAGGCGCTCCGCCGGGGCGACTCCTCGGCGTCCACCGCAGCCCTCGAGCGGATCCGCGGGACGCAGCCGGTCATCGACGGCTGGACCGCGGCGCTCGACTCCGCTACCGGCGTCGCCCGGATCTCGCCGTTCGTCCGTCGGCACCGCGGCGAGCTCTCCCGCCAGGCCGTGATGCTGTCCGCGCTGGATCTCGCGACCCGGAACCTGCGCATCGTCGCGCGCCGCACCGACTTCCTCGTCGGGGACGGCGCCCCGCGGCCGGCGCTCGCCGGAGCGGTCGCCGCCCTCGGCCCGGGTATCGCGCTGCTCGGCCGCGCGGTCGCCGATCCTTCGGTGCTCGCCCTGGCGCGTCAGGACCTCGTGCTGCTCGCGACCACGCTCGACCCCCAGCGGCTGATCCCGGAGGCGCGCCTCGCCGAGAAGACGGTGCTCGTCCTGCTCCGCCCGCTCGTCGTCGACCTGCTCACGGCGACCGGCGCCGCTCCCGCCGAGGCTCGGGCCGCCCTGCCCCCGCTCGCCTAGGGCTCAGGAGGTCCGGTGCTCAGGCCCGGCGCTCAGGCCCGGCGCTCAGGAGGAGGGGGCGACCGCCTCCCACGCGACCGTCACCTCGCCCAGGCGCCAGCGCCGCGGCCCGCCGAGGACCGGCCACTCCGGCCGGAGGTCCCGGACCGTCGCGATCCACCGCTGACCCGGACTGTAGACGGCGAGAGGGGCGTTCAGCGTCCACGCCCGCTCGAGGGAGGAGAGGAAGGCGTGCACGCCCTCGCCGGGCACGTTGCGGTGGATGAGGGCCTTCGGCAGGCGCTCGGCCGCCGTCATCGGCGAGGGGATCGCCGCGAGCCGGAGCGAGAGGGTCAGCGAGCGCGGGCCCTCCCGGCCGACCTCGATCCAGGTGCAGATGCGGCCGATCTCGTCGCAGGTGCCCTCGACCAGGACGCCGTCGGGCTGCAGACGGTCCGTCATCGTCGCCCAGGCTCTATGAACCGCGTCCTCGTCGTACTGGCGGAGCACGTTGAAGGCGCGGATGACGCCTGCCCGCCGCCCCGCGGGCAGGGGCACCTCGAAGCCGCCGCGCTCGAAGCGCACGCGCGCGTCCGCGGGGAACGGCGTGCCGCCCTCCCTCACCCGGGCGAGCTGGCGCCGAGCGGTGTCGACCCGTGCGGGCTCGATCTCGAGGCCGAGCACCTCGACGTCGGGCGCGGCCCGGACGAGCCGGCGGTGCAGCTCGAGCGTGGTGACCGCGCTCGCCCCGAAGCCGAGATCGACGACGAGCGGGGAGGCGGTGCTGCGCAGGACGGGCAGCTCGGCGAGCCGGCGGTCGACCCGGCGGAGGCGGTTCGTGCCCGTCGTTCCGCGGGTGACGGCTCCGATGGGCATGCTCTCCAGCGTATCCGCGGGTGAGGGGGCCGCCTCTAAGCTGGACGCATGTCCGAGACCTACACCCTCATCCTCGTGCGCCACGGCAACAGCGAGTGGAACCAGAAGAACCTGTTCACCGGCTGGGTCGACGTGCGCCTGACCGAGCAGGGAGTCGCGGAGGCCACCCGTGCCGGCGAGCTGCTGACCGAGGCGGGCCTGCACCCCGACATCGTCTACACGTCGCGCCAGACGCGTGCGATCCAGACCGCCAACATCGCCCTCGAGGTCGCCGACCGCCTGTGGATCGACGTCAAGCGCTCCTGGCGCCTCAACGAGCGCCACTACGGCGCCCTGCAGGGCAAGGACAAGGCGCAGACCCTCGCCGAGTACGGCCCCGAGCAGTTCCAGACCTGGCGCCGCTCCTTCGACGTGCCGCCGCCCCCGCTCGACGACGACGACCAGTACTCGCAGGCGCACGACGAGCGCTACGCCGACCTCGGCGACGCACTGCCCCGCACCGAGTCGCTGAAGCTCGTGATCGAGCGGATGCTTCCGTACTGGGAGTCCGACATCAAGCCGGACCTCGCCTCGGGCAAGACCGTCATGATCACCGCGCACGGCAACTCCCTCCGCGCGCTGGTGAAGACGCTCGACGGCATCTCGGACTCGGACATCGCGGAGCTCAACATCCCGACCGGGATCCCGCTCGTCTACGAGCTGAACGAGGACTTCGAGCCCATCGGCGAGGCGCGCTACCTCGACCCCGAGGCCGCGGCCGCCGGTGCCGCCGCCGTCGCCGCCCAGGGCGCCAAGAAGTAGCACCGCCCCGAACGCGCGAACGGCCCGCCCGAGTCCTCGACTCCGGCGGGCCGTTCCCGTAGCCCCGGAGGCGGAGCGCACGGACACGTCCGGCCCGCAGGAGACGCTCGTTCCTGCGGGCCGGACGGTGAGACGGGCTGGAGCCCGAGGTGTCGACTAGGAGTAGTCGCCCGAGATCAGGTACTGGACCTTCTTGGCGATCGACACGGCGTGGTCGGCGAAGCGCTCGTGGTAGCGGCTGGCGAGGGTCGCGTCGACGGTGTCGGCGGCCTGGCCCTTCCACGCCTCGCTGAGCACCTTGTCGAAGACGCTGACGTGCAGCTCGTCGATCTTGTCGTCCTCGTCGCGGATCTCCTCGGCGATGCGCGGGTCCTGCGAGCGGAGCAGGTCGGTCAGCTTGTGCGCGACGACCACGTCGAGGCGGCCCATCTCGACGAACGTCGGACGCAGGCTCTTGGGGACCACCTTGTCGGGGAAGCGGTAGCGCGAGAGCTGGGCGATGTGCTCGGCGATGTCGCCCATCCGCTCGAGCGACGCGCTGATGCGCAGCGCCGAGACGACGATCCGCAGGTCGCGGGCGACCGGGTTCTGCCGGGCGAGGATGTCGATCGCGAGCTCGTCGAGGCTGATGGCCAGCTCGTCGATGCGCGCGTCGCTCGCGATGACCTCCTCCGCGAGGGTGACGTCGGAGTGGTTGAACGCCTGGGTCGCCTTCTCGATGGCGATCTCGACGAGTCCGGAGATCTCGACGAGTCGTTCCTGGACCTCGGCCAGCTCCTGCTGGAAAACTTCGCGCATCTGTGTTCGACCCTCTCTACGGCGCGCGCGGACGACGGCGCCGGATCTGCGGCGAGCACCTCGCACGCCGCTGCGACTGCACTCCGTGGGCGCAGGCGCAGTCATGATGACCACGGCAGGTTAACGGACGGTGCCGGGCGTTTGAACAGTACTCGACCCCCGGAGGATCGACGGGCGTCCGGTAGGGGGACGCCCGGTGGATGGTTAGCCTGGGTCCGTGGATTCGGGCTTGATCGTGGTTCTGTCACTCGTTCTCGGTGTCGCGATCGGGATCCTTCTGACGACCGTGCTCACGCTCGCCGCCCGCCAGGGCCGCATCGCGCAGGACGTGATCTCGGTCGGGCTCCCCGAGGGGATCGAGGCGATCATCGACGCCGTCGGCTCGCCCGCCTTCGTGACCGACCCGTCGCACAACGTGCTCAAGGCGTCCACCCGCGCCGTCGCGCTCGGCCTGGTCTCGCAGGACACGCTGCTCCACCCCGACCTCGCCGCCATCGTCGACCGCGTCCGCCGCTTCGGCGACGACATCGTCCAGGACCTCGAGCTCGCGACCAGCCCGCTCTCCGACGCCGCCGTGACGCTCGTCGTCCACGCGACCCGCCTGGGCTCCCGCTACGTCCTCGTCATCGCCGAGGACCACACCGAGGCGCGCCGGCTCGAGGCCGTCCGCCGGGACTTCGTCGCCAACATCTCCCACGAGCTGAAGACCCCGATCGGCGCCGTCGGCCTGCTCGCCGAGGCCCTCGACTCCGCCGCCGACGACCCCCAGCAGGTGCGCCGCTTCGCGCACCGGCTGACCCAGGAGTCGCACCGCCTCGCGAAGATCACCCGCGAGATCATCGAGCTCTCCCGGCTCCAGGCCGCCGACGTCGCCGGCTCCGCCGAGATCATCCGCGTCGACGACGTCGTCACGGCGGCGCTCGAGACCACCCACGTCATGGCGGAGTCGCACGACGTCACCCTGGTCAAGGGCGGGATGAAGAAGGCCTACGTCGTGGGGCAGGAGAAGATGCTCGTCTCGGCGCTGCACAACCTCCTCGCCAACGCCATCCAGTACTCGCCCGCCGGCTCCCGCGTGGGCATCGGCGTCCGCTCCACCGGCGGAGTCGTCGAGATCGCCGTCACCGACCAGGGCATCGGCATCCCGGAGGAGGACCTCGACCGGGTGTTCGAGCGCTTCTACCGCGTCGACCAGGCCCGCTCCCGCCACACCGGCGGCACCGGCCTCGGCCTCAGCATCGTCAAGCACGCCGTGCAGAACCACGGCGGCGACGTCCGCGTCTGGTCCAAGCCCGGCCGCGGCTCCACCTTCACCATCCGGCTCCCCGAAGCCGACCCCGCCCGGACGCCCTTCGCGGCGACCGCCCCGATAGGAGAACACGCGTGACCAGCATCCTGCTCGTCGAGGACGAGAGCGCCCTCAGCGAGCCCCTCAGCTACCTGCTCGAACGCGAGGGCTACGACGTCACCGTCGCCGAGGACGGCAACCGCGCCGTCGCCGCCTTCGACGAGGGCGACTACGACCTGATCCTCCTCGACCTCATGCTGCCCGGCATGCCCGGCACCGAGGTCTGCCGCGAGATCCGCACCCGCTCCTCCGTCCCGATCATCATGGTCACCGCCAAGGACTCCGAAGTGGACATCGTCGTCGGCCTGGAGCTCGGCGCGGACGACTACGTCACCAAGCCCTACTCCACCCGCGAACTGCTCGCCCGCATCCGCGCCGTCCTCCGACGCCGCACCGAGGAGCCCGGCGAGGAGCGGATCGTCGTCGCCGGCCCCGTCCGCATGGACATCGAACGCCACACGGTCGAAGTCGACGGCGTCGAGACCCCGATGCCCCTCAAGGAGTTCGAGCTCCTCGAGATGCTCCTCCGCAACGCGGGCCGCGTCCTCACCCGCGGCCAGCTCATCGACCGCGTCTGGGGCAGCGACTACTTCGGCGACACGAAGACCCTCGACGTCCACGTCAAGCGCATCCGCTCCAAGATCGAGAAGACGCCGAAGGAACCGGTGCTCCTGGTTACTGTCCGCGGCCTCGGCTACCGCTTCGACGCTTGATCGCGGGCCCTGGCGGGGCGATCTGCGGCGTTGTCGTCGGTTGCGATACCGCTGGTATCGCGCCCTCCTCCGCCTTGCAGCTCACCCCGCCAGGACCCGCGATCAACCCTGTGCTGGAGGGGTGCGGGGCGGGGCCGTCGCTGCGCGACGAGCCGGGCGGGGGCGTCGCTCAGGGCGTGGTGCTCGAGTGGTCGGCGGAGTCGGTGTATCGAGACGCGCGCAGCCGGACGTCGCGCGAATAGTGGTCGAGTGGCCGACGGAGTCGGCGGATCGTGACCTGCGGGGACGACGAAGGGCCGCCCACCGGGGTGGACGGCCCTCGAGGGCGGAGGGGGCTACTCCGCGGTGGGAGCGTCGACGCCGGGCTCGGCGGTGGGAGTGGGGAGCGCGGTCCGGGCGGGGTCGGCCGTCGGGGTGACGGTCGGCGTCGCGGAGGGAGCGGGAGTCAGCGTCGAGTAGGCCTCGAGGGCGTTCGTCAGGACGGGGACGAGGAGCTCCTTGCCCTGCTCGGAGCCGTACTGGAAGTAGACGGGGAGCAGGCCGCCGGGAATGGTGTCGATGTCGTCCATCTGGACGGCCTCGGTGCTGTCGGGGCGGACCTCGGTGCGGCCGGGGACGGCGTCGACGGTGTCGCTGGTGCGGCCCGCGGAGCCCTCGTACTGCACCTCGACGCTCAGCGCCTCATCGGTGGAGTTCACGAGCGTCACGATCAGAGTGCCGGCCTCGCCGTCGTCCGAGACGATCATCGCGTTGCGGATGGCGAGATCGCCGATCGTCGCGCCGACTCCGTCGCTCGGGTCGTAGATCTTGCGCGTCGCCTGCGGGGCGACGAGGTTGCAGCCGGCGGTAGCGAGGGCGACGCCGACCGCGAGAACGACGGATGCAGCGATACGCGCCTTCACAGGAACCTCCAGATCGTCGGCCCCGCTCGCCCCGGACAGGGCGACTTCACTGTGCACGAGCCGACACCAGGCTAGCGTAGCGAGCACCGCGGCTCCGCCCGTCCGGACTCCCGTCCCGCTCGGCGCGCATGGTAATCTTTCCGCCGCTGAAAGGACGTCGCATGCAGTTCGAGGTCGGAGAGACGGTCGTCTACCCCCATCACGGAGCCGCCACGATCGCCGAGGTGAAGACCCGGACGATCAAGGGCCAGGAGAAGACGTACCTGAAGCTCCGCGTCGCGCAGGGCGACCTCGTCATCGAGGTGCCCGCCGACAACGTCGACCTGGTCGGCGTCCGCGACGTCATCGGCCGCGATGGCGTCGAGCGCGTGTTCGAGGTCCTGCGCGCCGAGGTCGTCGAGGAGCCGACCAACTGGTCGCGCCGCTACAAGGCCAACCTCGAGAAGCTCGGGTCCGGAGACGTCGTCAAGGTCTCCGAGGTCGTCCGCGACCTCACCCGCCGCGACCGCGACCGCGGCCTCTCGGCGGGGGAGAAGAGCATGCTCGCCAAGGCCCGCCAGATCCTCGTCTCCGAGCTCGCCCTGGCCGAGAAGACCGACGAGGACGCCGCCTCCGTGCTCCTCGACGAGGTCCTCGCATCCTGAACGGTCCGGCCGGCGCGCCGACCGCGGCCGTCGTCGTCGTCGCCGCCGGCAGCGGCACGAGGCTCGGCCGCGAGCGCCCCAAGGCCTACGTCGACTGCGCGGGGAGGACGATCCTCGAGCGCAGCCTGCGCACGGTGCTGCTGCTCGCGGAGCCGGTCCAGATCGTCGTCGTGGCTCCCGCCGCCCTCCTCGAGGAGACGGCCGCTCTGACGCACGCCGCCGGAGCCCCGGACGGCTCCGTCAGCGTCGTCGCCGGAGGCGCCAGCCGCCAGGAGTCGGTCGCTCGAGGGCTCCGGGCGCTCGGTCCGGCCGTCGAGACGGTGCTCGTGCACGACGCCGCCCGCGCCCTCACGCCCGTCGACCAGTTCGAGCGGGTGATCGCGGCGGTCCGGGAGACGCGCGGCGGAGTGATCCCGGGTCTGCCGGTCACCGACACGATCAAGCGCATCCGCGCCGACGGCGGGATCCTCGGCACAGTGGACCGCTCCGAGCTCGCCGCGGTGCAGACGCCGCAGGGCTTCCCGCGCGCGCTCCTCGACGAGGCCTACGCCTCGGCGGAGGAGGACTTCACCGACGACGCGGCGCTCCTCGCCTCGCGCGGCGGTCCCTCGATCGTCGTCGCCGGCGACCCGCTCGCCTTCAAGATCACCACCCCCTGGGACCTGGCCCGCGCCGAGCAGGTGCTCGCACCGCCGCCCGTCGTCGTCGTGCCGCGCGTCGGCATCGGCACGGACGTGCACGCGTTCGACGACGCGTCGCCGCTCTGGCTCGCCGGGCTGCACTGGCCGGGGGAGCGGGGCCTGTCCGGGCACAGCGACGGCGACCCGGTCGCCCACGCGATCTGCGACGCGCTCCTGGCGGCGGCGGGTCTCGGCGATATCGGCTCCCGCTTCGGCACGGCCGACCCGCGCTTCGCGGACGCCCACGGCGAGGTCTTCCTCCGCGCGACCCGCGAGCTGGTGGAGGCCGCCGGCTTCGCCATCGGCAACGTCTCGGTGCAGCTCATCGGCAACCGCCCGAAGTTCTCGCCGCGGCGCGAGGAGGCGCAGAGGCTGCTCTCGGAGCTGCTCGGCGCACCGGTCAGCGTCGCCGCCACCACCTCGGACGCGCTGGGCTTCACCGGCCGGGGCGAGGGGGTCGCCGCGACCGCGACGGCACTCGTCCTCCCCACCCCCGCTATCACCCGTTAGTCCCCGGGCGGAGCCGCCGACCCGGCCGGGAGCGGTCCGCCCGGTAAACTCGCCCGCGTGACTCTGCGACTGCATGACTCGAAGGCCCAGGCCCTCGTCGATTTCGTCCCCCTCCGCGAGAACGAGGTCGGGATGTACGTCTGCGGACCCACCGTTCAGTCCTCGCCCCACATCGGGCACCTGCGCTCCGCCCTCGCCTACGACCAGCTGCGCCGCTGGCTGGCGTACCGCGGCTTCCAGGTCACCCTGGTGCGCAACGTCACCGACATCGACGACAAGATCCTCGCCATCGCCGAGGACGCGCGGCGTCGGGTGCCCGAGGGCGCGCCGGTCGAGCAGTGGTGGGCGCTCGCCTACCGCGTCGAGCTCGAGTTCACCGCCGCGTACACGGCCCTCGGCATCCTCCCGCCGACCTACGAGCCGCGCGCGACCGCGAGCATCGCCGAGATGATCACGCTCATCCAGGCCCTGATCGAGCGCGGTCACGCCTACCCGGCGCCCGACGACTCCGGCGACGTCTACTTCGACACGCGGTCCTGGCCGGACTACGGCTCGCTCACCCACCAGCGCCTCGAGAGCATGGAGGCGGCGACCGACGCCGACCCGCGCGGCAAGCGCGACCCGCACGACTTCGCTCTCTGGAAGGGCGCCAAGCCGGAGGAGCCCGAGTCGGCCGCCTGGGCCTCGCCGTGGGGCGCCGGGCGCCCCGGCTGGCACATCGAGTGCTCCGCGATGTCGACGAAGTACCTCGGCACCCAGTTCGACATCCACGGCGGCGGGCTCGACCTGCGCTTCCCCCACCACGAGAACGAGCTCGCCCAGTCCAGCGCCGCCGGCCACGCCTTCGCCAGCTACTGGCTGCACAACGGCCTCGTGTCCGTCACCGGCCAGAAGATGAGCAAGTCGCTCGGCAACTCGGTGTTCGCCTCCGAGCTGCTCGAAGCGGCCCGCCCGCTCGTCGTCCGCTACTACCTCGGCTCGGCCCACTACCGCTCCACCCTCGAGTTCCACGACGGGGCCCTCGAGGAGGCCGAAGCGGCGCTGGAGCGGATCGAGGGCTTCCTCGAGCGCTCCCGCCGCCGCCTCGACGGCACGCGGTTCGCAGCGCTCGGCGAGCCGGTGGTCCCGGAGGAGTTCGCCGAGGCGATGGACGACGACCTGTCCGTCCCGCAGGCCATCGGCGTCCTGCACGAGACCGTGCGCGCCGGCAACGCCGCCCTCGACGCCGAGGACCTCGGCTCCGTCTCGGCCCTGCGCACCCAGGTGCTCGCGATGGCGGCCGTGCTCGGCATCGACCCGGAGGCGCCCGAGTGGGCGCGCTCCGACGACGAACCCTCGTACCGCGCGCTCAGCGTGCTGGTCGACCGCCTGGTCGCCGAACGCCAGACCGCGCGCGAGCAGCGCGACTGGGCGAGCGCCGACCGCATCCGAACCGATCTCGCCGCGGCGGGAATCACGATCGAAGACACCCAGACGGGTGCGCATTGGAGTCTCGATGGCGAATAAGCCCGGCCGCCCCGGAGCGGTCCGAAAGAAGAGCAAGGGCAAGGCCGTCGGTTCCGGCGGTCAGGGCCGTCAGGCCCTCGAGGGCAAGAAGCCCACGCCCAAGGCCGAGGACCGGCCCTACCACCCCGCAGGCAAGGCGAAGCTCGCGCGCGAGCGCTTCGTCGCCGCAGGCGGCAAGGGCCGCCCCGGCGGAGCCCTCTCCGCGGCCGCCCGCGGACAGGGGCGCCCCGCTCCGTCGCGCAAGCCCAAGAGCGGCGACGACTTCGAGATGGTGACGGGCCGGAACTCGGTCCTCGAGGCGCTGCGCGCCAGCATCCCGGCCACCACCCTCTACCTCGCGACCCGCATCGAGATGGACGACCGGGTCAAGGAGGCGCTCAAGATCGCCACCGCCCGCGGCCTTCCCGTGCTCGAGGTCATGCGCCCGGAGCTCGACCGCCTCGCCGGCCCCGACTCCGTGCACCAGGGCCTCGTGCTGAAGGTGCCGCCCTACGAGTACGCCCACCCGAGCGACCTGCTCGAGCGCAGCGTCTCCCGCGGAGCGGTCCCCCTCCTCGTCGCCCTCGACGGCATCACCGACCCGCGCAACCTCGGAGCGATCATCCGCTCCGTCGCCGCGTTCGGCGGACAGGGCGTCATCGTCCCGCAGCGCCGCTCCGTGGGCCTCAACTCCGCCGCCTGGAAGACCTCCGCCGGAGCCGCCGCACGCATCCCCGTCGCGATGGCGTCCAACCTCACCGCCATTATCAAGGACTTCAAGCGCGCAGGCGTCTTCGTCATCGGACTCGACGGCGACGGCGACGTGATGCTCCCCGGCCTCGAACTCGCCGACCGGCCGCTCCTCGTCGTCGTCGGCAGCGAGGGCAAGGGCCTCTCCCGCCTCGTCACCGAGCAGTGCGACGCCGTCGTCTCCATCCCGATCAGCTCCGCCACCGAATCCCTGAACGCCGGGATCGCGGCGTCGGTCGCGCTCTACGAGATCTCCAAACTCCGCTCCGCCTCCGAGTAGCGCGGGCACCGGCACGGCGATCTGCGGCGTTGTCGTCGGGCGCGATACCGCCGGTATCGCTTCCTCCTCCGCCTTGCAGCTCACCGCGCCGGCACCCGCGCTACGGGTCTGGATGTCAGGGGCGCCGCCTGCGGCGAGCGGAGCGGAGCGCCGCCTGCGGCGAGCGGACCGAGGGCGCCGCCTGCGGCGAGCGAGCCGGGGGGATGCGGAGAGGGCCCGTGCTGACAGCACGGGCCCTCTTGCGGTGGTGGGGTCAGACGTTCTTGGTCCAGTCGACGTCGGCGTCCTCGTCGGTGAGCTCGGCGTCGCCGGACTCGTCGAGGACGAGGTTCGGGAGGGTCAGCGCCTCGGTGGGAGGAGCGATGACCGTCGCCTCGTCGCGGCGGTGACGCAGGATGTCGTTCACGTAGGCGGTGACCGCCTCCGCCAGGGGGACGTCGCGCGCCTGCTGCTGCGACATGAACCAGCGGTGCTCGAGCAGCTGGTGGAACATCTCGGCCGGCTCCAGGCGGCCCTTGAGATCGCGGGGGATCGAGCGGATGACCGGCTCGAACACCTGCGCCAGCCACTCGTGCGCCACCATCTCCTCGTCCAGGCCCTGCTTGTCGTAGGTCGCCGTGTACGAGTCGAGGTCGTTGAGCAGGCGTCGCGCCTGGTTCTCCTGCGCGTCCAGCCCGGTGAGACGGAGCAGCCGCCGCTGGTGGTGGCCGGCGTCGACCACCTTCGGCTGGATCCGCACCGTGGACCCGGCCTCGTCGGTCTTGATCGCGAGCTCCTCGATGTCGAAGCCCAGCTCGTTCAGCCGGTTCACGCGGTCGTTGATCCGCCAGCGCTCCGAGGTCGCGAACGACTCGGCACCGGTCAGCTCCTTCCAGAGGCTGCGGTACGCCGCGACGATGCCGTCGGAGACCGTGATCGGGTCGAGGTCGTCGTCGACGCGACCGCCGGCCTCGAGGTCGAGCAGCTCGCCGGCGATGTTGACGCGGGCGATCTCCAGATCGTTCTCGCGCTGGCCGTTCGAGAGGCCGCCCGAGTAGAGCTGCCCCGTCTCCGCATCGACCAGGTAGGCGGCGAAGGCGCCGGCATCGCGCCGGAAGAGAGTGTTCGAGAGCGAGACGTCGCCCCAGAAGAAGCCGATCACGTGCAGGCGGACCAGGAGGAGCGCCAGCGCGTCGACCAGACGGGTCGCCGTGTCCGGCCGCAGCGTCTGCGAGAAGAGCGCCCGGTAGGGGAGCGAGAACTTGAGGTGACGGGTGACGAGCACGGCGGGCAGGGCCTCGCCCTCGTCGTCGGTGCGGTTCGTGATCACCGCGCCCGGAACCACGCACGGCACGTCGAGGCGCTGCAGCGTCTTCAGCATCTCGTACTCGCGCCGCGACATCTCGGCGGTCGTCTCCTTGACGGCGACGACGTGTCCGGAGAGGTGGGCGAAGCGGACCGTGTGCCGCGAGATGCCCTTCGGCAGGGCGGCGATGTACTCGTCGGGCCAGTCGTCGAGCCGCAGGTTCCACGGCAGGTCGAGCAGGGCCGGGTCGACGGTGGCCGAGGTGATGTTCAGGGAGCCGGACATGGTGCGCCGTTCGTGTCGCGTGTCGGACGGTGGGGGAGCCGCAGACGACGCTGCCGCCGCCCTGGAGGGGACGGCGGCAGCGTGCGGTGCAGGAGGAGGCTCAGGAGAGGCGCTCGCCCGACTCCGCGTCGAAGATGTGCACGCGGTGGTTCGCGGTCACGTACACGCGGTCGCCCGCGGTCGGGTGCACGCGGCCGTCGACGCGCGCGACGATGTCGGTGCGGCGGCCCTCGACCTCGGTGTGGCCGTAGAGGTAGCCGTCCGAGCCGAGCTCCTCGATGAGGTCGACTTCGATCGGCAGTCCGCCGGGCTGGGTCGAGACGGTGACGTCCTCGGGGCGCACGCCGAGCGTGACGACCTTCTGGCTCGTCTTCGCGAGCGCCTCGCGGGCGATCGGGAGGACGGTGTCGCCGAACTTGACGCCGCCGTCGGTGACGTCCGCGTGGAACAGGTTCATCGCGGGCGAGCCGATGAAGCCGGCCACGAAGACGTTGTTCGGGTTCTCGTACAGGTCGCGGGGCGAGCCGACCTGCTGGAGGAGGCCGTCCTTGAGGACCGCGATGCGGTCGCCCATGGTGAGCGCCTCGGTCTGGTCGTGGGTGACGTAGACCGTGGTGATGCCCAGGCGGCGCTGCAGCGTGCCGATCTGGGTGCGGGTGGACACGCGGAGCTTGGCGTCGAGGTTCGACAGCGGCTCGTCCATGAGGAAGACCTGGGGCTTGCGGACGATGGCGCGGCCCATCGCGACGCGCTGGCGCTGGCCACCGGAGAGCGCCTTCGGCTTGCGGTTCAGGTAGGGCTCGAGGTCGAGCATCTTCGCGGCCTCGAGGACCCGCGCGGCGCGCTCGTCCTTGTTGACGCCGGCGATCTTGAGCGCGAAGCCCATGTTCTCGGCGACCGACATGTGCGGGTACAGCGCGTAGTTCTGGAAGACCATCGCGATGTCGCGGTCCTTCGGCGGCACGTCCGTGACGTTGCGGTCGCCGATGAGGATGCGGCCCTCGTTGACCTCTTCGAGGCCGGCGAGCATGCGCAGGGAGGTGGACTTGCCGCAGCCGGAGGGGCCGACGAGGACGAGGAACTCGCCGTCGCCCACCTCGAGGTTGAGCTTGTCGACGGAGGCGCGAGTGGCCCCGGGGTAGACGCGGGACGCGTGGTCGAAAGTTACGGACGCCATTGTTCTTGCTCCTTCACCGGCAGGTACGTGCCGGACGATCCGAGTGAATGGAAGTGATGGTCATCATCGCGTGGGCGACTCCGACCAACCGTCACAGTATGCCACAGGGCCGACAGTCGTCGGTCGGGCACCGCGTATCCGTCGTTTGGAGGTTTCCCAGGGCTCGCGCGTAGGATTCCGGCGAGTCGCGCCCGGCGACCCCCTTCTTCCCCCTCTCTCATTCGGAGCGTTCTTGTCATGACCACCGGCGGAGCCAACGACCGTCTCTCGAAGAACCAGCGACGAGAGGCCGCCCGAGAGAAGGCGCGCCGCCTGCGTGAGCAGCAGAAGCGCCGCGACCGCGTGAGCCGCTTCGCCCTGCAGGGCGGGCTCGCCGCCGTCGTGATCGCGGTCGTCGTGATCGTGGTCTTCGCCGTCACCTCGAGCATCCGCCCCGCGGGTCCGGGCCCGGCGAACATGGCGAGCGACGGTGTCGTCATCGGCGAGAACATGGTCGCGCAGACGAGCGGCGCCCTCGCCGCCGACGGGACGCCCACCCCCAGCGCGCTCGACACCTCGGCCGGCACGGTCGACATCCGGGTCTACCTCGACTACCTCTGCCCCTACTGCGGCCAGTTCGAGAAGACCAACGGCGACCAGATCAAGGAGTGGGTGACCAGCGGTGCCGCGACGGTCGAGATCCACCCGATCGCCATCCTCACGACCCGCTCCAACGGCACCAAGTACTCGGAGCGCTCGGCCAACGCCGCCGCGTGCGTCGCGGACCGCTCGCCCGACTCGTTCTTCGACTTCAACTCCCTGCTGTTCGCCAGCCAGCCGGCGGAGGGGACCGACGGACTCTCGGACGACCAGTTGAAGGACTACGCCTCGCAGGCCGGCGTCGAGGACACGGCCGCCGTGAACACCTGCATCGACGACCTGAGCTTCGTGAGCTGGGTCCGCGCCGCGACCGAGCGCGCCACCTCGGGTCCGCTGCCCGGCACGGACGTGCCCGCCGTCACGGGCACCCCGACCGTCCTGGTCAACGGCGAGGCGTACTCGGGCTCGCTGACCGACCCGGACGCCTTCAGCTCCTTCGTGCTCTCGGCCGCTGCCGACTCCTACTCGTCGGCGACTCCCGCGCCCACCTCCTCCGAGACCCCGGCGCCGAGCGACACGCCCGCCTCGACCGAGGCCCCCGCGTCGACCGAGACGCCCGCGTCGACCGAGACCCCCGCTCCCGGCGACGCCCCGGTCTCCACCGAGGCTCCGGCCTCCTCCGAGCCGACTACGGCCGCCGCGGGCTGAGCCGCGGACGCGCAGGAGCCCCGCGCATGAAGAAGGCCCCGACCGCACACAGCGGTCGGGGCCTTCCTCTCTCCTGAGCCGACGACGGGACTTGAACCCGTAACCGCCCGATTACAAGTCGGGTGCGCTACCAATTGCGCCACGTCGGCAGGTGCGCTCGCGCGCCCGGCCACCCTATCGCGGGCCCCGGATCCGGCCGGATCGGGGCCCGCCGCGTCTCACGGTTCGAGGATGCTGAGGTGCCGCTCGGCGGGAGCGGGACGCTTGGGGCCGCCGATCTTCCCGTCGGGACGGCCGACGTAGAGCCAGCCGAGCAGCTCCTCGCCCTTCTCGAGGCGATGCGCCTTCCGCACGGCCTTGTCGCGCGTGTAGGAGCCGGTGCGCCAGAAGACACCCCAGCCCGCCTCGTCGAGCAGCAGGCTCAGGAGGTGGGCGACGCCCGAGGCGACGGCCTCCTGCTCCCAGGCCGGCACCTTCGACTTCTTGACGCTGACCACGACGGCCAGCAGCAGGGAGGCGCGGTGCGTCTTCTCGATGTACTTCCGCGGGTCCTTCTTCGCCCCCGAGGCGACCGCGAAGCTGCGGCCGACCCGGTCGCGGGCGGCGCCGCGGATCTCGATGACCCGCCACGGGCGCAGCGAGCTGTGATCGGCGAGACGCGACGCCGCCGAGACGAACGCCGCGATCTCGTCGTGCCCCGGAGCCTCCGGCGTCACCTTCGAGCGCGATCGGCGCGCGAGGACGGCCTCGAGCACGGGGGAGGAGGACACGGTCACTCGCCCTCGGCCTGGAAGTTCAGGGCGATCGAGTTCATGCAGTAGCGGTCGCCGGTGGGCGTGCCGAAGCCGTCGGGGAAGACGTGTCCCAGGTGGGATCCGCAGTTCGCGCAGCGGACCTCGGTGCGGACCATGCCGAGGGTGCTGTCCTCGATCAGCTGGACCGCGTCCGGGTTCACGGACTCGTAGAAGCTCGGCCAGCCGCAGCCGGAGTCGAACTTGGTGCCGCTCTTGAAGAGCTCGGCGCTGCAGGCGGCACACGTGTAGAGGCCGGAGCGGTGCTCGTCGAGCAGCTCGCCGGTCCACGGGCGCTCGGTGGCCGCTTCGCGCAGGACCGCGTACTGGTCGCGGTCGAGCTCCTCGCGCCACTCGGCGTCGGACTTGTTCACGGAATACGACGACATGGGTCTCCCTCGGAATCCTCGTCAGTGTACGGGGGCGGTCGCGCCCCTCCACCTGGTCCAACCCCCGGGGCGACGGCTCCATTCCGCCTCCGCGGGCTGTGGAGGAGACTCCCCGCCTCCATGCCGCGACGCGGTCACGAGGTGTTCGGAGCGCCTCCCCGGCGGCGGCCGTGGGCCTGCCTACCCTGGAGGGATGAGCAGGACGACGGACCCGAGACCGGGCACCGGTCTGTCCGAGCGCGAGCTGCGGGTGCTCGCCTTCGAGCGCGAGTGGACGGCCCGCTCCGGGGACAAGGACGACGCGATCCGCTCCCAGTTCGGACTGTCGGCCGCCCGCTACTATCAGGTGCTCAGCGCGGTGCTCGCCTCTCCGGCCGCCCTCGCGCACGACCCGATGCTCGTCACGCGGCTGCAGCGCATCCGCGACCAGCGCGCCGGCGCCCGCGCCTCGCGACGCCTCGGGCGCCTCGAGTAGACGAGCTGCTCGAGTCCACCAACGGAAGGCCGGCCGTACCCCCGATGTCGAACACGCACCCGAGAGACCGCTTCGACGAGGTCCCGGCGACGGAGGCGCGCGTCGGCGCCCACCGCCGGCCGCCGGCCCCTCACGCCCGCGCGGTCGCCCTCGCCTGGGCCGCGCTCGCCACCGGGGTCATCGTCCTGCTCGGCTTCATCGGGCTGCTGGTCATCGACGACCGGGTGCAGTTCACGGACGTCTTCACTCCGCCGACCGCGACCGCGGAGGCGACCCCGACCGCCGCCGCGACGCTCGATCCCGATCTCGCCGTCGCCGTCCTCAACGGCACCGCCACCGTCGGACTCGCCGCCAGCGCCGGCGACGCCCTGACGACGGCCGGATGGAGCGTCCCGACCGTCGCGAACGCGAACACCGAGGACATCGCCGCCACGACCGTCTACTTCACCGACCCGGCGCTCGAGGGAGCGGCCCTCGGTCTCGTCGACTCGCTCGGAACGGGGACCGTCCTGTTCTCGCAGGACTTCGTCGAGACGGGCTCCGTCGTCGTGGTCCTGGGGGCCGATTACGCCTCCGAGCAGGGCTGATCGGGGCCCTCTGTTACGGGCACGTTTCCTCCGTGTTGAATCCCGGGCAACTCTTCCCCGCGAGGCCCTTTCCAGCCCCTCCCGGGGCCGATAGCCGGATTAGTATTCCTGACCAGGCACCAGCACATCGCTCGTGCCGCGGGCATCACAGCACTGGGGAGTACAGAGATGGCGAACGGAACCGTCAAGTGGTTCAACGCTGAGAAGGGCTACGGCTTCATCACGGTCGACGGCGGCGGACAGGACGTCTTCGTCCACTACTCCGCGATCGACATGTCGGGGTACAAGGTCCTCGAGGAGGGGCAGCAGGTCGCGTTCGAGGTCGGCACGGGGTCGAAGGGCCCCCAGGCCGAATCGGTCCGCCCGGCCTAACCGCCGAGCCTCCCGGGAGCCGTCGTCCGCCTCGTGCGGGCGGCGGCTCCTTCGTGTCGGAGCGCGTGCCGGTCGCTTGCACTCGTCCACCGCGAGTGCCAGAATCGACCTTGGCACTCGCTCCGGTCGAGTGCCAGCACAGACATTTCACGACGTCCGGGAGGGACGAGAAACACACATGGCCAAGATCATTGCTTTTGACGAAGAAGCCCGCCGCGGCCTCGAGCGTGGACTCAACACTCTGGCCGACGCGGTCAAGGTGACCCTCGGCCCGCGCGGCCGCAACGTCGTCCTCGAGAAGAAGTGGGGCGCTCCCACCATCACGAACGACGGCGTCTCCATCGCCAAGGAGATCGAGCTCGACGAGCCGTACGAGAAGATCGGCGCCGAGCTCGTCAAGGAGGTCGCCAAGAAGACCGACGACGTCGCCGGCGACGGAACCACCACCGCGACCGTCCTCGCTCAGGCGCTCGTCCGCGAGGGCCTGCGCAACGTCGCGGCCGGCGCCGACCCGATCAGCCTCAAGAAGGGCATTGAGAAGGCCGTCAAGGCCGTCACCGCCGAGCTCATCGCCGGCGCGAAGGCGATCGAGACCAAGGAGGAGATCGCGGCGACCGCCTCCATCTCCGCCGCGGACCCCGAGATCGGCGCGATCATCGCCGAGGCGATCGACAAGGTCGGCAAGGAGGGCGTCGTCACCGTCGAGGAGTCGAACACCTTCGGCACCGAGCTCGAGCTCACCGAGGGCATGCGCTTCGACAAGGGCTACCTGTCGCAGTACTTCGTGACCGACCCCGACCGCCAGGAGGCGGTGTTCGAGGACCCCTACATCCTCATCGTCAACTCCAAGGTCTCGAACATCAAGGACCTGCTCCCGGTCGTCGACAAGGTGATCCAGGCGGGCAAGCAGCTGCTGATCATCGCCGAGGACGTCGACGGCGAGGCGCTGGCGACCCTGGTCGTCAACAAGATCCGCGGCATCTTCAAGTCGGTCGCCGTCAAGGCCCCCGGCTTCGGCGACCGTCGCAAGGCGCAGCTCCAGGACATCGCGATCCTCACCGGCGGCCAGGTCATCTCCGAGGAGGTCGGACTCAAGCTCGAGAACGTCACCCTCGACCTGCTCGGCTCGGCCCGCAAGGTCGTCATCACCAAGGACGAGACCACGATCGTCGAGGGTGCCGGCGACGCCGAGGCCATCGCCGGCCGCGTCGCGCAGATCCGCGGCGAGATCGAGAACACCGACAGCGACTACGACCGCGAGAAGCTCCAGGAGCGCCTCGCGAAGCTCGCCGGCGGCGTCGCGGTCATCAAGGCCGGAGCGGCGACCGAGGTCGAGCTCAAGGAGCGCAAGCACCGCATCGAGGACGCCGTCCGCAACGCGAAGGCCGCCGTCGAGGAGGGCATCGTCGCCGGTGGTGGCGTCGCCCTCATCCAGGCCGGCAAGCTCGCCTTCGAGAAGCTCGAGCTCGTCGGAGACGAGGCGACCGGCGCGAACATCGTCAAGGTCGCCATCGACGCCCCGCTCAAGCAGATCGCCCTCAACGCGGGCATGGAGCCCGGCGTCGTCGCTGCGAAGGTCCGCGAGCTGCCCACCGGACACGGCCTCAACGCCGCGACCGGCGAGTACGTCGACCTCATCGCCGCGGGCATCATCGACCCGGTCAAGGTCACGCGCTCCGCTCTGCAGAACGCGGCGTCGATCGCCGGTCTCTTCCTCACCACGGAGGCCGTCGTCGCCGACAAGCCCGAGAAGAACCCGGTCGCCGCGGGCGGCGACCCCACCGGAGGCATGGACTTCTAGTCCGTCCCCCCACCACGCAGAAGGCGGTTCCCCTCCGGGGGAGCCGCCTTCGGCGTTTCCGGAGGCATCTGAGCGAGCAGCAGGCGACCGAACCGGCAGGTGGTTCTGAATCCGCTCCGCGACCACAACGGCGGTCCTCCTGCGGTGGCACCGCCCTCCGCGCCGCCTCGGTCTCCTCTGCGGACACCGGCACCAGAAGCGCGTGTGGTGCGCCGGTGCGGGTCGCGACGTACGGGGTCGGGGCGGAGATGTCGTCGGCCGAACGGATGCGGACGGCGAATCTGCAAGAGTCGGCGACGCGGCATCCGTCGAGCGTCGGGTGTCATCTCCAGCGGTCCGGGCGGGCTCGCCGCCCGTTGGTCCCCAAGAGGAGAGAGTGAGCCGTGCGCGGCCGTGCGCGCCGGGTGCGCGAGGTCACGGTCGCCCCGGGCCGATCGATCCGTGCCGCTCGCGGACGTCGACGGGAGAGCCCGGACCGAAGGGGCCCCCGACGAGGGACGGACCGCGGTGCGGATCAGACCGAGGCGGGGGAGGTCTCGCCGTTCTGGCCGACCGTCAACAGCGGCAGCGCGACGCGGAAGGTCGCGCCTCCGCCCGGCGTCTCGACGACGTCCACGCGGCCCTTGTGCGCGGCGACGATCGAGGACACGATCGCCAGTCCGAGGCCGCTGCCGCCGGTCTCGCGGGTCCGCGACGTGTCCGCGCGCCAGAAGCGCTGGAAGATCTTCTCGCGGATCTGCGGCGGGATGCCCTCGCCGTGATCGATGACCTCCAGCAGGGCGAGGCGGCGGGAGCGGTCGACGGCGACGCCGATCTCGATCGGAGTGTCCTCGGGCGTGTAGCGGACGGCGTTGCCGATCAGGTTCGTCAGGACCTGGCGGATCTTGTTCTCCTCCGCCATCACCATCGCCGGCACGCCCGGCTCCTCGGGGGCGGTGGCGGTGCCGGCGGCGATCTCCTCGGCGTTGACCCGGCGCGGACGCCGGCGGAATCGGGCGAGCCTCGCTCCTGCCGCGGCGATCGGGCCGGTGAGCCCGGGGTTCGTCAGCTCCATGGTCTGCGTGGCGGAGGCGCCGGCCTCGTCGGGCTCGAGCGCGGGCGTCTCCATGGGGGTGTCGTCGCGGGTCTCGACGCCGAAGTCGCGGTCGGGCCAGGAGGCCATCGCGTCCATCGCGGCGTCGCGGGCGAGCGGCATCAGATCGACGGGCGCGAGTGCGAGAGGCTTCGTCTCGTCGAGGCGGGCGAGTTCGAGGAGGTCCTCGACCAGGCCGCCCATCCGGATCGCCTCCTTCTCGATGCGCTCCATCGCCTGGCCGACGGCCTCGGGCGTCTGAAGAGCGCCCATCCGGTACAGCTCGGCGTAGCCGCGGACGGAGACCAGCGGCGTGCGCAGCTCGTGGCTGGCGTCGCCGACGAAGCGGCGCATCTGGTCGATCGTGCGGGCGCGGTCGCGGAAGGCGGAGTCGATCCGCCCGAGCATCGCGTTCAGGGAGCGGTTGAGGCGCCCGACCTCGGTGTTGGGCGTCGTGCCGTCCAGACGCTGGCTGAAGTCGCCGTCCGCGATGGCGGCAGCGGTCTGCTCGACCTCGCGCAGCGGGGCGAAGGTGGTGGTGACCAGCAGGCGGGTGAGGAGTGCGCCGATCACGACGATCGCGACTCCGAAGCCCAGGAAGATCGTGAGGTACGTCGTCATGATGACGTCGACGCTGCGGGTCGACACCGCGAGCAGGAGCGTCTGGTACTCGGTGCCCCTCGTGAACACCGTCGACATGACGTGGTACTCGACCTTGCCGTTCGAGCTCCAGATCTCCATCGGCTTGTCGCCGCCCTGCAGCGCCTGCTCGAGGGTGAAGGTCTGCGGGAAGGCGGGGTCGGCCGCGCCGGACGCGTTCGTGTTGTCGAGCGTGCCGTACTGGTCGTAGACGGCGCCGAAATCGGCCTTGGACTCGTCGATCGCGGCCAAGTCGTTGACGGAGAGGTCGCTCGCCGTCCGCTGGACCTGGTCGGCCAGCTGCGCGTCGAGCTGGGCGACGAGCTGCGGCTTCAGCATCGTCATCGTCCCGATCCCGGAGACGAGGAGTCCCAGCGTGAGCAGGAGGACCGTGACCGCGGTGATCTTGGTGCGCAACGAGATGGAGTTCCACCGCTCGGCCAGACCCTGGTGCATGGCGGTGGAACTCCCTCGGGATCGGCGGGCGCCGCGCCTCCGGCGGGAGGTGGCGCCGAGGTGGCGGAGGCTAGGCCTTCGCGACCTTCAGCATGTATCCGAATCCTCGCTTGGTCTGGATGAGCGATTCCTCCGAATGCGTGTCGAGCTTACGTCGCAGGTACGAGATGTAGGACTCGACGATGCCCGCATCGCCGTTGAAGTCGTACTCCCACACGTGGTCGAGGATCTGCGCCTTGCTGAGCACCCGGTTCGGGTTGAGCATCAGGTAGCGGAGCAGCTTGAACTCGGTGGGGCTGAGCTCCACCGGCTCGTCGCCGACGAGGACCTCGTGCGTGTCCTGGTCCATCGTCAGCTCGCCGGCCCGGATGACCGCGTCCTCCTCGGCGTGCATGGTGCGGCGGAGGATCGCCTTGATGCGCGCGACGATCTCGTCGAGGCTGAACGGCTTCGTGACGTAGTCGTCACCGCCGACGGTGAGGCCCGTGATCTTGTCCTCGGTGTCGTCCTTCGCCGTGAGGAAGAGGATGGGGGAGGTGTATCCGGCCGAGCGGAGGCGCTTGGTCACGCCGAATCCGTTCATGTCCGGGAGCATCACGTCGAGGATGATCAGGTCCGGCTCCTCCTCGAGGACCGCCGAGATCGCCTGGGCCCCGTTGCCGACCGCACGCACGGCGAAGCCGGCGAAGCGGAGGCTCGTGGTGAGCAGGTCTCTGATGTTGGGCTCGTCGTCGACGATGAGAATGCGGGGTCCGTCCATGCAGGACAGTATCTGGCCGTCGGCTGTACGGAGTCTGGGAGTCGGTTGTCCGGGCGCTCGGTGCCGGCTCGGCGGCGGGGAACGCCGGATCGGAGGCGGTGCGGCGGGAGGAGAGCGCGTCCGATCAGGACTGCGCGCGGCGGCGCCGGACCCCCACGATGAGCATCGCGATCATCATGAGGAACGCGATGGGCAGGCCCACCAGCGGCACAGCGAAGACGAACTGCCAGAACGGGCCGGCGTACTCGCGGATCCCGAGCGCGGGGGCGACCAGGATCGCGAGGAACGCGAGGACCGTCACGACGATGATCGCGATGAACATGTAGGCGAGCGTGCGCTCCGCGCGTCCGACGCCCGCCGGCTCCTGTGGCTTCACCCGTCAAGGATAGGGCGGCCCCGGTCGACTAAACTGATGGCTGCTTCATTTCCAGGAGGGGTCTGCATGCCTACCGGCAAGGTCAAGTTCTATGACGAGGAGAAGGGCTTCGGCTTCATCAGCACTGATGACGGCCAGGAGGTCTTCCTGCACGCTTCCGCGCTGCCCTCCGGGACCGCGGTCAAGGCCGGCACCCGCCTCGAGTTCGGCATCGCCGACGGCAAGCGCGGGGCGCAGGCGCTCTCGGCGCGCGTCCTCGACGCCCCGCCGAGCCTGGTGAAGCTCAACCGGAAGTCCGCGGACGACATGTCCGTGATCGTGGAGGACACGGTCAAGCTGCTCGACGGGATCGGCGCCGGGCTCAAGCGCGGCCGCTACCCCGACAAGGCGCACGGGCGCACGATCGCGGCGCTCCTGCGCCGGGTTGCGGACGAGCTGGATGCCTGACGCCGACGACACGACCGACGAGCAGGGCCCGGTCGAGGAGACCGTCGCCGCTCCGACCCCGGAGGACGCTCGCGTGGAGCAGTCCTCGGGAGAGGGCGTCTCCGGCGCCGAGCCCGACGCGACTCCCGCCGATTCTGACTCCTCCGCTGAGGACGCGCGCGGAGCCGACGAGGAGACCGACGCTGACCAGGCGGCTCCTGTCGACGAGGCTACCTCCGGCGAGGGTGAGAGCGACGCCGCCCTCCCTGTACCCGAGGCTCCTGGCGAGGACTCCGCCTCTGCGGAGGAGACTCCTCCGGCCGACGATGTCGCCGCTGAGGCGGGGGCTCCCGGCGCGGACACGGCTTCTGCTGCAGTGCCGACTCCTGCTGAGGACGCGGCGCTTGCTGACGATGCGGTTCCTGCTGACGACGCGGTTCCTGCTGACGACGCGGGAACACCTGAGGGCTCGGCTCCTGCTCAGGACATGGCTCCTGCTGACGACTCGGCTCCTGCTGAGGATGCGGCTCCTGCTGAGGACGGGGCTCCTGCTGAGGATGCGACTTCTGCTGAGGATTCCGGCCCCGTCGCCGACGACCGTTCCGAGGCCGACGACGACGCTTCCCCGGGGGAGGCGGACGAGGCCGCCGCGGACGAGGCTCCCGAGCCCGTCTACGAGGCGGACGCCGTGCTCGCGGGGTCTCTCGATGTCGCTCGCGCCGCGCTCGCCGAGATCGCCCCCGAGGGGACGATCGGCGAGCTGGTCACGACTCTGGCGCAGGGCGAGCACGTCGTGTCGCTGCAGTTCGCGAACCTCATGCGCGGGTACCCGGGTTGGCTGTGGACGGCGACGCTCTCCCGGATCGACGAGAACGAGGACGTGAACGTCCTGGAGGTCGAGCTGCTGCCGGGTGAGGGCGCGGTCCTCGCTCCGGACTGGGTGCCGTGGTCCGTGCGTCTGGCCGATTACCAGACCGCGCAGGACGCGCTCGGCGAGGAGGTCGAGGACGCGGACGACGACGAGCTCGAGGACGCCGAGGAAGACGACCTCGACGACGAGTCGGAGGACGACTCCGACGAGGACGAGGGCGACTCGGACGACGACGACGATCCGGTCGACGACGACGACTCGGACGACGATTCCGACGGCGACGACTCGGACGACGAGGACTCGGACGAGGACGACTCCGACGACCCGGACGACGACCCCGACGACGAGGACTCCGACGACGTCGAGCCCGAGCCCGCCCCCGCCCCGACGACCCGTCGCCGTCGACGTCGCCGCTGATCCGTTCCGGCGCCGCCCGATGAGCATCGACTCCGACACCCGCATCGCTTATCCCGACGGCGCCGTGCGCTCCTCCGGGCGCGTGCAGCACGTGGGCCGGCTGGAGGACGGCCGCTGGGCGGTCGTCCTCGATGCGACCTCCGCTCACCCCGTCGACCCGACCTGGCCCGACCAGGGGCCCGACCGCGGCGCGCTGGTCGTGGCGGGGGAGCGGCATCCCCTCATCGACTGCCGCATCGGGGCGTGGCAGGGCGGCGAGCTGCACGTCGGCGAGCGGCTCCCGGCGCGGCTCGGCACTCCGGAGTGGAGCTTCGTCGTCGTCCAGATCGTCGACGACGCCTCCTCACTCCACGTGGACGACGAGGTCGACGTCGAGGTCGACGCGGAGCACCGGCACGAGCTCTCCCGTGGGCACACCGCCTGCCACCTCGCCTCCCTCGCCCTGAACGCCGCTCTGGCCTCGTTCTGGTCGAAGCCGGCGCGCACCGATGCTCTCGGGAACCCGGACTTCGACCAGGCGGCGATCCAGACCTCGCGGATCCGCGAGTCCGGCTCCACCGACGTCTACCGCCTCGGCAAGTCCCTCCGACGCAGCGGGATGGACACCGCCCGCCTGCTGGCGGAGATCCTCGAGGTGCAGGAGCGGGTGAACGCCCTCCTCGCCGAGTGGATCGCCTCGGACGCGGAGGTGCGCATCGAGCGCGACGACGACCTCCTCAGCACGCGGCGGACATGGCGCTGCACCCTCCCCGCGGGGGACGCCGCGATCGCGTGCGGTGGCACCCACGTCGAGCGCCTCGGCGAGTTCACCGGCCTGCGCGTCCGTCTCGAGCCCGAGGCCGACGGCACCGGACTCCGGATGGAGACCGACGCGGTCTAGCGGCGGTTGCGGCTGTAGAACAGCCCGATCGTGCCGAGGACCAGTCCGATCACGACGGTCGACAGGACGACCGGCTCGATGACGGCTCCGACGGCCGTCGCCACGAGCACGGCCACGAGCGCGACCGCCCAGACGACGCACCCGACCAGCAGAGCCGTCGCGTCGTCGCTCGCGTAGGGCGGCGGCGCGGGCCGCCGCTCCTCCTCGCGCAGCCACAGCCGCATGGCGTGCCTCAGACCGCCAGGCGCTCGAGGACGTGGTCGATGCAGCCGAGCAGCGAGCGGACGTCGTCCGGCTCGATCGCGACGAACGTCGCCACGCGCAGCTGGTTGCGGCCGAGCTTGCGGTACGGCTCCGTGTCGACGATCCCGTTCGCGCGGAGGATCTTCGCGACGAGAGCGGCATCGACGGAGGCGTCGAAGTCGACGGTCGCGACGACCTGGGAGCGGTGCTCGGGCACCTCGACGAACGGGGTGGCGAGGCTCGAGGCCTCGGCCCAGTCGTAGATCGCGGAGGAGGACTCGGCCGTGCGCGCCGACGCCCAGGCCAGGCCGCCCGAGGCGTTCATCCACTCGAGCTGCGACTCCATCAGCAGGAGGGTCGAGAGCGCCGGAGTGTTCAGCGTCTGGTTCAGGCGCGAGTTGTCGACGGCGTTCTTGAGGCTGAGGAACTCGGGGATGTAGCGGCCGCTCGCCGCGATGCGCTCGATCCGCTCGATCGCGGCGGGGGAGAAGAGGCCGAACCAGAGTCCGCCGTCGGAGGCGAAGTTCTTCTGCGGGGCGAAGTAGTAGACGTCGGCCTCGGCGATGTCGACGTCGATGCCGCCCGCCGCGCTGGTGGCGTCGATGACGGTGAGCGCGCCCTCGTCGCCGCGGACCCGGCGGACCGGGGCCATCACTCCGGTGCTCGTCTCGTTGTGGGGCCACGCGTACACGTCGATCCCCTCGACGATCTCGACCTCGCTCCGGGACCCCGCGGGGGCGGAGACGACGTGGGCCGGCTCGAGGAACGGCGCGGAGGCGGCGGCCGCGAACTTCTGGCCGAACTCGCCGAACGTGAGGTTCTCGGCGCGGCGCTCGATGAGGGAGAAGGCGGCGGCGTCCCAGAAGGCGGTCGAGCCGCCGTTGCCCAGCAGGACCTCGTAGCCGTCGGGGATGCGGAAGAGCGTGGCGAGATGCTCGCGCACGCGCCCGACGAGGTCCTTGACGGGCGCCTGGCGGTGCGAGGTCCCGAGGAGGTGCGCGCCCTGCGTCGCGAGGTGGGCGAGCTGGTCGTGCCGCACCTTGGACGGGCCGCAGCCGAACCGTCCGTCGTGGGGGAGCAGCTCGCGAGGAATGGTGAGGTCCGGCATGCGTTAATACTAGGGTTCCCGGCCCGCACCCCTCCTCCGAGCGACGGAGGCCTGAGTCGCGCCGCAGCGCCGATGCTGCGTCGTGGCGACCACTAGGGTGGAGCGCGCCGAGACGGGAAGGCTGAGATGACGGATCTGATCGACACCACCGAGATGTACCTGCGCACCATCCTCGAGCTCGAGGAGGAGAACATCATCCCGCTGCGCGCGCGCATCTCGGAGCGGCTCAGCCACTCCGGGCCGACCGTGTCGCAGACCGTCGGTCGCATGGAGCGCGACGGCCTCGTCGTCGTCTCGGGCGACCGCCACCTCGAGCTCACCTCCGACGGCCGCCGCAAGGCGATCCACGTCATGCGCAAGCACCGCCTCGCCGAGCGGCTCCTCCACGACGTCATCAAGCTCGACTGGGAGTTCGTGCACGAGGAGGCCTGCCGCTGGGAGCACGTGATGAGCGAGCAGGTCGAGCGCCGTCTCCTCGAGATGCTCGACCACCCGACGGAGTCGCCCTACGGCAACCCGATCCCGGGCCTGGACGAGCTCGGCGACACCCCCGCCTCCCGCTTCGCCGACGGCGTCATCAGCCTGCCGCGCTTCGTCGCCGGGTTGAGCGAGCCCCGCCGCGGCGTCGTCCGACGCCTCGGCGAGCCGGCGCAGGTCGATCCGGAGCTCCTCCTCCAGCTCAAGCAGGCCGGGGTCGTGCCCGGTGCCGAGGGCGAGTTCTCGGCCCTCAACGGCTACGTGCTCGCGCGCATGGACGGAGCCGAGGCGGGCATCGAGCTGCCCAACGAGGTCGCGGCGCACATCTTCCTCGTCGTCTGACCCCCGCCTCCCTGGGAGTGGCCCGTACGGGCCCCTACCGCATCCGGTGACCGGAGGCGAATGGGAGAGCGGTCTCTTTCCGCCGAGAAGGTGACAAATCGGTAACGGTCGCTTACGCTCTGTGGAGCCCTGCGGCCGAGCCTCGGTCCCAGGGCGCGGGATCCGACGCCCCCACACCCGTCTCGGATCCTGTGCACACCGATGCTTCGTGCATGAGACGGGACAGCTGCCTGGGCTGAGGGGACGTCGGAGGATCTCCCCCTTGCCCCAGAACCCTCTTATCCCGAACGAGGACGCCGGCTCACCCGACCGGTTCCGCTCCAACCACCCCGACCGCTCCGGCGACGCGACCTTCGAGAACCGGCCCCCGGTCATCCGCGCCCGGATCCACGGGGACGCACCCGTCCCCCGTCGCGCCGTTCCCGCAGCTCCTGCCCGCCGCGCGGACATCACCGACTTCGTGCCGTCGCCGGCCGGGACCCCGCGCAAGCGCAGGGGCCGTGTCGTCGGCAAGGTCGCGATGGTCGGCTTCGCCGGCGCGCTGGTCGCGACGATGGCGCTCCCCGCCTACGCCTTCACTCCGGGCAGCCAGGACGACGGCCTGTTCGCGGCGTCGCGGGCCGACCTCCTCCGTCAGGGCTCCGCGCAGACCGTCGCCGTCGACGGCGGAGTGGTGCAGGCCGCGATCGCCCGCGACGGCTTCTCGGCCGAGGCGGCGCCCCCGCCGCCCGCACCGGAGCCCGAGCCCGTCGTGGTCGCCGAGCCCGTCGTCGACACGAGCGACGTCGCCGAGGCGCGCGCCGAGACCGCCGAGGAGTTCAACTCCTACTCCGGCGCCTCGGCCAGCGAAATCGCGGCCGCCGCCCCGACCACCAGCTACAGCCTCTCGGCCGTGTTCGACACGGCGATGCAGTACCAGGGCGTGCCCTACGTCTTCGGCGGAGCCGACCCGAGCGGCTTCGACTGCTCCGGCTTCGTGATGTACGTCTTCGCGCAGTACGGCATCTCGATGCCGCACTCGGCCGCGGGCCAGGGCGCCATGGGCACCCCCGTCTCGCTCGCCGACGCGCAGCCCGGCGACCTCGTCATCATGGACGGCCACGACGGCTTCTACGCGGGCAACGGCAACATCCTGCACGCGCCGTACGAGGGCGCGAGCGTCCGCGTGCAGCCGCTGTGGACCTCCGACTACCGGATCGTGCGCATCAACGGCTGATCCGGTCGATCCGCTCTCGTCGTCCCGCCGTGTGAACGCCGCGTGACGAATCCGGACCGACCCCTGGTGTTCCGGGCGTGAAGGGTTAACCTGAACCCCAGTCCGCTCGCGTGGCGAGCGGATCGATTCGTCGAGGGACGGAGTGCCGGGATGGCCGAGCGGAGCGGGCGCCACAGCGTGGGGCTGCGCTCGCGCGTGCGGCCGGCCGATTCGATACGCGCGCGGGTCCTCACCGCGGCGGTGCACTCCTCCGACACGCGGATACGACTCCACGTCATCGCGCGGCACTCCGCCGCGGCCTCGCAGGGCGCCGTCATCACGACGGCGCCCTTGCTCGTGGTCGCGGTGCCTTCGCGCGACGGCGTGCGACAGCACGGAGGTCACTGATGCGCACTCTGGTTCTCAACGCCGGCTACGAGCCGCTCGCGGTGGTGTCGTTCAAGCGGGCCCTGGTCCTGCTGATGACGGAGAAGGCGACCGTGATCGCCGCGGACGAGGGCAATCCGGTGCACAGCGCGCACGGCGACCACGTGCGGCCCTCGGTGATCGTGCTGACCCGGTACGTGCGCATCCCGAGCGGCCGGAGCGTGCCGGTGTCGCGCCGGGGCGTGCTCCGCCGGGACAACCACCGCTGCGGCTACTGCGGTCAGCACGCGGCGACGATCGACCACATCCAGCCCAAGTCGCGCGGGGGCCGGGACACGTGGGAGAACCTCGTCGCCTGCTGCCAGCGCTGCAACAACGTCAAGAGCGACCGCACCCCGCACGAGATGGGATGGCGTCTGCGCACCGTCCCCCGGATGCCGCGCGCCGGCTCCTGGCTCGTGCGCGGCGCGGAGCGGACGCAGCCCGACTGGGACGACTACCTGGCTCCCGCCGCCTGACGGGCCGCGGTCGCGCCGCTGGCGGCGTTGTCGTCGGGCGCGATAGCCGGTATCGCTCCCTCCTCCGCCTTGCCAGCGCCTGACGGGCCGCGGTCGCGCCGCTGGCGGCGTTGTCGTCGGGCGCGATACCGCCGGTATCGCTTCCTCCTCCGCCTTGCCAGCGACACGACCGCGACCCGTCAGGAGAGGGGCGTGGGGTGCGGCCCAGCGTTACTCGTTGTCGTTGCCGGTGTTGGCGCTGGCGTTGCCGGAGCGCTCGCCGGCCCAGGTCCAGTTCGCGACCTCGGGGATGTCCTCGCCGTGCTCGCGGGTGTAGGCGCGGGCGCGGATGCGGGCGTCCTGCATCTCCTGGCGGAGACCGGCGGCGCGGGCGCCGAGGCCGGGGGTCCGGTCGATGACGTCGATCACCAGCGAGTAGCGGTCGAGGTCGTTGAGCATCACCATGTCGAAGGGAGTGGTGGTGGTGCCGTTCTCCTTGTACCCGCGCACGTGCAGGTTGCCGTGGCCGGTCCGCTTGTAGGTCAGGCGGTGGATCAGCCACGGATAGCCGTGGTACGCGAACACGATCGGGCGGTCGGGGGTGAAGACCGCGTCGAACTCGCGGTCGGAGAGGCCGTGCGGGTGCTCCGACTCCGACATCAGGCGCATCAGATCGACCACGTTGACCGTGCGGATCGCGAGGTCCGGCAGCGTCTCGCGGAGGATGCTCACCGCCGCGAGGGTCTCGAGGGTCGGCACGTCGCCCGCGCAGGCGAGCACGACGTCCGGGGACTCGCCCTGCCGCTCGCTGCTCGCCCACTCCAGGATGCCGAGTCCGCGCGTGCAGTGGGCGACCGCCTCCGCCATCGTGAGCCACTGGGGCGAGGGCTGCTTGCCGGCGACGACCACGTTGACGTAGTCCACGCTCCGGAGGCAGTGGTCGTAGGTCGAGAGGAGCGTGTTCGCGTCGAAGGGCAGGTAGACGCGCACGACCTCGGGCTTCTTGTTGACGACGTGGTCGATGAAGCCGGGGTCCTGGTGGCTGAAGCCGTTGTGGTCCTGGCGCCAGACGTGGCTCGAGAGCAGGTAGTTGAGGCTCGCGATCGGGCGGCGCCACTCGATGTCGCGGGTGCCGTCCAGCCACTTCGCGTGCTGGTTGAACATCGAGTCGATGATGTGGATGAACGCCTCGTAGCAGGTGAAGAGCCCGTGGCGGCCGGTGAGCAGGTAGCCCTCCAGCCAGCCCTGGCACTGGTGCTCCGAGAGCACCTCCATGACCCGCCCGGCGCGGGCCAGGTGGTCGTCGAGGGGGCTGAGCTCGGCGTCCCACTGCTTGTCGGTGGCGGCGTAGACGGACTGCAGCCGGTTGCTCGCGACCTCGTCCGGCCCGAAGAGGCGGAAGTTGGTCGGGTTGGCGCGGATGACGTCGGCGAGCCATTCGCCGAGCACCTTCGTCGCCTCCGCGACGGTGCCACCCGGCTGCTCGACGACGACCTCGTAGCGGCGGAAGTCGGGCAGGTCGAGGGTCTGCCGCAGCAGCCCGCCGTTCGCGTGCGGGGTCGCGCTCATCCGCAGCTCGCCCTCGGGGGCCAGCGAGCGGACGCGGTCGACCACGCCGCCCTCCTCGGTGAAGAGCTCCTCGGGCCGGTAGGAGCGGAGCCAGTCCTCGAGGAGGCGGGTGTGCGCCTCGGTGTCGCGGGCGTTGGGCAGCGGGACCTGGTGCGAGCGGTAGGTGCCCTCCACCTGGACGCCGTCGATCTCGGTCGGGCAGGTCCAGCCCTTCGGGGTCTTCAGCACGATCATCGGCCAGGCCGGGCGTGAGAGGTCGCCGGCTGCGGCGCGCTCCTTGATCGCCGCGATGCGGTCGAGCACCGTGTCCAGGACGTCGGCGAACCGCTCGTGCACGCGCATCGGGTCCTCGCCGTCGAAGCCGCCCTCGACGAGGAACGGCTCGTGGCCGTAGCCCCGGAGGAGGCTGTCGAGCTCCTCCTGCGGGATGCGGGCGAGGACGGTCGGGTTCGCGATCTTCCAGCCGTTGAGGTGCAGGATCGGCAGGACGACGCCGTCGGTGAGCGGGTTCACGAACTTGTTGGAGTGCCAGCTGGTGGCGAGCGGGCCGGTCTCGGCCTCGCCGTCGCCGACGACCGCCGCGACCAGGAGGTCCGGGTTGTCGAAGGCCGCTCCGTACGCGTGGCTCAGCGCGTAGCCGAGCTCTCCGCCCTCGTGGATGCTGCCCGGAGTCTCGGGGGCGGCGTGGCTTGGGATGCCCCCGGGGAAGCTGAACTGGCGGAAGAGGCGGCGCAGCCCCTCCTCCGACTGGTCGATGTGGGAGTAGATCTCGCTGTAGGTGCCGTCGAGGTAGGCGTTGGCGACCATGCCCGGTCCGCCGTGGCCGGGACCGGTGATGTAGAGGGTCGGCTGGCGGCGCTCGCGGATCGCGCGGTTCAGGTGCGCGTAGATCAGGTTGAGGCCGGGGGTGGTGCCCCAGTGGCCGAGCAGGCGGGGCTTGATGTCCTCGCGGCTCAACGGGGTCTTCAGGAGCGGGTTCGCGAGCAGGTAGATCTGCCCGACCGCGAGGTAGTTCGCGGCGCGCCACCAGGCGTCGACCGTGTCGAGAGTGTCCTGGGTCAGCTCGGCGTCGGCGGGTCGCGCGATCCAGCTGTGCTCGGGGACGGGAAGGAGAGACGGAGCGGGGGAGTCGGCCATGTGCCCACGCTGGCATCCGGACGCCCGGGGCGGAAGGGCCTTGCAGGCCCGGCTCAGGAGGGGGTCAGCCGCGCGGCGTCGCCCGGCGGAGGACCAGCGAGCCGACCGCCGTCAGCAGGGCGGCGGGGACGAGGAGCAGAGCGGCGGCTCCGGCGGTGCCCGCGCTCTCGAGGACGTCCACCACGACCGGCCGGCCGCCGGCGAGAGCGACGACGACGACCACCGCGAGTGCCGCCGCTCCGAGGACGAGGAGGAAGGCCGTCACTCCGCGCTCCCGCCAGCGGAGGAAGACCGCGCCCGCTGCTCCGCCGAGGGCGAAGGCGGTGAGGAGCGAGCAGAGCAGGACGACGAAGCGCTCGAGCCACGGGCCGTCGAGGGGAGAGGCGAGGAAGAGCGCGCCGCCCAGCCACCAGCCCCCGGTCGCCTCCTCGATCGCCCCGAGGGCCACGACGATCGCGGACCAGAGCACGGACAGTGCCGCGAAGGCGAGGGCGCTGCCGAGGACGTGGTCGCGCCGGGTCGCTCCGTAGCTCAGCGCCAGCCCGAAGGTGGCGGTCGTGGCCTGGATGGAGCCGATGAAGAGGAAGACGACGATCAGCATCCCCGGCCCCACGAGGAGGATGCCGGAGTCGCCGCCGCCCCGCTCGGCCCCGATCCCGCGGAGGACGAGCCACCAGATCACGAGGTTGCCGGCGAGGACGGCGAGCAGGACGAGCAGTGGCCAGCCGAGGACCGTCCCGGGGTGGGCGAGGTGGAGTCTCAGAATTGAGAGGATCCTCCGCGGGGAGGCAAAGCGGCGGGCGGCGGCGGTCATGGTCGGTCCTTCCGGATCGGTGGCGGTGGTGTCAGCTGCTGCGCGGGGTGGCGCGGCGGAGGATCGCCCAGCCCGCGACTCCGGCGATCGCGGTCGGGATGAGCGAGAGGGCGTAGCCGCCCGCGTATCCGACGCTCCCGAAGAAGGAGCCGACGGCGGGCCAGTTCTCGGTGAGCGTGAGGAGGGTGATCACGGCCAGCAGGAGGGCGCCGAGGATCCCGAAGAAGAGCAGCATCCCGCGCTGGCGCCAGCGCACGTAGACCGCCGCCGTCGCCGCTCCGATGAAGAAGAAGAAGAGCAGGGCGCAGAGCACCGCGACAGCCTGCTCGCCCACGGAGTCCCCGCCGAAGTAGATCGAGCGGAAGAAGCTGCCGCCGAAGCCCCAGCCGTCGGTCGCCCGCTCCACGATCCCGAGGACCACGAAGACGCCGGTGTAGAAGACCGAGAGGGCGACGAAGGTGAGGGCCGTGCCGAGGGAGAAGTCGCGGCGGGTGGCGCCGTAGCCGAGGGCGAGGCCGAAGGTGACGTTCACCGACTGGACGGCCACGACCATCATGTAGACGAAGAGGAAGAAGGACGCGCCGGAGTAGGTCATCCCCTCCTGCGCCTCGAGGCGCTCGCCGGAGTCGAGCCCGCGGAGGATCAGCCACCAGACGACCAGGTTGCCCGCCAGGATGACGGCCGTGATGATCAGCGGCGTGTAGAGGATGGTGGCGGGGTTCGCGAAGTGCAGGCGGACGATGCTGCCGAGGCGGCCGGCGGCGGTGTCGTGGCGCGCGGGGGCGCCGGTGAGGGCGGTCATTCCGAGGCCTTCCCGGTGGTGAGCTGGACGACGAGCTGCTGGAGGGGGACGGACTCGAGTTCGAGCCCGTGGCGGGCGGCGGAGGCGCGGCCGGCGTCGTCGAGCCGGGGGAGCGTGGCCGAGGCGCGGCTGCCGAGAGCGGAGCGGGCGATGACCTCGCGGCCGGCGGTGAACGACTCGACGGCCTGCCGGGGTCCGATGACCGTTGCCGCAGCACCCCGCAGCTCCTCCGCGTCACTGTCGACGACGAGGCGGCCCTGATCGATGACGAGGACGTGCTCGAGCAGGCTGCTGACCTCGTCGATGAGGTGGGTGGAGAGGACGACCGTGCGCGGGTGCTCGGCGAAGTCCTGGAGGAGGCGGTCGTAGAACAGCTGCCGGGCGACGGCGTCCAGCCCCAGGTACGGCTCGTCGAAGAACGTGAGCGGGGCGCGGGAGGCGAGACCGACGATCACTCCGATCGCCGAGAGCTGTCCGCGGGAGAGCTTCTTGATCTTGCGGTCGACCGGGAGGCGGAAGTCCTCGACGAGCTCGCGGGCGAACGCCTCGTCCCAGCCGTCGAAGAACCAGGGAGCGCTGCGCAGGACGTGCTTCACCTTGAAGTCGTCGGGGTACTTCTGGCTCTCCTTGATGAAGCAGGTGCGGGAGAGGACGGCGGCGTTCTCCACAGGTGACTGCCCGAAGACGCGGATCTCGCCCGAGCTGGCGAACTCCTGGCCGGTGAGCAGCGACATCAGCGTCGTCTTGCCCGCGCCGTTGCGGCCGAGGAGGCCGTGGATGCGGTTCTCCTCCAGCGCGAAGCCGATGCCGTCGACGGCGCGCATGCGTCCGTAGTGCTTGGTGAGGTCGTGGACCTCGATGACCGCGCTCATCGCGATCCCCCTTCTGTGATCATGTCGGCGAGCTGCTCGGTGCTGAGGCCGAGCTTGGCGGCCTCGGCGAGCAGCGGAGCGACGAACTGGTCGCGGAACTGCGTGCGGCGCTTCTCGACCAGCCGGTCGCGCGCCCCCTCGGCGACGAACATGCCGATCCCCCTCTTCTTGTAGAGCACCCCGTCGTCGACGAGCAGGTTCACGCCCTTGCCGGCGGTGGCCGGATTGATGCGGTGGAACGCGGCGAACTCGTTGGTCGACGGGACCTGCGACTCCTCCGGCAGTGCGCCGTCGATGATGTCGTTCTCGATCTGCTCGGCGATCTGCAGGAAGAGCGGGCGGGAGTCGTCCACGCGGGCTCCTTCGGTGCTGGGTAGGGTGGTTAGTTGGTGTTGTAACTAACCATGGAGGCGGGAGGCGTCCGTGTCAAGAGGTGCGTGCCGCTCGGTCAGCGCGACGAGGCCCGCGGCGTGCTTCGCTGGCGTTGTGGTGAGGCCCTGTCGCCGCTTCGCGGGGGGCGGGGCACGGCGGGTACACTGGCTCGGCCAGCCTCTGTAGCTCAATGGAAGAGCGACTCCGTCCTAAGGAGCAGGTTGGGGGTTCGAGTCCCTCCAGGGGCACCACGATCCGCAATCGGGATCAGTCCATCGGACGACCGCCGCTTTCGCTCCGTCTGACGCCAGCGTCCGCCCCCCGCCCAGCACTCCGAGCTCTGCTCGTCGAGGCGACGACGGTCCGAGCCCTCGATGGTCCTGCCCGGGTGGGGACTCCTCGGCGGCAGGGACGCACGACCGAGGAGCTCCTTCGCGGGTTCTCGGCCGTCCTCGTCCTGAGCCTCTCCATCCAGCGGGACACGTTCGCGGACAGACGGCGCGCGGGTTTCAGTGCGCTGCTCGCGATAGCCGGTCGCATGGCGGCCATCCGCAGGCGGTGGCCGGCGGAATCCGAGACCCCCTTCTCGGCGGGATGTGGCGGGCCGTCCTCCGCCCGCGGTACGTGCGCGAGCTCCTCGATCAGGCGGAGAGCACGGATGCGCTCTCGGAGCGACGCCCAAGGCTCCGAGCGCTCACGGCCTTCTGAGGGCGTCTCGCGGGCCTTCGCTCAGGCGGCGCCGACATGATCGAGGCTGGTACTCGACGGAAGGTTCTCTGTGAGCATGTTCAAGCGCGTTCTCGGCATGGCGTCGAAGGCGCTCGATTCGAAGAGCGGCTCGGGGTCGTCCTCGAGCGGGACGACCGATTGGCGCGACCTGGTGCGCACCGCCGCCGACAAGGTGACGGGCGACTCGCGGAGCGGGCAGGCTCAGCCGCCCCAGCAGTACGGCTCGCCGCAGCGCCCCTCCGCGCGACCCCAGGACGCCCGGCCCGGGCAGCAGCCTGTGGTCACGCAGGAGGACCGCGCGGCGATCGCGCGCTACGACTACCTCCTCCGCACCGCCGACCCGGAGCAGCTCGAGCAGGTCCACCGCGACGCGTTCGCGAAGCTGACGACGGCGCAGCGCACACAGGTCGAGGCGCGGCTCCGCGAGGAGCTGCCCGCGAACGAGCAACCGCGGTCGTCCGCACCCGAGGACCTGGCGCGCGCGGCGACGCGCGGCGAGGCGAACGACCCGGGGTTCCTCAAGAAGATGTTCTCGAAGCCGGGGACCCGCGGCGCCCTCGCGGGTGCCGGCGTCGGAGCGGCGGCGGGCATCGGGCTCGGCGCGGCGGGCGGACTGCTCGCGGCGGTCGCGGGCGGCGCCGTGATCAGCAGCGTCGCCGGTCCGCTGCTCGCGCGGGCGTCCGGCCTCGGCGTGGACTTCGAGAACCTCGCCGGCGGGTTCGGCGATCTGGGCGACTTCGGTGACATCACGGGCGGCGCGGGAGAGTTCGTCTCCGGTGCGGGTGAGCACGTGTCCGGGCTGGGGGAGCAGGTGTCGGAGTTCGGCTCCGACTTCCAGCTGCCGGGGCTCGGCGACCTCGGCAACCTCTTCGACCGCTAGGCGGTCCCGGCCGGAGCGCTCCGGCGGCGGAGGAACGGCGACGCGATCGCGAGCGCCGCTCCGACGACGAGCAGGACGGCGCCCACGATCGCGACGGCGGTCGTCGACCAGTCGGGGAGGTCGACGACCGTCGTGCCGTTGAGGAGCTTCCATTCACAGGCTGCGCCGAGCGGCCACCACGACCAGAAGCCGCGGACGAGCTCTCCCGCTTCGGGCGGGACACCGCCGAGGCTGACGCTGCAGACGTAGTCGAAGCCCTGACGGTCGATGTTCGCGTACTGCAGAGGCACGAGTGCGAGCGCGGCCAGGCCGGCGACGGCGAGGACGAGGCCGGCGATCAGGGCGAGACGGGCGGCCGTGAGGCGCTTCTTCACCGGTGTCGAGGCGGGGGCGGGCGGCGTCTCGGTCATCATCCGATGGTGTCATGAGCGCGGAAGGGCCGGGCGGGGGTGCGCAACTACGGCTGAGACGCGTGCATCGGTCTGATTCAGCGCTTCGCGAGAAAGTCAGCATCCGGTGCGCAAGAGTCGCCGGTGTGCTGGCGCGATCGGATGCCGTCACCAGCGTCCGCCGACCGCCCGCAGCGCGACGGCCAGCATCCCGGCCAGCGCCACCAGGACGGTCGCGATGACGAAGATCCCGGACGAGTAGCCCTCGACCATCAGCGGCAGCACTGCTCCGAGGACGGTCCCGACCTGCGTCACGGCCGTGTATGCGCTGGCGCCCGCGCCGACTCCGCCCCTGCTCGTTCGACCGAGCAGGACCAGGCCGGTGCTCTGAAAGCCGACGCCCACTACGGCGTAGAGCACCTGGGCCAGCAGCAGCACCGGATAGGTGGTCGCGAGGAGCAGGAGCGAGAACGATCCGACCCCGAAGAGGGCGATCACGACGAGGGTGACGGCGCTGCCGCGGGCCGCGCTGAGCCGACCGAGCAGAGGCAGCGCGGCCAACTCCAGTAGAGCCGATATCAGGAACAAAGGAGGCACCTCGGCAGGGCGGAGCCCGGACGAGACAGCGAACAGCGGCAGATAGATCCCCCGAAGGGTGTCGGCCGACTTGAGAAGCGCCACGAGGACAAGCGCAGTGAAGAACGCTCCGCTTCTCGCTCGAGGCGTTCCGACTTCTCCGCCATCGTGCTCGCGCGGGAACGCGCGTCCAGCGAATGGTCTGCAGGTCGCACCGATCATCGTGATGCCGCCGAACACGGAGGCGATCAAGAGAGGATCGAGCCCGAGCGCGGACACGGCCGAGTAGATGACGAGGCCGAGGATGTATCCGCCGACCGTCATCAGCCGAAGACGCGTGACCGCGGCGATCTGTTCGTCGTCACTCAGCTGCGCGGCGACGCGGCCGAAGATCTGCGGGACGATCGTGCTGACGAGGAGCAGGAGAACGCCGCTCAGCATGACGAGCACGAATGTACCTGCGGTCGCGCGGAGTGCAAGGAGGGCGACCGGGACGGCTGCGCAGGTCAGGACCAATGCGCTGCGCGGGTACCCGTGATGGCGAATTGTAGGGACGAGCAGGGTGTTGTAGACGATGGCGGCGGCCGCGTTGACGAGAAAGAACACGGCGATCTCGCCCTTTGAGTGACCGGCCGAGTCGAGGGAGACGGGAACGGCTACGCTCGTGAGGCCTCCGACGGTCGCGTTGCTCAGCAGGGTCAGGGCGACGGATTGTGGGACGCGAGCGCCAGACAGTGGTTCCTCCTTAGTCGCTGACCGGTCTAGTTGGCGCGGGCGGACGAAGGTGGATCCTCGATGTCGCCCGGGTCGTTGCGATCCGAAACTGATGCGCGCCACTGAATATCTCTCACCTAAAAGCCGTCCGACCCTATCCCCGCTGATTGAAATGTCGCGGCGAGACCGCGCCCCAGCAACAGGTCCTTCCCGCACCTCCGGGCCGTGGCCAGAAGATGCTCACCCCACACTGCAGCCAGGGGCGCCATCGCATCGCTCAGGTACACCATGTCGAATTCGCGTTCGGCGAAACCGCATCGGATCCCGATCGCGTTGAGATTGACCGGTCGCCGTGCAGTCGACCAGCCGCTCGGATGTTCGGACGCAATGGGAAAACCCGGCCCGAGCGCGACGACGGACTGTGAATGAGCTACTTCAGACATCAGTCCGACGAAAAGCATCGATGTGTCGTTCGGATGCTGACGAAGGATCTGCAGGTCAGCTCGGCTGTTCGTTGAATCTCGAGCCCACCTCGCGACGCGCTCCCACTCGGGCTGCTCCAATTGCGCCAGGGGCCTGTTGCAGATGAAGAACTCGATTTCCATATCGACACATCGATCGGCCCACTGTTCCAGGTTAGCTCGATTGCTTCTTGCTTGTTCGGCTGTATTTTCGGAGATGCTCGGCAGTTCTACGCCCCACGCGTCCTCTATCCAGTGAAGAGAAAGGCCCATCCGGCATAGCCTGTAGCCGAACTCCACATCTTCGACTCCATAAGTTGAGAAGCGCTCGTCGAAACCGCCCGCGGAGAAGAAATCCGATCGCGCCACTGCAATGTTCCGTCCCCAGTAGAAACGCCAGGGGACCGCCAGCGGAACCCGCCGGACATCGACATCCAACCACTTGTCCGATCTGTAATCAGCGTAGCCGGGCCGCGTAGCCATCTCCATGTGTCTTGTGCGCCAGTCCGGGCCGCTGACAAGAGAACGGAATGCATGGGCATCTTCGCCAGAGAAGTCCCAGCCGTAGGTCGGCCCTGCTGTACTGCGTTTACCGACTTCCACGTTCGCCGCATGGGACTGAATCAGGTTCTCGCCCGCGAGAGTGCCGCAATCGAGGAAGATCAGTGTTCTGCCCCGAGATGCTCGCGCGCCGAGATTCCTTACCGCGCTCAGGCGGAACCCGTCGTCTCGTTGGCGAGTGTATGAGATGTCAATTGCGTGTTCGAAGGCCTTGACGACCGCAACGGTATCGCTCGAAGAGCCGTCGTCTGCGACGATGACCTCATAGGTGAACGACGCCTCTTGTTGCGCTAATGTCGTCAGAGTTCTTCTCAACTCGTCAGGGCGGTCATAGGTCGGAACGACGACTGAAACCTCCGGAGAAACACCGTCTGCTTTCTGCGGGAAGATCAACGGTCCTGACATGCCTTCATCCTTTCTCGCGTACCTGGAGGCATCGCAGAGCCGGCCCTCATTGTACGTTGCGGACTGCACTCCGCGATGACGCGGTAAAGGAGTGATCGCTTCACGTCAGTTCGCTTGTGACTTCGCAATTCGATGTGCGAGACCGTAGCAGGCTGTGCCCTTCGGCGACCAGAGTGTGGCGCGCGTGGCACCCCTCGGGTCGTGAACACCAAGCGCACGCGCAGACGTGGCGCCAAGGCTCGCCCGCTGTCCAGCTCTCACAGAGCCAGGCGCGGCGAGTGTCATTTCGTGCCAGTCGTCGGCGTGGATGGCTGTGGGATATATGTTCATCATCACATCGAACCGACGAAGACCCACACGAAGAGGTGCGGAGTGATTTATCTCGATTCTGCGGCCACGTCTTTTCCCAAGGAGCATCATGTAGTGGACGCCATGAAATCCTATGCTGAACGTGGAACAAGCCCAGGCAGGTCGGGGCACCGGCTATCCGCTTGGGCTGAGGGCCAAGTCTGGGCAGCTCGTGAGTCGCTAGCAGATCTGGTCAAATGCATCGATCCGGAGCGGGTGACCTTCTCGCTGAATGCAACGATGTCTCTCAATGCGGTTGTGCACCACCTGGGCTCGATCGGGGGCCGCGTCCTGACGTCCGCTTTCGAACACAATTCAGTGGTTCGGCCACTTCATGCAGCGGCGCAGGAGGGTTCGGTCAGGCATGAGATCATTCCGCCCTCGACCAGCGGACCGTTCGATCTCGATCGACTGCAGGAGCAACTGCTTGCCGGCGGAGTCGCCGGGGTCATTGTCACCTGGGCCTCCAACGTCTCCGGTTCAGTGCTTCCGATCCGTGAAATCTCTGAAATCTGCAGAGAGGCCGGTGTTTTCATCGCCGTGGATGGGGCGCAGGCGCTTGGGTACCTTGATGTCGACGCGGGTCTTGCGGACGTGCTGGTGTTCGCTGGGCACAAGGGTTTGGGGGGACCTTTGGGTGTTGGTGGCGCTGTTGTCGGAGAAGGTGTCCGGTTGTCGCCTTTCGTCACCGGCGGATCGGGTGGACGTTCTGAAAGTCGGGATCATCCCTGCTGGCTGCCCTGGTCGCAAGAGGCGGGAACACAGAATGGGATCGGAATCGCCGGGTTAGGCGCGGCTCTGAGGCTGTTGGACGGGGCCGAGATCGCCAGAAGGCGGCGTCGAGCAACCGATTTGCGAGAACGATTCGTTACTGGTCTCAGTGGTGGTGGCGCGGTCACCCTCATCGAATCGCCCAGCGCCGAAGAACCTGTCGGAGTGGTGTCGTTCCGGATGAACCGTGTGACCCCGAGTGTTGCTGCTTCGCTCCTCGAAGAACGCTTCGACATTCTCGTTCGCGCCGGACTGCATTGCTCTCCTCTGGCCCACGAGACTCTCGGCACAGGCGATGGCGGGACTGTCCGGGTGAGTTTCGGGCCGAGAACTACGACAAATGAGGTCGATCTAGCACTTGCCGCAGTCCAGTCCATCTCATCGAGTTCGAGCGAAAGGAAATGATGAAGAATGTCGGTCACCTGGGACCCCGAATGCGTCTTCTGCAGGTCGAATCCGCGTCGAGTGTGGGAGGAAGACGGACTCGCGGTCTGTTCTGATCCAGCTCCCCTTCGGCAGGGTCACCTCCTCATCTACACAACCGAGCACTATCCATCGGCCGCAGACATGGATGCGCAGGCGGCAGAGCGGCTCGACGCATTGGAGGCCGACCTCGGTAAGCGCATCTGTGCAGAGTTCGGGGACTACGTTCTGTTCGAGCACGGGCGTACCGGTCACTGTCTTCGAAGTCGTCCTGGAGAGCGCCTCTGTCATCACATGCACGTCCACATGATCCCCGGCGCCCTAGACCTGCGGGGCTATGCAGGAATAGCGCAAGAGATCGAGATCTCATCATGGCGAGACGTCCTAGCCCTTGGTAGCGATGTCGATGGCTACGTTGTCATCGGCAATGCGCACGAAAAGGTCGTCGCGCCATTGACGCGCTCTCTTCCTCCGCATCACCTGCGTACGGTGATCGCGCGAGCGAACGCAACTCCAGATCTCGCCGACTGGGAACTCGCTCTCGCGGGAGAAGAGGTGGGCCTGGTCGCCGCTGCATCGCATTCGACTGTCGTCGCGCTCGTTGAGAATTTTCGGTTTGCGAGGGCGACATGAAGCGCCCCGTTGTACTGCATGTCTCGTGGGGAAGGGGGAACGGCCACGTCACGCGCCTGGTAGCCATAGGTCGGGCTTTTCACTCCGCGGGTTGGGACTGTGTTCTACTCGGTCGGCAGAATGCGGTGCACGATCGATTGGTCTCGAAGGCGGGAATCTTCACGACGGCCTATTACCGCGAAGGTGTCGCAGACATCGACCCATGGGCAGAATGGGGAGATCCTGGCGTGTTCGATAAAGCAGTCGTTGCTGACGTCGCTGTGCTCCAGCGGTTCAGGCCGGACCGGGTGATCAACGATAACCGATTGTCGATGATCGTAGCTTGCGCTTCGCTCTCCATCCCGATCGTCACGCTATGCCAAGACAATCAGCTCGTCGGCTACCGCTATCAGGGCGAGGGAGTGTCCGAGATCTGGACCGGACCGCTCATGGCGGTCAACGAGGCTCTTGGGCGGCGAGGGCTTCCCCTGGTCGATCGAGATGTTCGAGAACTGTTCGAACGCGGGCTGATCGCAATACCGAGTGCGCCGAGTCTTGACGTAATGGAGAGCCGCGTCGGTATGAGAGAAGTGGTTTTCACTGGCGTTCTCGGACCGGTCAAAGCGGGTCTGCATGGATCCGGGTTGCTGTTCTATCGGACGGTAGGAGGAATCGACTCGGAGTTCCTGCACGCTTTCGAGAACTGGGAAGGAGAAATCTATGTGGCGACCGGAGACCAGGCGTCAGCGGATTCATATCGACATGTCCCGGACGCCATCCACGTCGCGGCTCTCTGGGATCTCGAAGAAGTGTTTCCGGAGCTGGCTGCCGTCGTGCATCACGGAGGACATGGAATCGCGACGACGTGCGTGGCATCAGGGGTGCCAGCCGTCATTCTTCCAGGTCACAATCCGGAGAGGCGTTCGAACGGGTATCGGGTGGAGTTGTCGGGGTGGGGGAAGGTGCTCGGTCCACTTTCAGCGGAGGGTACTCGATGGGGCCCGGCCGTCGATGTGACCGGAGACCGTCCTCCGTGGAGCGATGTCCGTGGTGCAGTCGACGCTCTCCGGGCCCCCGACGTCGACGCGGGCGGGTCCGTCGCGTCAGCATCAGAGCTCGTCCGGCTGCTGACATGACGAGGGAGAAGCTCGTCCGAGACGGTGTACCGGCACTGCTTTGGGGTCTCGGTGTCGACGCGCGCTTCAGATCCGTCGATGCCGGCGAGCGGCGGGCCTGGCTCCTGGCGAAGCTGAAGGAGGAATGCGACGAGGTCCTGGCTGCCCCGTCCGTCGAAGAGCTGGCGGACGTCGCGGAAGTCCTGCATGCGCTCGCGTCGGAGCTCGGAGTGGCCTGGAGCGAGGTCGAAGCGGTGCGCGAGAGGAAAGGAGCGGACCGCGGAGTGTTCGACGCCGGAGTCGTGATGCGACTCTCCGAGTAGCACTCTGCTCGCGCGGCGGCGTCGTACCCTCGTCTGCATGGGGTTCGTCTTCTCGCTGCTGATCATCGTCCTGACCGTGCTCGCGCTGGTCGACGTCGTACGGCAGCCGGACAACATCATCAAGAACCTGCCCAAGATCGTGTGGATCCTGCTGATCTTCTTCCTCCCGCTCATCGGCGTCTCGCTGTGGTTCCTGCTCGGGCACGACTGGAAGCGCGGCGACGGCGGATCCTTCGTGCCGGGCGGCCGAGTGCCCCGCCGCCGGAAGCAGGCGCCGCCGCCGATGGTGGTGCGGCCCGCTCCGAAGAGCACCGAGGAGCAGCTCGCCGACCTCGAGCGCGAGGAGGCGCACTACGCGCGGCTCGCCGAGGAGCAGCGTCGCCGCCGCGAGGGTGAGCGGCCGCTCGACGCGTGAGCGGCCGCTCCGGAGGCCGCTACTTCGAGAAGTTCGACGCCGCCCACTGGATCGAGGCGATCTTCGCCTGACCCGCGACGCTCGGGTGGAAGTAGTCGGTGGTCCCGATCAGGCCCCTGGTGACGGGGGTCGCGGTGAGCGCTCCGCCGTCCCAGTCGCAGAGCTGACCGGCGGCGCTGCACGCCGTCTGCAGCGCGGTGTTGTACTGCGTCGTCCGCGTCTTCGCGGCAGCGGCGGAGGCGGCAGCGGCGGTGCTGCTGAGCCTGCGGCCGGTGGAGCTGACGCCGCGCGTGGTCCGGCAGAGGTCGCCGCCCGCCCAGACGAGCGCGCCGACTCCGGTCTTCACGACCGACCACTCGGAGGCCACGTTCGGCATCGACGAGAGGACGATGCGGGCGGAGGGCCACGTGGTGCGGATCTTCGTGATCGCGGCGGAGGCTCCGGTGCGGAACGTGCTCGCCGGGGTCATCGTGTAGCCGTCGGAGGCGACGCGGTTGTCGGGCGAGCAGAGGTCGTTGCCGCCGATGAGCAGGGTGACGACGTCCGGCCGCACGCCGGCGGCGACCGCGGCGTCGATCCGCGAGGGGACCTGCGCGACGACGTCGCCGGTGGTGGCGAAGTTCGCGGTCGTGACGGTGGTGCCGGGGAGCGCGGTCCGCAAGCGGGAGGCGAAGGAGTTCACGGAGGAGCTGGTGCCGGTGGACCAGTTGTTGCGGGGGCAGTCCGCGAAGGAGCCGCAGGTCCCGTAGGCCTGGGTGATGGAGTCGCCGAGGCTCAGCACCGAGAGGGTGGCGGGAGTGGCGGCGGCGGCGGCCTGCGCCGGGAGCAGCGCGGCGGCGAGGGCGAGCGCGGCTCCGACGGCGAGGATGCGCACGCGGCGGCTCGGGGTCGGCGAGCTGCTCCTCGGTGCTCTTCGGAGCGGGCCGCACCACCATCGGCGGCGGCGCCTGCTTC
>NZ_PSWG01000012.1:0-92013 GCF_002931195.1 Rathayibacter sp. AY1C2 | reverse complement strand
CCTCCGTGACGCATCACGAGCACCCGCACGCCGCCACCCGCACCGCCGCCACCCGCACGCTCACAACCGCGCCCGCGCCACTCACCCCCGCACCCTCCGCCTCCTCCCGCCCGGAGCCCCGCGCATGAGGGTCACCGACACCAGCGACCTGTGGTGGCGCACCGCCGTCTTCTACAACCTCGACGTGAAGACGTTCATGGACTGGGACGACGACGGCGTCGGCGACCTCGAGGGCCTCGTCCACCGGATCGACTACCTGGCCGAGCTCGGCGTCAGCTGCCTCTGGCTCGCGCCGTTCTACCGGTCCCCCGGCCGCGACAACGGCTACGACATCAGCGACTTCTACGGAGTGGACGAGCGCTTCGGGCACCACGGCGACGTCGTCGAGGTGATCCGGACCGCCCACGACCGCGGGATGCGCCTGATCGTCGACCTCGTCGTCAACCACACCTCGGACCAGCACCCCTGGTTCCAGGCCGCCCGCTCCTCCCCCGACAGCCCGTACCGCGACTACTACGTCTGGCGCGACGAGCCGCCCGCCGATCAGCCCGCGAACGTGTTCCCGGACGCGGAGGACGGCGTCTGGTTCCGCGACGAGGAGGCGGGCCAGTACTACCTGCACCACTTCTACCGGCACCAGCCCGACCTCAACACCGAGAACCCGGCCGTGCGCGACGAGATCGCGAAGCTCATCGGGTTCTGGCTGCAGCTGGGCGTCGACGGCTTCCGGGTCGACGCGGTGCCCTACCTGATCGAGCCCGGCGAACGCGACGAGCACGAGTGGCTGCGCCTGCTGCGCCGCTTCGTCTCGCGGCGCTCCGGCGAGGCGATGCTGCTGGGCGAGGTCAACGTGACCCGCGAGGAGCAGCTCGGCTTCTTCGGCGGCGAGGACGCGGACGAGCTGTCGATGCAGTTCGACTTCATCGGCAATCAGCGCCTCTACCTCGCGCTGGCCCGGGAGGAGGCGGCGCCGCTCGTCGAGGCGCTCGCGAGCCGCCCCGAGATCTCCGTCGGCAGCCAGTGGGCGAACTTCGCGCGCAACCACGACGAGCTCACCCTCGACCAGCTGAGCGACGACGAGCGCGACGAGGTCTTCGCGGCGTTCGCTCCGGAGCAGTCGCAGCGGATCCACGGGCGCGGCATCGTCCGCCGCCTCCCGCCGATGGTCGACGGCGACCCGCGCCGCGTCCGCCTGGTCCACAGCCTCGTCTTCTCGCTGCCCGGGACCCCGGTGCTGTACTACGGCGAGGAGATCGGGATGGGCGAGAACGCCGACATCCCGGGCCGCAGCGCCGTGCGGACCCCGATGCAGTGGAGCAGCGCCGCCAACGGCGGGTTCTCGCGCGCCGATGCCTCCGACCTGATCGCCGCCCCTCCCGGCGGCGGCTTCGGACCCGAGCACGTGAACGCGGCCGCGCAGCTCCAGGATCCGGACTCCCTCCTGGCCCACGTGAAGGGCCTCGCCTGGCTGTACCGGCGGTCGCCGGAGATCGGCTGGGGCGAGTACACGCACCTCCCCTGCGACGAGCCGAGCGTGCTCGCGCACCGGATGTCCGTGTCGACCGGCACGACCGTCGCGGTGCACAACCTGGCGTCGAACCCGCGCACGGCGCACCTGACGCTCCCCGACACCCCCGCCGGGGCGCGGCTGGTCGACTCCCTCGGCGGCGAGTCGCTCCCGCTAGACGAGGACGGCGCCGTGTCGGTGAACCTCGACGGCTACGGCGCGCGCTGGTTCCGCGTGGTCACGGAGGAGTCGCGCCGGCTGGTCTGAGCGGAGGGGCGGGGCTCTTCTCGACAGTCCAGGAGTCGTCGCAGTCGACCTCGAGTGCGGCGGCTCCTGCGTTCTCGCGCGAGCGAGCCGAGCGCGCGGCTCGAGAGTCCAGTAGTCGTCGCAGTCGCGCACGAGTGCGACGACTATCGGCGTTTCGAGGGGGGCGGGGCAGGAACGGAGGACGAAAGCACCCACTGCACGAAACGTTACGCACATCGGTCCACAGCATCGTTGACGCCGCTACCCTCCCCCGCCTACCGTGAAGCGCAACGTTTCGCCCCCGCCGCCGCACCAGGAGGATCCGCATGGCCCCCACTCCGCCGAGCCACCGCGTCCTCGCGAGCGGCAGCCGCATCCCCGCGATCGGCGCCGGGACGTTCGGCTCCGACCGCTACGACGCCGAGACCGTCGGCCTCGCGGTCGAGCACTCCCTCCGCGCCGGCTTCCGCCTCCTCGACTGCGCCACCGTCTACGGCAACGAGCCGCGCGTCGGCCGGGCGATCGCCGACTCCGGAGTCGACCGCGACGAGCTCTTCGTCATGTCGAAGATCTGGAACGACGCGCACGAGCCCGCGGCGGCCGTCGCCTCCGTCGAGCGCTCGCTCGCCGACCTGGGCCTCGACGTGCTCGACGCCGTCTTCGTGCACTGGCCCTTCCCCAACCACCACCCGCCGCACGCCGAGACCGACGCACGCGATCCGCACGCCCGCCCGTACGTCCACGAGGCGTTCCTCGAGACCTGGCGCGCGCTCGAGAGCCTGGTCGACCGGGGCCTCGTCCGGCACCTCGGCACCTCCAACGTCACCATCCCCAAGCTCGAGCGGATCCTCGCCGACGTCCGCATCGCCCCGCAGCTGAACGAGATGGAGCTGCACCCCTGCTTCCAGCAGCCGGAGCTGTTCCGCTTCTGCCTCGACCACCGCATCCAGCCGATCGGCTACTCGCCGCTGGGCTCGCCGTCGCGGCCCGAGCGCGACCGGGTGGAGGGCGACATCGTCGACATCGAGCACCCCGCGGTGCGGGCGATCGCCGACGAGCGGGGCGTGCATCCGGCCGTCGTGTGCCTCGCCTGGGCGGTGAACCGCGGCCAGATCCCGATCCCGTTCGCGGTGAAGCCGGAGCAGATCGAGGCGAACCTGGCCGCCGCCTCCCTGGTGCTCACGGCCGAGGAGCAGGAGGCGCTGCGCGGCGCCGAGCGCAACAACCGGCTGATCAAGGGCCAGGTCTTCCTCTGGCCCGGCAGCTCCGGCTGGCTCGACCTGTGGGACGCCGACGGCACGATCCCGGGCTGGAGCGGCTACGGCTCTCCCCGCGCCACCCTGTGACGTGGCCACCTACAAGGACCTGCAGCGGCTGACCGGCCTCTCGCTCTCGACCATCTCGAAGCACTACAACGGGCTCCCCGTGCGCCCCGAGAACCGGGCGGCGATCGAGGCGGCAGCCGCCGAGGTCGGCTTCCGCGTCAACGGCTTCGCGCGCGGCCTGCGCTCGCGGCGCTCCCGCACGGTCGGGGTGCTGCTGCCCGCCCTCGACAACGAGTTCCACCTCTCGATCATCGCGGGCCTCGAGCGGGCCCTGCGCGAGGAGGGCATCGGCGTGCTGGTCGGCGTGAGCCGCCCCGAGCCGGGAGCCGCGGTCGACCTGCTGCTCGAGAAGATGGTCGACGGGATCGTGGCGGTGCCGTCCGCGGGCGACGTCGACGCGCTGCGCCGCGCCTCCGAGGAGGGCACCCCCGTGGTGGCCGTCGACTGGATCGACGACGCACTGGTCACCGATCGCGTCGCGCTCGACAACGCGGGCGCCGGCGCCTCCGCCGCCCGCCACCTCCTCGACCACGGCCACCGCTCGATCGCGGTGCTCGGCGGGGAGGACGGAGTGTCCTCCACCCGGGAGCGGACCGCCGGCTTCCTCGCCGCCCTGGCCGAGCGCGGCGTCCACCCCGCCGCCGACGCCGTGGTGCGCGGCCCCCTGACGGTCGAGAGCGGAGTCGCCGCCGTCGAGCGGATCCTCGCCCTGAGCCCCCGGCCGACCGCCCTGTTCGCGAGCAACCGCGAGCTGACGGTCGGCGCCCTGATCGCCCTCGGCGACTCCGGACTGCGCGTGCCGACGGACCTCTCCGTCGTCGGCTTCGACAACATCGAGCTGGCCCGCGTGGTCCGCCCGCACCTGACCACGATCGCCCAGCCGACGGAGGCGATCGCCGCCGAGGCCGCCGCCCTCGTCCGCCTCCGCCTCGACTCCGGGGCGGAGCAGCCCGGCCCCCAGGAGCGGAGGCTTCCCGGGCGCCTGCTCGCCGGCTCGTCCGTCGCCCACCTCCACGACCTCTAGGAGCTCCTCTTGCTGACCACGACCCTCCTCCACCCCGAGATCCTGCAGGCGCTCGCCCGCGCGGGCCATGGCTCCCGCGTGCTCATCGCCGACGGCAACTACCCCGTCGGCACCACGCTCGGACCGAACTCCGCCCTGGTGCACCTGAACCTCCGGCCCGACATGCTGACCGTCGACGAGATCCTCGACGCCCTGCTCTCGGCGATCGTCGTCGAGGAGGCGACGGTCATGACCCCCGCGCCCGGGATCGACGTCCCCGCGCAGGACGCCTTCCGCCGGTCCCTCGACGGCGTCCCCTTCACCTCGCTCGAGCGGCACGCCTTCTACGCCGAGGCGCGCACCCCCGACGTCGCGCTCACCATCGCCTCGGGCGACCGCCGCATCTACGCGAACCTCATCCTCACGATCGGCGTGCGCCCGGCCGACGCGTCCTGAGCGGGCGGGCGGGGCGTCGTTCCGCCCGCCCCCGCTCCCTGAGAGTCCACGAGGCGTTCTCACGGCCGGCATCCCTACTCTGGTCGGCGTGGATCTCGACACCCTCCTCAACATCGGCCTCGTCGTGCTGTTCGTCCTCCTCGGAGGCGTCTTCGCGGGCACCGAGATGGCCATCGTCAGCCTCCGCGAGAGCCAGGTCCGCGCGATCGAGGCCGGCAGCGAGCGCGGCCGGCGCATCGCCGAGCTCGTCCGCAACCCCAACACGTTCCTCTCCGCGGTCCAGATCGGCGTCACGCTCGCCGGCTTCTTCTCGTCGGCGTACGGCGCCTCGACCATCGCGCCCGACCTCGTGCCGCCGCTGCAGTCGCTCGGCCTCTCGGCCTCCGCCGCCTCGACCGTCGCCCTGATCCTGATGACCCTCGTCATCGCGTACCTCTCCCTGGTGCTGGGCGAGCTGGTCCCCAAGCGCCTGGCGATGCAGAAGTCCGTCGCGTTCACCAAGGCCCTCGCGCCCCCGCTCAACGCCCTCGCGCGCCTGATGCGCCCCGTGATCTGGCTGCTGTCCGTCTCGACCGACGCCGTCGTCCGCCTCCTCGGCGCCGACCCGCGCGAGAAGGGCGAGAGCGTCTCGGCCGACGAGGTGCGCGACATGATCTCCAGCAACACCGAGATCCACGAGGACAGCCGCCGGCTGCTCACCGACATCTTCCGCGCGGACGACCGCCGCGTCGCCGAGGTGATGCGCCCGCGGCCGGACGTCGACTTCCTCCGCGGCGCGCTCAGCGTGGCCGAGGGCTACGCGGCGGTCCTCGACCAGCCGCACTCGCGCTACCCGGTGGTCGGCGACGACTTCGACGACGTGCTCGGCTTCGTCCACGTGCGCGACCTGATGTCCGCGTTCCCGGAGGCGGGTCGCGCCGGCACCGCGAGCAGCGTCGCCGACATCACCCGCCCGATCCTCGCGGTCCCCGGCACGACGAAGGTGCTCGCGGCCCTGCGCACCATGCGCCAGGACGGCCACCAGATCGCCGTCGTCATCGACGAGTACGGGGGAACCGACGGCATCATCACGCTGGAGGACCTGCTCGAGGAGCTCGTCGGCGAGATCTACGACGAGTACGACGGCGCCCGCCAGGCGGTCGACGCGAAGGCGGCCGAGCAGCTGCACGACGTCGACGGCGGGATGATCCTCGAGGACCTGGCGGAGCAGCTGGGCATCGAGCTGCCCGAGGGCCCGTACGAGACGGTCGGCGGGTTCGTCCTCGACCGGATCGGCCGCGTGGCCGTGGTGGGCGACTCCGTCCTCGTCGGCGACCACCTGCTCCGCGTGGCCGAGACGGACCGCTACCGCATCTCGCGGCTGACCCTCGTGCCGCAGCCCGCGTCGGAGCCGAGCCCGCCGACGGCGCCCGCCGTCTGACGGGCGACCGGCCGCCCCTAGGGCAGAGGGCCCTCCACCCAGCGCGTGGCGGCGCGGCCGCGGGCTCCGGGCTGCGCGATCCACAGTCCACCGGCGTGCGGATGACGCGCCCGCTCGTCCGCCGAGAGGTCGCGTGATGCGGAGGTGACGACCGCGATGTCCAGGTCCTCGCCCGCGAAGGCGATGCTGGAGGAGTGCGGGGCGTCGATCCTGATGCCCTCGCCCTCGCCCTGGCTGCCGTCGGCCTCGAACACTCGAACGCCGCTCCCGCCCCAGACCGCGACCCACACGCGGCCGTCGGCGTCCACGGTCAGTCCGTCGGCGAACACGCCCTCCTCGAGCTCGACGAAGGGCTCGCGCGGGCCGTGCTCGGCGTCCGCGTAGGAGCGGCGGTGGATCACGCCCGACTCGGTGTCGGCCGAGTACAGCACAGAGCCGTCCGGCGAGAAGCCGAGTCCGTTCGAGAGCCGCAGGTCGTCGTCGAGCACGGTGACGGATCCGTCGTGCTCGATGCGCAGCAGGACGTCGTCGCCCGCCGACTCGCCGAGGGTCAGCGAGCCGACCAGGAGGCGCCCCTGCGGGTCGATTGTGCCGTCGTTGAAGCGGTGCCCCTCCGGCAGCAGCTCGGAGCCGCGCGTGAGGGAGCCGTCGACCTCCAGGATCGCGAGCCGTCGGGTCAGCGCGACGAGCGTCCGCCCGTCGCCCAGGGGCAGCGCGGCGCCGACCTGCTCGCCGACGTCGGTGCGCGAGATCGCTCCGATCCCCTCCGCGGTGACGGGGGCGGACAGGACCGCGCCGGCCTCGATGTCGACCCAGGTGAGGCGGGCGGTGTCCGGATCCCAGACGGGCCCCTCGCTGAGGACGTAGGTGGGGGTGCCCGCGGGCGTCGCGTCGATCATGCCTCCACGCTAGGCCGAGGAGGCGGGCGGTGTCAGGCCCCGCGGGACGGATCCGGGCTCGCGTCCACCGCGCCTCGCCCCGGATCCGGGCCGATGAGCTCCGCGCCGCGCTCCGCCCCCGGGTGGGCACCGGTCCCCGGAATACACCCGCTCGGCGGTCCGTGACAAGGGGTGAATAGCCCGGCGATATGGAGCCGCCCGCGGGTCTAGTGTCGTCTCGCCGCGCTCGGGACAGCGTTCCTCCGCAACGACGCCGGGGCGACAGGAAGGCGCTCGCCATGTCGACATCCACCAGTCCGCGCGGCCCGGTCCGGAGCCTCGTGCCCGCCCGCATCGACAGGCTCCCCTGGACCCGCTTCCACTGGTCGATCGTCGTCGGCCTCGGCTTCTCGTGGGTGCTGGACGGACTCGAGATCCAGATCGTCGCCTCCGCCGGCTTCGCGAAGGAGTTCGGGCTCTCGGCCTTCGAGGTAGGCCTGCTCGGCACGATCTACCTGTGCGGACAGATCGCGGGCGCCCTGATCTTCGGGCGGCTGAGCGACAAGCTCGGGCGGCGCAAGCTGTTCATCCTGACGCTCGTCATCTACCTGGTCGCCAGCGGCCTGGCGGGACTCGCGCCGAACTACGTCTTCCTCGCCGTGTTCCGCTTCTTCGCGGGCATGGGGATCGGCGGCGAGTACGCGGCGATCAACTCCGCGATCGACGAGCTCATCCCCTCCAAGTACCGCGGCCGCGTCGACATCGCGATCAACGGCACGTACTGGGGCGGCGCGGCTCTGGGTTCCGCGGCCAACCTGTTCTTCCTGAACGACGCGCTCTTCGCCGAGAACGTCGGCTGGCGCCTCGGCTTCTTCCTCGGCCCGATCCTCGGACTGGCGATCATCTACCTCCGCCGCCACATCCCCGAGAGCCCCCGCTGGCTGATGACGCACGGCCGCGAGGAGGAGGCGGAGCGCACCGTCGACGAGATCGAGCGCCGAGTGGAGGCGGAGGGCGGCGTGCTCGAGCCTGTCGACGACGCGAAGGCGATCACCGTGAAGGCGACGGAGAGCATCCCGTTCCGCACCATCGCCCGGGTGCTGCTGCGGCAGTACCCGAAGCGGACGCTGGTGGGCGCGACGATGATGATCACCCAGTCGTTCCTCTACAACGCGATCTTCTTCACCTACGCGCTGGTGCTCGAGAACTTCTACGGAGTCGAGCAGAGCGCGATCTCGTACTTCTTCTTCCCGTTCGCGATCGGCAACCTCGTCGGGCCGCTGGTGCTCGGCCACCTGTTCGACGTGTGGGGCCGGCGGAAGATGATCTTCCTCACCTACGGTGTCTCGGGAGCGGTCCTGGCCGTCTCGGCGGTCCTCTTCAGCATGGACGTCCTGACCGCGACCACGCAGACGATCCTCTGGTGCGTGTCGTTCTTCTTCGCCTCCGCCGGAGCCTCGAGCGCCTACCTCACCGTGAGCGAGATCTTCCCCCTCGAGCTGCGCAGCCAGGCGATCTCGTACTTCTTCACCCTCGGCCAGATCGCCGGGGCGGTCGCCCCCGCCCTCTACGGCGCCCTGATCGGCGACGGCAGCGACCGCGGTCCGCTGACGATCGGCTACTTCGTCGGCGCCGCCGTGATGATCCTCGGCGGCGTGATCGCCCTGATCTTCGGCGTGGACGCCGAGCGCCGCAGCCTCGAGAGCATCACCGAGCCCCTGTCGACCGTGAAGTCCTGAGGGCGGATCGCCGCGAGGCCGGGAGCCGTTCCGAGGCGTCTCGGAGCCGGCGTCTCGGGGCCGGCGTGGGCCGCCGTCAGTGGGCCGGGCGGTAGCCGGTCCGGTCGTCGGGGGTGATCGAGCGGAGGACGCGGGCGGGGACGCCGGCCGCGATGGTGAGCGGAGGGACGTCGCGGGTGACGACGCTGCCCGAGCCGATCACGGCCCCGTCGCCGATGGTGACGCCCTGGTTGATCGTGACGCCGCCGCCGATCCAGACGCCGTCGCCGACGACGACCGGCTTCGCGGTGCAGGCGCCGGCGGCGCGCTCGGCCGGGTCGAGGGCGTGGTTCGACGTGTAGATCGCGACGCGGGGGCCGAACAGCACGTCGTCGCCGATCGTGATGGGGGCGCCGTCGAGCAGGATGCAGTCGAAGTTCGCGTAGAAGCGGTCGCCGATCGTGATGTTGAACCCGAACTCGCAGCGGAACGTCGGCTCGAGGTGCGCGTCCGCGCCCACGGAGGCGACGAGTTCGCGGAGCAGAGCCTCCCGCTCGACCGATGGGCGCCCGAAGCTCGCGTTGTACGCGTTCGAGGCGAGGACAGCCCGCTCGCGCGCGGCGACCAGCTCGGGGGTCATGTCGTCGTACACGGCGCCGGTCAGGATGTGCGCGCGCTGGTCCTCGAGGGTCATCGTCGTCCGTTCGTCGGTGTCGGCGCCCCGACGGGCGCCCGCGTCCACGCTACGGGGCCGCCGCGCGCCGGGACACCGCCTCCTCCGCCGACGCACCGCTCCTGCCGCGGTGCGTCGCCGAGGGAGCGGTGGGTCGGCGACGTCCCGCGGCGCCACGCCCCCGCCTCGCAGCAGGCGTCAGCCCACGTGCACGCCCGGCCGGCGGTCGCGGCGGGACTCCGCGCGGCGGAGGACCTCGCGGGTGACGGGGGCGACCTCGCCGGTGCCGGTGATGAGGAAGCGGAACATGTTCGAGATGGGGCCGCCCTCGGTCCACTCGAAGTAGACGTCCGGGATCACGCCGGTGAGGTCGCGGATCTCGAGCAGCACCGTGGCGATGGTGTTCGGGATGTTGCCGCTGGTCACCGTCAGCACGCGGAAGCCGTGGCAGACGCGGCCCTGCACGACCAGGTCCTCCTCGAAGTCGGAGGAGTCGGTGGTGTGCACCTCGAGGAAGAGCACCGGGCCGCGCATCGGCAGGTTGCTGTCGCGCTGCTCCTCCGCCAGCTTGTCCCGGTACTCCGCCTCGGAGCCGTCGTCGGGCTCGTTCGCGAGGATGCGGATCACGCCGTAGTCGTCGGCGTCAGTGGTGAGGAAGTCGATCGCGGCGGCGTCGAACACCACGGAGGTGGCGCGCAGCTGGAACGAGCGGTGCACCCGCGAGACGAGCGAGACCGCGAGGATGCCGACGATGAAGACCGCCGCGATCCTCACGCCGTCGGGCCTCTCGACCACGTTCACGACCGTCGTGTAGACGAAGACCAGCGCGATGACCGCGAAGCCCACGGCGCGCTTGCGCTGCTTCCTGCGCTTCGCCGAGAGGAACACCGCGACGGACGCGGAGGTGATCAGCACCAGCACGCCGGTCGCGTAGGCCCCGCCCTGCGCGTCGACGTCGGCGCGGAAGAGGATCGTGATGACGAAGGCGACGACGGTGAAGACCAGCACGAGCGGACGGACGGCGCCGGCCCACTGCGGAGCCATGCCGTAGCGGGGCAGGTAGCGCGGGACGATGTTGAGCAGGCCGGCCAGCGCGGAGGCGCCCGCGAACCAGAGGATGCAGATCGTCGCGACGTCGTAGACCGTGCCGAAGCCCTCGCCGAGGTACTCGTGCGCGAGGTAGGCCAGCGCGCGGCCGTTGGCCTCGCCGCCCGGCTGGAACTGCGCCTGCGGGATGAGCAGCGTGGTGACGAAACTCGAGGTGATGAGGAACGCCGACATCGTGACGGCGGCGGTGATGAGCAGCCGCTTCGCCCCGCGGATGCGGCCGACGGGGGCGTCCTCGGTGTCGCCCGCGTCGCCGCGGATCTGCGGCAAGACCGCGACCCCGGTCTCGAAGCCGGAGAGCCCGAGCGCGAGCTTGGGGAACACGATGAGCGCGATGCCGACCATGATCAGCGGATTCCCGTGCTGGGTCGTGAGCGCCGACCACCAGTCGCCGATGACGACGGGGTTCTCGGCCACGTGCCCGATCGCCACGGCGATCACGATCGCGTTGAGCAGGAGGAACACGGCCACGAGCACGACCGCGATCGAGATGGCCTCGCGGAACCCGCGCAGGAACACGATCCCCAGCAGGGCGATCAGCCCCAGCGTGAGCGGCACCTCCGCCCCGTGGAACCAGGCGGGGGCGAACGGGTTCTCGACCGCGTGCGCCGTCGCGTCGGCCGCCGAGAGGGTGATCGTGATCATGAAGTCGGTGGCCGCGAACCCCAGCAGCACCAGCACGAAGAGCTTGCCGCCCCACCAGGGCAGCAGGCGCTCGAGCATCGCGATCGACCCCTCGCCGCGGAAGCTCTCGCGGGCCACGCGGCGGTAGACGGGGAGCGCGCCGAGGAGCGTCAGCACCACCAGGACGATCGTCGCGAGCGGCGAGACCAGGCCCGCGGCGAGCGCCGCGATCGCCGGCTGGTAGCCGAGGGTGGAGAAGTAGTCGACACCCGTGAGGCACATGACGCGCCACCAGGAGTGCGTCCTGCCGGTGGCCGCGTGGGGGCCGGGGTGGGCTCCGGAGTCGTCGCGGAGGCCCTCGAGGAGCCACGCCTTCACCCCGCCCGCGCGCGCGGAGGAGAGGGGGGAGGGTTCGAGGGCGTCGGGGTCGCCACGGACGACGGAAGAGGTCACTGGATGTTTCTACTCGCCGTGAGGAGCGCGCCCGCCCGGAATGAGCGGATCCTCACGCTTTCCTCACGGGTAATCGGCTGGGGAGGGACGTCGACGCGCGATCCCGCGTCGTGAGGGGGTCGTGAGGGCATCGTGAGCGTCGCGCGAGCGGACCGTGCGGATCGGCCCGGTGCGCGTCCGCGTTCCGTCAGGATCCCCTCGCACCCGCCGTCGCGGGCCGACGATGGCGCTCGTGCACCTGCTCCTCCGCCTCCTCGACGCCGGTCCCCGCTGGGGCCGCCACACCGTCGGCGCGAGCCGGTACGGCGTCGTCCGGAGCGAGCTCGTCGTCTTCGCGCCCGGCACCTCCGTCGAGGAGCGGAGGTGGCTCCGCCTTCACGCGGCCGGTCCGCAGCTGGTCGTGGCCGTGACGGCCGCCGGCGCCGTCGGGACGCTCGCGCTCGACCGGCTGCCGCTCCTCCTGCTGGCCGCGCTCGCCCTGCCGACCGCGTCGCTCCTGCTCCTCTCGGCCCGCCGCCTCCGCCGGGCCTGCGCCCGCCGGCTCGTGATCGCGGACGTCGACTCCCCCGCCGTCGCCGAGCAGGCGGCGATCGCGGCCGTGCTGCGGCGGGCCGACCGGCTGCTCGACGCCGGCGTCCTCACTCCGCTCGAGCACGAGGAGGTGTGGGCCTGCGCCCACGACCGGGTCGCGGGCCGCGTGGCTGACCGCCGCTCCCAGCCCCGAGCGGGAGGATCGGGGACGTCCGCCACCGATGGGAGCACCTCATGACCACACCGCGCCGCGCACTGATCCTCGTCGACGTGCAGCAGGAGTACTTCAGCGGTCCGCTCGAGATCCAGTACCCGCCGCACGCGCAGTCGCTGCCGAGGATCGCCGCCGCTCTGGACTCCGCCGCCGCCGCGGGCCTCCCGATCGCCGTCGTCCAGCACAGCGCGGGCGAGGGAGCGCCGATCTTCGACCCGTCGGGTCCGTCCTTCGCGCTGCACCCGGAGATCGAGAAGCGCCGCTCGGATTCCTGGAAGAACGTCACGAAGCAGTTCGGCACGGTCTTCGCGGGGACCGACCTGCTCGACTGGCTCCGCGAGCACGACGTCGACACGATCACCCTCGTCGGCTACATGACCAACAACTGCATCCTCGCCTCGGCCGCCGAGGCCGAGACGCACGGGCTCCGCGCCGAGGTCCTCTCGGACGCGACGGGCGCGATCGCGATCGCGAACGACGCCGGCTCCATCGACGCGCACTCCCTGCACACCACGCTGATGGCGCTGCTCAACTCGAACTTCGCCGCCGTCGCCCCGACCACCGTCTGGATCTCGGCACTCAAGGGCGAGTACACGCTCCCGATGAGCAGCCTGCCCGAGTCGGCGACGGCGGGCGCCGCTCGCTGACGGGCACTCCTCCGGACGGATCGGCCGGCTCTACTCTCGGTGCATGGCCCTTCTGCACCGTGCGACGATCACCCCCGGGAAGCTCGAGATCGTGGAGGCATGGGCGCCGACGCAGCCCTGGTGCGAGGGCGGCGGATTCACGCTGCTCGGCGCCTACCGGTTCGACGACCCCGATGGCGAGGTGGGAGTGGAGACGCTGATCGTCCAGTCGACCGGGCAGCCGCCGCTCCAAGTGCCGCTGACCTACCGCGGCTCGCCTCTCGCCGGCGGTGACGCGCATCTCCTCGCGACCGTCGAGCACACCGTCCTCGGTCGTCGCTGGGTCTACGACGGTGCCGGCGACCCCGTCGCGATCGCCGCCTTCGCCACGGCGATCCGCCCCGGCGCCCGGGAGGTCGAGCAGCATTTCGAGGAGGACGGGCAGCGCATCGTCCGCCCGCCGACCGCGACGGTGCAGGGCAGCGGATCAGGCGCCGGAGCGTCCGGGCCGCCGTCGACGGTGCTCGTCCGCAGCGACGCACGGACCACCACGACCTCGGCCGACGGTCTGACTCTCGTCCTCGCGCGGGTCCTCGCGCCGCCGTTCCTCGAGGGCGAGGAGCGGCTGACCGGCAGGTGGAGCGAGGCGCTCCCCGTCACCCTCGCCGTCCTGGCCTGAACCGGCTCCGGTGGTCCGCCGCCCTCCGTCGCCCGGGTCGTGGGCGACGGACGGCGGCGCGCTCCGGGAGGACCTGCTCAGTGGCCGCGCAGTGCCGCGACGGTCCGAGTGGGACTAGTCGTTCAGGTGCGCGATGGCGTAGTCGGCCTCGTCGCTCGTGAACTGCTCCCCGTACTCGCTGGTCAGCTGGTCGCGGATGGCCTCCGGCGCCATCGCCATCTGGGCCTGGTAGTCCTTGGCCTTCGCCAGCGCGTTGGCGTTCCAGTCGGCGGAGACGGTGTCCACCGCGTACTGCGCGGCCTCGGGCGAGAACTGCTCCCCGTACTCGGAGGTGAGCTGGCCGTACAGGCCCGCCTTGCTCATGTGGAGCATCTCGGAGTAGCTCTGCGCCTTGATGAGTGCCGAGGCGAACTCGGGCGAGACCTGCGCAGCAGCCGCCGTCTCGACAGGCGCCGGGGCAGGGGCGACCGTCTCGACGGGTGCGGGCTCCGCCGTCTCGACGGGTGCGGGCTCCGCCGTCTCGACGACCTCCGCCTCCTCCGTGGCCGGCACGACGGGAGCGGTCGTGGGCTCGGACGACTCGACGATCACGGCCGCCGGGCGGTCGCTCGAGGCGGAGTTCACGGCGGCTCCGAAGCCGATCGTCGTCAGGAGCGAGGCGAGGACGGCCAGACCGCCGAGGACGACGCCGGTGATCGACATCGCCTTCGACTGACCGCGGCGGAGGGCGAGGATGCCCAGGACGACGGCGGCGATCCCGACGAGTGCTCCGAAGACCGGCACGAGGCCGACGAGGAACGCGACGATGCCGACGACGAGTGCGGGGTGTTCTCCGGCGGGAGAGGTGTGCTCATCGCGCGAGTATCGCAGAGCGGCGACGGCCTGCCGCGCCATCGAGACGTCCCGTCTCAACACGTCCCTCCCCCTCCCGCGGGATGCCGTTCGGGCACGCCGGACACGGCGTGTCGCGGACCGGAGCGGCACCTCGCGGAGGGAGGACGGTGCGCCTCAGCGCAGCGACTCGAGCACGGCCTCCAGCTCGTCGACGGCGAAGTCGATCTCGGCGGCGGTGACCACGAGCGGCGGCGCCAGGCGGATCGTCGAGCCGTGGGTGTCCTTGGCCAGCACTCCGCGGGCCATCAGGGCCTCGCAGACGGCGCGGCCCGAGGCGAGCCCCGGGTCGATGTCGATGCCGGCCCAGAGTCCGGCGCCGCGGACGGCGACCACTCCGCGGCCGATCAGCGCCTCGAGGCGGGCGTGCAGCTGGGCGCCGCGCTCGCGGGCGAGGGCCTGGTACTCGCCGGTCGCGAGCATCTCGACGACCGCGAGGCCGACGGCCGCGGCGAGCGGGTTGCCGCCGAAGGTGGAGCCGTGCTGGCCCGGCTGCAGAACGCCGAGCACATCGGCGTCCGCGACCACGGCCGAGACGGGGACGATGCCGCCGCCGAGCGCCTTGCCGAGCAGGTAGACGTCGGGGACGACTCCGACCAGGTCGCAGGCGAAGGTGGCGCCGGTGCGGCCGAGGCCGGACTGGATCTCGTCGGCGATGAAGAGGACGTTGCGGCGCGCGGTGATCTCGCGGACGGCCGGGAGGTAGTCGGCCGGCGGCACGACGATGCCCGCCTCGCCCTGGATCGGCTCGATCAGCACCGCCACGGTGTCGTCGTCGATCGCGGCCTCGAGGGCTTCCGCGTCGCCGAACGGGACCGTGCGGAATCCGGGCGTGAACGGAGCGAAGCCGTCGCGCGCCTCCGCGTCGTCGCTGAACGAGATGATCGTGGTCGTGCGGCCGTGGAAGTTGCCCGCCGCGACGACGATGTTCGCCCGGCCCGGAGCGACGCCCTTGACCCGGTAGCCCCAGGCGCGGGCGACCTTGATGCCCGACTCGACCGCCTCCGCGCCCGTGTTCATCGGCAGGACCATGTCCTTGCCGGCGAGCGCGGCGAGCGCCGTGACGAACGGGCCGAGGCGGTCGTTGTGGAACGCGCGGCTGGTCAGGGTGACGCGGCCGAGCTGCTCGCGGGCCGCCTCCAGCAGCACCGGGTGCGAGTGGCCGAAGTTCACAGCGGAGTAGGCGGCGAGGCAGTCGAGGTAGCGGACGCCCTCGACGTCGGTGATCCAGGCGCCGTCGCCGGTGGCCGCGACGACGGGCAGCGGGTGGTAGTTGTGGGCGGCGTGCTCCTCCTCCGCGGCGATGAGGGCGGCGGAGCGGGCGGTGTCGGTGTCGGTGATGCTCATGTCGTTCCTCCTGAGGGGACGATCGACTCTCCAGGAGTCGTCGCACTCGGCGTCGAGTGCGACGGATCGTGGACAGTGGAGGGTGGGTCGGCGCTGCTGGTCGCCGACCACGGGGAGTGGGTCAGCGGCGCAGCTCGAGCGTGCAGCACTTCACGCCGCCGCCGCCGAGCAGCAGCTCGGACATGTCGACGCCGATCGGGTTGTAGCCGCGCTCGCGCAGCTGGCGCTCGAAGCCCGTCGCACGGGACGCGATGACGACATTGAGGCCGTCGGAGAAGGAGTTCAGCCCGAGCACGGACGCGTCCTCCTCCGACACGAGGATCGCGTCGGGGTAGAGCTCGCGGAGGGTGCGGTTGCCCTCCTCGCTGAACGCGCTCGGAAGGTAGGCGATGTTCGTGTCGTCGAGCACGGCGATCGCTGTGTCGAGGTGGTAGAACGACGGGTTCACGAGCTCGAGCGTGACGACCTCGCGGCCGAAGACGCGGGCGACCTCGGCGTGCGAGTCGGAGGCGGAGCGGAAGCCCGTGCCGGCGAGGATCCGCTCGCCGACGAGGAGGAAGTCGCCCTCGCCCTCGTTGACCTCCTCGGGGACGCGGACGTCGAAGCCGGCCGAGCGGAACCAGTCCATGTACGCCGGGCCCTCGGGCTGGCGCTCGGGGTAGGTGAAGGAGGCGCCGTAGGCGATGCCGTCGATCACGAATCCGCCGTTGGCCGCGTAGACCATGTCCGGCAGTCCGGCCTCGGGCTCGATCAGCTCGATGGTGAAGCCCAGATCGGCGTAGGTGTCGTAGAGGGTCTGCCACTGCCGGACGGCGAGGGAGGTGTCGGTGGGGACCTGCGGGTCCATCCACGGATTGATGCGGTAGACGACGGTGAAGTGCTCGGGACGGCACATCAGGATCGTCTTCGCGACGGGGGTTCGGGCGGGTGCCTCGGCGAGCACGGCGGTATCGGTCATTCGAGTCCTCCTGCGAAAGGATGCGGATGAGCGGACCGGGTCCAGTGGCTCCGTGCCCCGCGCATGACGCAACGGGATGGAGCACGCTCGCGCCCAGTCTTGCACGCGAGGATCGTGCGGTTCTCGCCGTGGGGCGCACGGAACGCGCGTGAACGGTGGATGCGGCGCGGAAAACCGCCGCGGCTCTCGCCACGCGCTGTATTGCGGCCCCGACTACTCTTCCTCGCCCTGAGGCAGGGGCTTTCGGAGGGACGACGTTGCGCCTCTCGGCGAGAAGGCCTTATCCCTCTCTCTTGTCATCGCGCTGATGACATCTGTGGAATCCGCCGAATTCTGCCCTGAATGGGGGACTTAGGGCAGCGATAAGCGGCATGGGACGATCCCTCCGGCCCGACAGTCGTCGGCCTTCTCGCTCCGACGAATCCGGATGCCCTCCTCCATGCGAACGAAGACCCTCAGCGTCTCCCTTTTCCTCGCCCTGCTCCTCTCCCTCTTCGTCGCGACCCCGGCCCAGGCCGCGGGCTCGCCGACTGCGCCGACGAACGTGACCGTGACCGACAACGACTGCACCGATGCGGTCACCGTCTCCTGGACGCCGTCCGCGTCGGCGACGGCCGGATATCGGATCCACGTGTATAGCCAGTATTCGGGTTACTACGAAGACGGTGACGTCTACTCCGCAAAGCTGATCGAGACGGGGCGTACCACGACATCGACGTTCGACCTTCCGCGGTCCTGGGACTACTACTACATCGAGGTGTCCAGCGTCTCGGACCTGAACGCTCCATACTCCGGCGGGACGGACGGGGAGTCTCTGGTCGCCTCTTCCACCCAGAGCGCCCCCGCCGAGGAGTCGCTCTACCACTTCTGGGACGTCCCCGCGCCGGGCGATCTGAGTGTCGCGGCAGATCCGACCTCGTCTCTTGCCACGGCGCGCTGGGAGAGGCCTTCCGCCGGTGGTGAAGACTGCAATTTCGACCGGTACTACTACGACCTCGACAACCTGAACTCGCAGTACGACTGGGACCAGTACCCCGATTACGATAGCTACCTCGACGCCGACGCCACGTCCGTCGACCTGAATATCGCCCCGTTCCAGCGGTACAAATTCTGCGTGTGGGCAGCGTCGCTCAGCGAGCGCCCTTACAACGAGTCTCCTGATTTCTCGCACTCCCCGGAGTCGTGTGTCACCTTCGGCACCGGAACATCGGCGCCTTTCTCGCCCGACTACGTCGATGGGTACTCCTCGGGCACCGCGATCACCGTCACCTGGGCTGCCCCCTGGAACGACGGCGGTAGCGATATCACCGGCTACCGGGTAGCCCGCAACGGCACCGATTCGTCCGGCAGCGGCCCCTGGTCGACCGTCGTCTCCGCCGACCGCCGCTCGCAGACGTTCACGAACCTCCGCCCGAACACCTCCTACACCTTCACCGTTCAGGCGATCAACGCGATCGGCACCAGCGAAGCGGCAACGGTCACCCGCACCGCCGACCCGTACGAAGCCCCCTCCGTTCCCACGCGCGTCGCCGGCACCACGAACGACAGCGTGCGATCCGCGACGATCTCCTGGGCGCCTCCGGAGTCGGCCGGCAACCCGGCGATCACCGGCTACCGCGTCTCGCGCAACGGCGTCGACAACGCGGGCGCCGGTCCGTGGTCGACGACGGTCGCCGCCACCGCCCGCTCCTTCACGTTCACGCACCTGGCGGCGGGCGCCACCTACACGATGAGCGTCAGCGCGATCAACGCCGGAGGCGACAGCGGGGCGGCATCGACCGTCGTGCGCATCGGTGGCACCGCCCTCACCGCCGCGACTCCGACCGTCACCGGCACCGCCGCGGTCGGCTCGACGCTCACGGCGAGCGCGGGCACCTGGGGCCCCTCCCCTGTCGCCCTCGCCTACCAGTGGCGCGCGAACGGCACCGCGATCAGCGGGGCGACCGGCACCACGTACCGCCCGGTCGCGGCCGACGCGGGCAGGGTGATCACCGTCGCCGTTACGGGCTCGAAGTCGGGCTACGTCTCGACCACGCGGGTCTCCTCCGGGACCGCTGCCGTGACCGGCGGCGCGATCACCGCCGCGACGCCGACCATCAGCGGCACGGCGAAGGTCGGCTCGACCCTCACCGCGAAGCCCGGCACCTGGGGCCCCTCCCCCGTCGCCCTCGCCTACCAGTGGAAGGCGAACGGCACCGCTCTGAGCGGGGCGACGTCCGCGACATACACGCCGACCGGCGCCACTCTCGGCAAGACGATCACCGTGACGGTCACGGGGTCGAAGTCCGGATTCACCGCCGTGACGAAGACCTCCGCGAAGACGAGCGCCGTGGTGGCGGGCACCCTCTCCGCCGCGACCCCGACGATCACCGGCACCGCGAAGGTCGGCTCCACCCTGACCGCCAAGCCGGGCACCTGGGGTCCCTCGCCGGTGGCCCTCACCTACCAGTGGAAGGCGAACGGCACCGCGATCTCCGGGGCGACCTCCGCCACCTACAAGCCGACCAGCGCCACGGTGGGGAAGAAGATCACGGTGACCGTCACCGGCAAGAAGGCCGACTACACGACGGCGACGCGCACCTCCGCCGCCACCGCAGCGGTCGTCAAGTAGGGGATCCGACCCGGGTCGCCGGGGCGAGCCTGCTCGCGCGGACTCCTCCGGCGGCCCCGGGAATCCACCACCATCGTCCCCCGGACGGGGGCCCATCCCGCCGACACCCGCCCTCGCCCGGAGGCGGGCGGCGGCTAGCATTCAGACACCGTGTCCGCCGCGGCCTCCCGCGGATCCTGCCGAAAGGCCCGCCGTGCCCGCACGCCCCCTCGCCGCGATCGGCGTCTCCGCTCTCCTGCTGGCCGGCCTCGCCGCCGGTCCGGCCGTCGCCGCCCCCGATCTCCCGGGCGCGAGCGCCGCGCAGGAGGCGGCCGCCGAGGTCGTCCTGTCCGGCACCATCGCGCTCCGCGACGCCGATGAGGAGCACCCCGCCCCCGAGAACCCGTACTTCTACGTCCAGGTCGAGGACGCCCAAGGGGACGTGGTCGCCCAGGCGAACACGGGCGCGGACTTCTCCCTCCCCGTTCCCGGCGGCGAGCCCCTCACCGTCCGCGCGAACCTGATCGGCAGCGACGACTGGTACCCGACCTGGTTCGGCGACACCCCGGTCGCCGAGGCCGCGAGGACGACCCGGGGGACCGACGAGTCCGTCGCCATCTCCCTCCTGCGCAGCGCCGAGCTGTCCGGATCGATCACCGCCGACGCGGTCCCCGGCGTCTCCTCCCCCTCCTTCGACGTGCAGGCCTGGTGGGTCGACGGAGGGACGTACTCGCTCCTCGACACCGTCCCCGTCACCGGAGCCCCCGGCGCCGCCCGCGCGTGGGACACGGGCGACCTCGCCCTGCCCGCCGGCGACTACCTCCTGCGCCTCGTGGAGCCGGGGTACCCCGCCTACGACGACCAGTACTTCTCGCGCCTGGCCCGCCTCGACGAGCGCGCGGTCGTCTCCGTGCCGCCGGGCGGCCGCAGCGGCATCGACTTCTTCCCGTCCGCCTACTCCTCCGACGTCGCCCGCCTCGCCGGGACCGACCGGTACGCGACCGCCGTCGCGGTGACCGCCTCCGGATTCGCCGACGGCGCCCCCGTCGTCTACCTCGCCAGCGGAGCGAACTGGCCGGACGCGCTGAGCGCCGGCCCCGCCGCCGCGAAGCAGGGCGGCGCCCTCCTGCTCACCGACCCGAGCGTCCTGCCCGCCGTGGTGGCGGCCGAGCTGCGCCGCCTCGCCCCGCAGCGGATCGTCGTGGTCGGCAGCGCCCTCTCCGTGAGCGAGTCGGTGCTCCAGCAGGTGAAGGCCCTCGGGATCCCGACCGAGCGCATCGAGGGCGTCGACCGCTACGACACCTCGCGCCGGATCGTCGAGGACGCCTTCCCCGACGGCAGCTACGAGAACGTCTTCGTCGCGACCGGCACCAACTTCCCGGACGCCCTCTCGGTCGCTCCGATCGCCGGCCGCCGCGCCGAGCCCGTCCTCCTCGTCGACGGCGCCCGCTCGCGCCTCGACCAGCCGACCCGCGACACCCTCGCCGGACTCGACCCCTCCTCCGTGCAGCTGCTCGGCGGTGCGCCGTCGATCTCGACCGCCGTCGAGGCAGACCTGCGCGCCGCGAAGATCGCCGGCACCGTGTCGCGCATCGCCGGGACGGACCGCCACGACACCAGCCGACGCCTCAACGACGTCTTCCCGCCGTCCGAGCTGGGCGACACCGTCTACCTCGCGACCGCCACCGGCTTCGCCGACGCGCTGGCCGTCGGCCCGGTCGCCGCGAAGCAGGGCGCCCCGCTCTACCTCAGCGAGCCGACCTGCCTGCCGCGCAGCACCCGTGTGAAGATGCAGGGCCACGACCTCGATCAGGTGCTGCTCCTCGGCAGCCCCCTGACCCTGTCGGCGCAGGTGCGCTCGCTGTCCGCCTGCTGAGACCCGAGACGCACCGCACGAGCCCTGGAGATCCATGAGCGCCACCGCCGACCGTCCCCTCCTCGTCGGCATCGAGACCGGGGGCACGAAGGTCGTCGCGGCGGTCGCCGACGCCGCTGATCCCGAGCGGATCCTCGCGACGACGACCCTGCCGACCCGCGGGCCCGCCGAGACTCTCGCCGATCTGGCCGGCTTCGTCAGCGGCCACGGAGTCGACGGCACCGTCGCCGCGGTCGGCGTCGCCTCCTTCGGCCCGCTCGACATCGACCCCGGCTCGCCGACCTACGGACACCTCACCTCCACGCCGAAGCTCGGCTGGGAAGGCACCGACGTCCTCGGCCCGATCGGCTCGGCCGCACCGGGCGCGCGGCTCGCGCTGGTCACCGACGTCAACGGAGCCGCCCTGGGCGAGGCCCGCTGGGGCGCCGGAACTGGAGTCGACGACTTCGTCTACCTGACCGTCGGCACCGGAGTCGGCGGCGGCGTGATCGCGGGCGGACGGCTCCTCGCCGGCAGCGGCTGGCCCGAGGTCGCGCACCTTCTGCCCCGCCGCCACCCCGAGGACGGCTTCGCCGGCACCTGCCCGTTCCACGGCGACTGCCTCGAGGGCCTGGTCGCCGGTCCCGCGATCTCGGCGCGCTGGGGCGTCGACGGCTCCCGCCTCGGCCCCGAGGAGGCGGCCGCCAACCTCCGCTTCAGCTCCTACTACCTCGCGCAGCTCGTCACGACGCTCGCCTACGTCGCGGGCGTGCGGCTCGCGGTCGTCGGCGGAGGCGTGTCGAAGACGCCGGGGCTCGTCCCCGCGGTCGAGGCCGAGGTCGAGCGGCTGATGGGCGCGCCCGGAGCGACGGGGACGGGCGGCGGGCGGATCCGCATCGTGCGCCCGGCCCTCGGCGACGAGTCCGGGGTGCGCGGGGCGATCTCGCTGGCGGAGTCCCTGCTCGCCTGAGCTCTACCCTCGTCCCATGAGCGACCGACCCGTCGACCCCTCCGCCCCCGACTCCGGTCGCGACGAGACGGTGGAGGAGCGATCCGACCGCAACTGGAACGAGATCCTGCAGGAGCTGCGGGTCGTGCAGACCGGCACGCAGATCCTGGGCGGCTTCCTGCTGACGCTGTGCTTCCAGCAGCGCTTCGCCGACCTCGCGCCGCCCGACGTGGCGCTCTACCTCGTGCTCGTCCTGCTCGCCGCGTGCGTCACGATCCTGGCGCTGGCGCCCGTCATCGCCCACCGGCTGCTGTTCCAGCGGCGGAGGAAGGCCGAGCTGGTGCGGTTCGGCAACCGGGTGGTCACGGTGTGCCTCGCGGCGGGATCGCTGCTGTTCGTCGGAGTCGTGGGCTTCGTGTTCGACGTCGTGCTGGGCGGGCCGGCAGGGCTCTGGGCGGGCGGAGGCGTGCTGCTGCTGCTCGCCGTGGTCTGGGCGACCGCGCCGGTCCTCCTGCGGAGGCGCTGAGGGCGGCGGAGTCTGCCCGCCCCTCCCCCGCGAGTCAACGGGGTACCCGGGTCCGCCACGCTCTTCCTACCGTGGCCGCGAGGCGCGCACCGCGCCGACGCGAGAGGAGCACCATGACCGACCGGACCGAGCAGCCGCAGGAGAACCCGCAGAACCACGACCACGTCGACGACGCGGGCGTCGACAAGCCCTCGCAGGCCGAGGGCGACGACACCGAGGGATCGGCCGGCTGATCGCCGCCTCGATCCCCGTCCTCCCCGCGATCGACAGCAGCGCGGCCGTCCTCGCCGACGGCTACCTCTTCGGGACGCGGCGCTTCGACGACGTGGGCGCGGACGCGTTCCGCACCCGGATCCTCGGACGGCCCGTGATCATGGCGCGCGGCATCGAGGCGGCGCGCTTCTTCTACGAGGGCGGGCGCTTCGACCGCGAGGGCGCGCTGCCCGGCTCCGTGCTGCACCTCCTGCAGGACGAGGGCAGCGTGCAGACCCTCGAGGACGAGCCGCACCGGAGGCGGAAGCGGATGTTCCTGGATCTGGTGGAGACGCCCGAGCAGCGGTCGAGGCTGGTCTCGGGCCTTCGCGCGGGAGTGGCAGGCGTCCGCCGCCCGGCTGACCGGCGAGCGGGTCCGCCTCCAGGACGTCGCCGCGGAGGTCCTGGGCCGCGCGGTCCTGTCCTGGGCCGGCATCGAGGCCGACGAGGAGGAGGTGCTGCGGCGCACGGACGAGCTCCGGGCGATGATCGACAACGCCGGGCGCTTCGGCCCGCCCAACTGGGCCGCGCGACTCCGCCGCCGCTCGACCGAGCGGTGGGCGCGCGGCCTGATCGAGGCGAGCCGGACGGCCGGACCCTCCCCGACTCCCCTGCACCGGATCGCGCACGAGAACGAGGACGGCGGCCTCCTCCCCGTCGAGGTCGCCGCGGTGGAGCTGATCAACCTGCTGCGGCCCACGGTCGCGGTGGGGCGCTTCGTGGTGCTGGCGGCGCTCGCGCTGCACCGGCATCCGGAGTGGCGGGAGCGGCTCGCCGACCAGGAGGAGCGCGTCGCGTTCGCGAACGAGGTGCGGCGCTTCTACCCGTTCTTCCCGATGGTCGGAGGAAGGGCCCGCCGGGAGCTGGACTTCCGCGGCGAGACGCTTCCCGCGGGGCAGTGGATGCTGCTCGACCTCTACGCGACGGACCACGGCTCGCACTGGGAGGCGCCGGGCCGCTTCGATCCGGAGCGGTTCCGGTCGCCGGTCGACCGCAACGGCTTCATCGCCCAGGGCGGCGGGCACTACGGAGGCGACCACCGGTGCCCGGGCGAGCCGGCGACCGTCGACCTGCTGTCCGCGGCGCTGGAGCTCCTGGCCGCGGGGCACCCGTACGACGTCGAGGACGGGCAGGATCTGCGCGTGAGCCTGCAGAGCTTCCCGACCGGGCCGGAGGACGGCTTCGTGGTGAGGTTCCGCTAGGGGCGGGCGGGCTCGGCTGGCGGCCTCGGTCGGCGGCCTCAGCGGAGGCGGTCCTCCTCCACAGGCCGCGGTTCCGCGCGCTCTCCCCGGATCCGCTCGGGCATTCCCCGCCCGCCTCGCCCGACGAGCACGCTCGGGGGATGCAGAAGCCGAGTCAGTCCTCCGGAGCGTCGAGCTCCTCGAGCGCCCGCAGCGCCTCGCGGGCGCGCTCGAGCCGATCGGCCTCGGGCTCGTCCCACCATGCCGGTCCGCGCTCGCCCAGCCCGTGCTTGGCGAGCCCGACCCTCCTGCGAGCCAGCGCCAGCGCCTCCGCCTCCGCGTCCTCGTGCAGCCTGGCGGAGCGCACTCCCGAGCGCCCGCGCCCGAGGTGCGAGGTGAGGCCGGCGACCACGTCCTCCGGCAGCGAGGGGTCGGTGCGCCGCCATCGGCGGCCCTTCACCATGAGCCAGCGCTCGTCGTCCTCGTCGCTCACCCCGTCACCGCCGCCTCGGGTCGAGCCGGTCACCGGTGCTCGTGAGGTCCACCTGCTCCGGCAGCAGGAGCGCCTCGATCCGTCCCGCGGCGGAGAGCCGCAGCAGGTCGTCGACGAGGGCGCGCGAGCCGCCGATCAGCGTCGAGTCGAAGTCGACCTCGCTCGCGAGGTACCAGGCCCGGTCCTCCGGCCAGAGCGCGAGCGGAGTCTGCACGACGAGCCCGGAGGCGTCGGCGAAGCCCGCCGCGCGCGCCCACGCGGTGTCCTCGAGCACCCTGACGTCGAGCGAGAGCAGAGGCCCCTCCCGCCCCGGCAGCTCGACCGTCGCCGCGGCGGCGGTCTCGGGGTGCTCCCAGCCGGTCGGCCTGGTGTCGCTCATCCACTCGGGCAGCTCGTCCGAGGCGTCCGCGCGGGAGATCAGGATCCGCGACCCGCCGCTCAGCACGCCGAACCCCTCCCAGAACACGGCGAGGCAGTCGTCGGGGGTGCTCGTGTGCTCCGCGAGCACGGCGGCGACGGCCGCGAGCTCGTCGAGCGGGAGCACTCCGAGGCGGGGCTCCGCGTACTCGTCGGGATGCTCGCCGGTGAGCGAGTACCACTGCGCGAGCGGATGCAGGAGCGTCCCCTCCCGCTCGGCGACCTCGCGCCAGCGCCGGGGCGGGTCGTCGGAGGGGTGCAGGATCCGCACGGCCGCCTCGAACAGCGGAGGGACGATCCCCTCGAAGCGCCCGAACGCGCCGAGAGCGCCCAGCATCGGCTCCGCCCGCCCAGCGTCCCGCTCGGCGCGCAGGGGCGCGTCCCGGGGTGTCGGCTCGATCATCGGCCCAGGCTAGCGCTGGACGGTCGCTCCGCTCAGGGCGGAGAGGGCCCGCTGCGGCCCCGTCTCGCGGGCGAGGCCCTCGGCGAGCGCCGTCAGCCGTTCCCGGGCGGGAGCGTCGAGTGCGAGCATCCGCCGCGCAGCCTCCGCGAGCTGTCCCGCGGAGGCGGCGTTGGGGTCGAGCACGGCGGCGAATCCGGCGTCCTCGAGTGCGGCCGCCCCCGCGAACTGGTCCGTCGAGAACGGCAGGACGACGAGCGGCACGCCCGCGGTCATCGCCTCCGTGACGCTGTTGTTGCCGCCGTGGCTGACCGCGAGCACGGCCCGGCGCAGGAGCGCGACCTGCGGCAGGAAGCCGCGGACCAGCCAGCCCTCGGGAATCTCGCTTAGAGCCGAGCGCTCGGTCGCGCCGGAGGCGAGAGCCACCCGGACGGGCCTGCGCCCGACCTCGACGCCGGCCAGGGCCTCGACGACCCGGGCGAGCACGTCGTCGCGCACCGAGAGGAAGCTGCCGAAGCTCACGTAGACGACCGGATCCTCGGACGCGGCGAGCCACTCCTCGACCTCCCCGTCATCGGGCTCCTCGCGGACGGCGGAGCCGAGGAACGCGTGCGGCGGCAGCTGAGCGGTGCGGGCCGAGTCGTGGAGCTCGCCCGGGTAGTTGAGCAGCAGGACGTCGCCGCTCTCGGCGAAGGCGTCGGCGCTGGGCGCCGCCCCGGGGTCGAGGGTGGTGAGGGCGGCGTTCCACTCCGCCGTGAAGGAGTCGCGCACCTGCTCGCAGAGGGCGCGGAGCGCATCGAGGTCGTCCGGCTCCGGGGCGAAGGCGTCCGGCCAGACCGGGGGGAAGCCGTAGACCTCGCCGGGCACCGTGAGCGCGCTGGGGTGGCCGAGCACGACGTCGCCGTAGGGCACGCGGAGTGCCTTCAGCGCCACGCGCGCGGTGAAGGCGAGGTGGTCGACCACGATCGCGTCGGGCTGCACCTCGTCGAGGATCACGCGCAGGCGCGCGGCGACGCCGGCCGGATCCCAGAGCAGGTCGGTGAGCCGTTCCCGCGCCTGGTAGGAGAGGGTCGGGACCATCCCGCGCCGGGTGGCGTCGAAGAAGCCGCGGAGGGACGCGCCCTCGTCGGGCGCCTGCTCCTCCGCGCGGATCGTGCCCGGGTTGGAGCCGCGCCCCAGCCGGAGCGCGATGTGCTCGAATCCGAAGCCGTCGACGATGGAGCGCGTCGCGTCGCCGGTGGCCACGACGACGCGCTCGCCCGCCTCCTGCCACGCCGTGCCGAGGGTCGCCAGCGGCAGCAGGTGCGACGCGTAGTCGGGGCTGATGATCAGCAGGGTCACGAGGCCCCCAGCACGAGCGGCGAGCGGAGGGGAAGCTCCTGGTCTGCGGTCGCGTGCGCGTAGACGCCCGAGAGGGCATGAGCCATGGCCTGCACCGTGTAGCGCTCGGCGACCATCGCGCGCCCGCGGGCCGCGGCGTGCTCGCCGAGAGGCCCTCCTGCGAGATCCAGTGCGGCGGCGGCGCCGGCGGCGAGCGCCGCGGGGTCGGCGGTGTCGACCAGGAAGCCGGTCTCCCCCTCCTCGACGTAGGTCGCGGGCCCGCCTGTCGCCGGAGCGACGACGACCAGTCCTGCGGAGAGCGCCTCGAGGAGGGCGATGCCGAACTCCTCCTTGACGCTCGCGCAGACGTAGGCGCCTCCCGGAGCAGAGAGCCCCGGTCGGCCGTGCCGGATCGCGCCGAGCCAGCGGGCCACGGTCCCGTTCGGGCGGTGGCCGGCCAGGAGCAGCCCGTCGGACGCGACGGCGCGGATGCGGTCGAGCTGCTCGCGCTCGTCGGGGCTCGGGTCGGCGAGGTCGCCGCCGACCAGGAGCAGGTTGGCGCGCTCCCGGAGCGAGGGGTCGGACGCCCAGGCCTCGGCAAGCGCCGCCATCCCCTTCACCCGGTGCAGGCGGCCCACGCTGAGCAGCAGCGGGAGGCCGCGGCGGTACTCGGGCAGCTCCTCCAGCAGGAGGTCGAGCGAGGCCAGGTCGCCGCCCTCGTCCAGCGCGACCGGCTCACCGGCGGCGGAGGCCCGTGCGGCCGCCTCGCCGCGCTCGACCAGGCCGACGTCGATCCCCTCCGGGACGATCGTGTGCCGCTCCGGGTGCGCGGTGATGTCGACGCCGATCAGCTCGCGGATGGTCGCCGCCAGCTCCTCCCGCGGGAACAGGACGGTGTGCGCGGCGTCGGCGGCCAGGCGCTGCACCAGGCGCACGCGGAACCAGAAGTGCTCGGCGGCGTCGCGCTCGCCGAAGTCCGCGCGGGTGAGGGCGCCGGAGGCGTCCAGGCCCGCGATCAGGGCGTGCGGGTCCGGAGCGAGGGTGAACACGACGGGGATCTCGAGCTCCCGGGCGACCGCGGCCGCCGCGAGGGATCCGACGTCCGCCATCCGCAGGTGCAGCACGTCGACCCGGCCGGCCGCGCGCAGGATCCGGCGGATGCCGCGCTCGGCGGCGATGCGGCGACTCCACGCCTGGGGCATGGCCACGGGCGGCCCCACGAACGGGACCGGAGCGAAGCCGTGGCCGGAGTCGGGCAGCTCGCCGAGCGCGCGCTCGGCCTCGGCCGGAGTCCCGCGCGAGAGCGTGAGCACCCGGTCGATGCCCTCCTGCTCGACGAGCGAGTCGCCCAGGCGCACCAGCAGGGTCGCGATGCCGCCGTTGTCGCCGGCGCCCACCCGCGTCAGGGTGCCGTCGATGTCGGCGTGGACGAAGAGCTGCGCGACCGTCGGCCCTGCCTCCACGGCCGGTGCGGGGGCGAGGTCGCCGAGGGCGAGCCGGGCGAGGGGCCCGATCGGCGCCGCTTCCTCGGCCAGGCCGGTGAGCAGGAGCTCGGCGTCGTCGGAGCCGCGCTCGCCGAGCGCGTCCGTCGCGGCGGCCCGCGCCTCCAGCCCCTCCGCGCGATCGGCGGCCACGTGCAGGAGGGTGCGCTCGGCGATCGCACCGGGCACGAGGCCCAGGGTCTCGACGAGCCGTGCCCGGGCCGCCGCTTCGCGCTCGCCGAGCAGCGCGCCCTCGAGCGCGACGGCGACGAGGTCGGGGGTCGAGGAGGCCCAGAGCAGGACGGTGCGCTGCGCGAGCATGCCGGAGAAGCCGCCGTCGCGGACCAGGCGCAGCAGCGGTCCGAGCGCAGCGGGGCGGGGCAGGCGCCCGCCGAAGGCCCAGGCGGCGTGCTCGCGGAGGTACGGGCGCTCGTCCTCGAGCAGCATCAGCAGCGCGAGGTCGGCCTCCTCGTCGAAGACCTGCGCGAGCGAGTGCACGGCCGCGATCGCGGTGAGCTGGTCCGAGGGGTCCAGAGCGGCGCGGGTGAGCAGGCGCACCGCGCGGCCGCCGCCGTCGCTCACCGCGGCGACCGTCAGCTCATCCGCCATCCGGACGGCCTCGAGCAGAGTGGGAGCGGCGCGTACGGCGTCGAGAGCGGTCTGCGTGGCCATGGTTCACCTGGTCTGTCGGAGTGGAGAGTGCGACGGAGCGCGACTCCCGACCGCTGGAGCGGCCCAGGAGGAGCGGGCCGGTACCGAGCATGCCGCGTGGGCGGCTGGGATTTCGCCACTTGCGTCGGATCTCCTCCCGCGGTACGGCCTCCTGTCAAGGGGGTGATGGCCGCAGTTCGTTTGCGCAACGCGCGAGGATCCTCAGCCGCGGGTCCACTCCAGGAGCCGCTCGACCGGCCAGGTGGTCACGATCCGCTCCTCCGGGACGCCGAGCCGCTCCGCCCGCTCGGCCCCGTAGTCGAGCAGGCCCAGCTGGCCCGGAGCGTGCGCGTCGCTGTCGATCGAGAACAGGCAGCCCTCCTCGAGCGCGACCGCGATCAGCTCGTCCGGCGGGTCCTCGCGCTCGGGGCGGGCGTTGATCTCGACCGCGGTGGAGTGGTCGGCGCACGCGCGGAACACGGCCCGGGCGTCGAAGGTCGACGGCGGGCGGGTGCCGCGCTCGCCCGACACCAGCCGCCCCGTGACATGGCCGAGGACGTCGGTCCGTGGATCCGAGGCCGCCGCGACCAGCCGGGCCGTCATCTCGCGGGAGGGCAGCCGCAGCTTCGAGTGGGCGCTCGCGACGACCACGTCGAGGCGGTCCAGCAGCTCGTCCGTCTGGTCGAGCGCGCCGTCCTCGAGGACGTCCACCTCGATCCCGCTGAGCAGCCGCAGGGGCCCGGTGTCGAGGCCCGCGAGATGGGCGAGCTGCTCCTCCAGCCGCTCCGCGCTGAGACCGTGGGCGACCCGGAGCCGCGGCGAGTGGTCGGTGAGCGCCAGGTACTCGTGGCCGAGCGCGCGGGCCGCGTCCGCCATCGCGAGGACGGGCGTCGCCCCGTCGGACCACTCGCTGTGGCTGTGGAGATCGCCGCGCAGCCGTCCCCGCAAGGCGCTCGCGGGCGGAGGAGCCGAGCCGCGCAGCTCCGCGAGGTAGTCGGGCACCCGGCCCGACCGCGCCTGCTCGATCACCGTGAAGGTCGTGTCGCCGATCCCGGAGGCCCGCCGCACGAGGGCGAGGTCGTCCCGCTCGGCGGACGCCATCCCCTCCAGCACCGCGGCCGCCCGGCGGAACGCCTTCGCCCGGTAGCGGGGGGCCCGCTCCCGCTCGAGCAGTGCCGCGATCTCCTCGAGTGCCGCTATCGGGTCCATGCGCCCGGTCTACCACGGCGCCCGCCGCGCCCTCACCCCCTCGACGGCGGCGCCGGCTCCGGCCCCCGGCCTCGCCGCGCCACGGCCCCGCCCCGGTCCCTGCCGCTCGACGCTGGGAACCGGCCGAGCCCCGTTGCCGACCGCAGCGATCGAGATATATCGTGACTCTCGTCCACTCGCGATGTATCGCGTTTCAGAATGGCACCCCGGTGCAGGAGGAGGAGCTCATGTCCCTCGAGAAATGGCTCGTACAGGCCGGCGAGACGAAGGTCATCGACCTCGACGTCGTCCGCTCGGTCAAGGTCGCTCTCGTCGGCGGCCAGATCGACGTCATCGCCCACGACGAGCCGACCGCTCGCGTGGAGGTCCACAGCGTCGACGGCCGCCCGCTCAAGGTCTCGATGGACGGCGACCGCCTCGAGATCGACCACGTCCAGCTCCGCTGGGACACCATCGTCGACGTCGTGAAGGGCCTCGGCCGCCGCGGCGACCGCGCCGACATCAGCCTCCTCGTCCCCCGCGGCGTCGACCTGAAGTTCGACACCGTCTCGGCCGACGGCCTGGTCTCGGGCCTCCACAGCGACGCCCGCGTCTCGACGGTCGGCGGCGACATCGTCGTCGACGGCCTGCACGGCGACGTCGAGGTGAACACCGTCCACGGCGAGCTCTCGGTCCGCAGCCACACCGGCCGCGTCACCGCGCGCACCGTCTCCGGCGACGTCACCGCGACCGGCGAGCTCACCCGCTTCACCGTCGACGGCGTCTCGGGCAGCGTGTTCGTCGACGCCGAGGGCACCCCCGACCGGATCCAGGCCAACACCGTCAGCGGCGACCTCACGATCCGCGTCGACGAGGGCCTCGGCGCCCGCTACCGCATCAACACCGTCTCGGGCACGCTCCAGCTCGACGGCTCCGTCGTCAAGGGCACCTTCGGCCGGGGCTTCACCTCGACCACGGGCTCGCTCGACTCGAAGTGGGTCGACGTCGCCGCCAACTCCGTCTCGGGAGACGTGGTCGTCGTCCGCCGGTCCGTCGCCGCGTCCTCCGCCTCGGTGGGCGAGGGCTGGGGCTCTCCCGGCACCGGCCCCGCCGACGACCGCCGCCCGATGGACGGGAGCTCACTGTGAGCCCCGTCTTCGCGCACGGCCGCCTGCGCCTCTACCTGCTCAACCTCCTCGCCGAGTCGCCGCGCCACGGCTACGAGCTGATCCAGGCGCTCAGCGAGCGCTTCGGCGGCACCTACGCGCCCAGCGCCGGCACGGTCTACCCGCGCCTCGCGAAGCTCGAGGAGGAGGGACTCGTCACGAAGGAAGCCGACGGCCGCAAGACCGTCTACTCCATCACCGACGCCGGCCGCGCCGAGCTCGCGAACCGCGCGACCGACCTGGGCGACATCGAGGAGGAGCTCACCGACTCCGTCCGCCGGCTCGCCGACGAGGTCCGCCTCGGCGTCGCGGAGGCGATGAAGAGCCTCCGCGCCGACCTGGCCAGCGCCGCCCGCGACTCGCGGGAGCCCGGACGCCGACCGGAGCACTCCGCCGAGGAGCCGCGCCCGCAGGACACGTCCGGCACCCCCTCCGAGCAGCCCGCGCCGGAGCAGACCGCGCCGGTCTCGCCCGACGCGCGCACCGCCTCGCGGATCGCCCTGCGCGACGCCGAGGTGCTGCTCACCGAGTTCCGCGACGAGCTGCGCGCGGAGCTGCGCACCGCCGCCTCCTCGGGATCCGTGACGACCTCGAGCGTCGACGCCCTGCGCGCCGCGCTCGACGAGGCCCGCGCCTCGGTCCGCTCCACCCTGGACTGAGCCCGGACACCGCACCGCCGGGAGGGCGGGGATCCCGCCCGGGGTCCCCGCCCTCCCGGCGCTACTACCGCCCGACCGCCAGCGCCTCCTCCTCCACGTCGAGGAACGCCAGAGCGCTCACCACCGCCGGCTCCTGGTACCGCCCCTCGGAGCGCGCGCGGAGCACCGCCTCCCGCTCGGCCGCGATCATCACGCGCCGGAGCCGGTTGTAGGCCTGCGGGAGCGGCTCCACACCCTCGCCCTCCGGAGGGTTCTCCAGGGCGTCGGCGAGGAACGTCGCGTTCCGCCGCAGCCGGTCGAGAACGCGGTCCTCCACTCCGTCCTGCGGCTCCGCGTCGAGCCGGGCGAGGCCGGCGGCCTGCGCCTCCGCGAGCAGCATCTGCTTCTCGACGTGCTCCTGCATCTCGTTCGGGGCCGGGAGCTTCAGGGCGCGGACGAGCCGCGGGAGCGCGAGCCCCTCGACGAGCGTCCCCGCCACCACGATGAAGGCGAGGAACTGCAGGAACGCGCGCTGCGGCGTCTCCGCGGGCAGGAGGAACGCGGCGGCGAGGGTGACCACGCCGCGGATCCCCGCGAACGACACCCCGATCGCGGTCGGCCAGGTCCACCCGCGCTGCTGCAGCCGGCGCGGACCGTGCCGGAACAGCAGCGTCGTCATGCACATCCAGGCCACGCGGCTCCCGACCAGCGCCGCGAGCACGGCCGCGCCGATGCCGACCGTCTGCCAGACCCCGATGCCCGAGTCGGCCGTCGCCTCCACCACCGACGAGAGGCTCAGCCCGATGAAGAGGAACACCGCGTTCTCGAGCAGGAACTGGATCGTCCGCCAGTTGAGCGACTCCGCGATCCGCGCCTGCGCGGACTGGATGACCGGCGCCCGGTAGCCCAGGTAGAGCCCCGCGACCACGACCGCCAGCACCCCGGAGCCGTGCAGCAGCTGCGCCGGGATGAACGCGACGTAGGGCGTCACCAGCGAGAGGCTCGTGTCCAGGACGGACGACTGCACCTGCTTGCGCACGAACCCGAGCAGCACGGCGATGCCGATCCCGACCCCGCCGCCCACCGCCACGGCCAGCACGAAGTCGAGCGCGATGCGCCCGGGAGTGACCGTGCTGACGATCGCCAGGAGTGAGGCGTTCAGCGCCACCAGTGCGGTCGCGTCGTTGAGGAGGCTCTCGCCCTCGAGCACCGTGAGCATGCGCCGCGGCAGGCGGAGCCGCCCCGCGATCGCCGTGACCGCCACCGCGTCCGTGGGCGCCACGATCGCGCCGAACGCGAGGGCCGCGGCGACCGTGATCGCCGGGACGACCATCCAGGCCACCGCGCCGACCACCGCGACCGTGAAGACGACGAGCCCGACCGACAGCAGGAGGATGCTGTCGCCACGAGCGCGGACGTCGAGGACGGAGGTGCGGATCGCCGCCGCGTAGAGCAGCGGCGGCAGGATCCCGAACAGCACCACGTCCGGCTCGACCACCACCTCCGGGATCCCGGGGACGAAGGAGGCGAGGGCCCCGACGGCGACGAGCGCCACGGGAGCGGACCAGTTCACCCGCCCCGACAGCCCGGTGACCAGGACGGTCACCACCACGAACGAGACGATCCAGACGATCGCGACGACGGGCTCCTCCATCGCGTCACTCCTCCCGGGCGCCCGCGCGCCACGGCCCCATTGTGGCCGCCCGGAGAGCAGCCCGGACAGCCGCCGGGAGGGTGCGGCTAGCGGCCGGCCTCGTGGATGTCGCGCGCCTTGGTGACCTTCGCCGGGTCCACCGGGTTCATGCCGAGGACGATCTTGCCGCGCGAGTGCCGCTTCTCGAGGTCGTCGAAGGCGTCCTGCACCTGGTCGAAGGGGTAGAAGCCCGAGACGAGCACCCGCAGCTTCTGCTCGCCGACGAGGCCGACCAGCTCGCCGAGGATCTCGGTGTCGCGCTGGGCGGTCTCGGCGTCGGGCCAGACGGCGCGCAGCTCGATCTCCTTGCGGTCGTCGCTGGAGTGGAAGCGGCCCGCCGCGATGCCGAGCTCGTCGGCGAGGGCGTCGTTCTCCCCGCCGAAGTTGTCGAGGAACACCGTGACCCCGCCGGGCGCCGCGGCCCGGATGCGGTCGGCGATCCCGTCGCCGTAGACCACCGGCTTCACGCCGATCTGGCGGAGGTAGTCGAAGTTGCGCTCGCCGCAGGTGCCGATCACCGTCGCGCCGCGGAGCTTCGCCAGCTGGATCTCGAGACTGCCCACTCCTCCGGCCGCGGCGGAGACGAGGACGGTGTCGTCCGGTCCGACGTGCGTGGCCTCGAGCGCGCGCCACGCGGTCACTCCGGCGAGGAACAGCGCGCCGCCGACCTCCCAGCTCACGGAGGCGGGCTTGGCGACGAGGTTGCGGCGCGGCACCACGACGTGGGTCGCGTGGGAGCCGACGAGCGCGTGGCCGACCACGTCGCTGCGGAGCTTGATGTCGGTGACGCCCTCGCCGAGGGCGACGACGACGCCCGAGAAGTCGGTGCCCTGGCGCATCGGGAAGGCCGCGGAGTGGTCGGAGTCGAACTGGCCCTGCCGGATGAACGCCTCCATGTGGTTCACCCCGGCGGAGAGCACCTCGACCAGCACCTCGCCCGCCCCGGGCTTCGGCCGCTCGACCTCGACGATCTCGAGGACGTCCGCGTCGCCGAAACGGCTGTACTGGACGACGCGGGCGGCGGTGGGGCTCAGACGGGACATGCGCTCATCATCCGCCCCCGCCGCCCGAAGCCCCCGACCCCCGAACGGGGGCGTGCGACTCAGGAGGGGTCGCTCGGGCAGTACAGCTGGGTGCGCGGACCGGAGCGGTCGATGACGTGCTCGGACATCGGCCGACCGCAGAGCGGGCACGCCTGCCCCGCGGGCGCCTCCTGCTCGGGCTGGTCGTACGGGCCGAGCGGCGGCGGGCCGATCCAGGGGAACAGCCGCGCGTTGAAGCGCTGGTAGAGGGAGCCGGTCTTCTTCCGCGTCATATCCTTAGTGTACTAACCATCAGGGCACGATGAGAGGATGACGCCGTGGAAACCGACCCGCTCGCCCTCCAGAACCAGGTCTGCTTCTCCCTCGCCGTCGCGGCGCGCACCGTCATCGGGCTGTACCGCCCCGTGCTCGAGCCGCTCGGACTCACGCATCCGCAGTACCTCGTGCTGCTCGCGCTCTGGGAGCGCAGCCCCCGCTCGCTCGCCGACCTCGGCTCCGCCCTCCGCCTCGAGCCGGCCACGCTCAGCCCGCTCGTGAAGCGCCTGGAGGCGAGCGGCCACGTCACGCGGGCCCGGAGCAGCGACGACGAGCGCCGCCTCGACGTCGCGCTGACCCCCTCCGGAGCGGCCCTCCGCGAGCAGGCCCTGCAGGTTCCTCCGCAGATCGTGGAGCGGCTCGACGTCCCCCTCGAGGAGCTCACCGCGCTCCGCGACAGCCTCACCGGCCTGATCGGAGCCGCGACCCGCGACGGCCGCTGACCCCCCGCTCGGGGCGCCGGCCGCGAGCACGCCGACCGTCGCTCCCCGCCGCACCGGGAAACTCCCGGTCACAGCGCGAGATCAGCCTCCGCTCGGCCTGCTCCCGGCCGTCTTGACTGCCCCCTCGCACGGAGTAGTGTCATCGCTCGTGACACACGAGGGCCCCCCGTCCGCCGCGGACGGATCATCGGCCGACGCGACCGAGCTGCGCACCGCCAAGCACTTCTTCATCGGCGAGCCGCTCCCCAGCGACAAGCTCGAGGGACAGCTGCTGCAGAAGCGGCTCGCGCTCCCCATCTTCGCGAGCGACCCGCTCTCCTCCGTGGCCTACGCGCCGCAGGAGCTGCTGATGATCCTGCTGCTCGGCGGACTCTCCTTCCTCACCTTCGCCCCCTGGGTGGCCGCGTGCGTGGTCGTCCTCCTCGTCGTGGTGGTGCTGAGCTACCGCCAGCTGATCCGGGCGTACCCGTCCGGCGGCGGCGACTACGAGGTCGCCCGCACCAACCTGGGCGAGACGGCGGGCCTCACGGTCGCCGCCGCCCTCCTCGTGGACTACGTGCTCACCGTGGCCGTGTCGGTCGCCTCCGGAGTCGACAACATCATCTCCGCGGTGCCCGAGCTGGCGCCGCTGCGGGTCGAGCTGGCCATCCTCTTCGTCGTGCTGCTGGCGGCCGTGAACCTCCGCGGCGTCTCGGAGTCGAGCCGCGCCTTCGCCGTCCCGACGTACCTCTTCGTCGCGAGCGTCTTCGTGATGGTCGTCGTCGGCCTGGTCCGCACCGCCTTCGGCGACACCCCGGTCGCGGAGTCGGCGGGCTTCACCGTGCAGGGCGAGCAGCTCACGCAGGCGGCCGTCGTCCTCCTGCTGCTGCGCTCCTTCGCGAGCGGCTGCGCGGCGCTCACGGGCGTCGAGGCCATCTCGAACGGTGTGCCCGCGTTCCGCGCCCCGAAGGTCAAGAACGCCCAGCGCACCCTCGTCGCGATGGGCACGATCGCGATCGTGCTCTTCGTCGGCCTGACCGCCCTCGCCCTGCTCTCGAACGTGCACTACGCCGAGAACGCCTGCCATCTGGTGGGCTTCGCCGACTGCGCCACGACCCCGCAGCGCTCCGTGATCGCGCAGGTCGCCGCCGCCACGTTCGGCAACAACACGATCCTGTTCTTCATCATCCAGGCCGCGACGGCCGCCGTCCTGCTCCTCGCGGCGAACACCGCGTTCAACGGCTTCCCGCTGCTGGGCTCCGTGCTGGCCCGCGACGGCTACGCGCCCAAGTCGCTGAACACCCGCGGCGACCGCCTCATCTACTCCAACGGAGTGATCATCCTGGCGCTCGTCGCCGCGATCATCCTGCTCGTCTACCAGGCCTCGCTCACGAGCCTCGTGCAGCTGTACATCATCGGCGTCTTCGTCTCGTTCACGCTCGGGCAGTCGGGCATGGTCAAGCACTGGGTCCGGATGATCCGCAACGGCGAGGGCTCGCGCACCGTCTACACGAGCCTGGCCATCAACCTGTTCGGCGCGACGCTGACGTTCGCGGTGCTCGTCGTCGTCACGATCACGAAGTTCACCCACGGCGCCTGGCTCGTCTACCTGGTGATGCCGATCCTCGGTGTCCTGATGGCCGGCGTCTACCGCTACTACCGCGACGTCGAGAAGGAGATCGAGGTCGACCCGACCACGACCTTCGGCGCCAACGGCGACCACGCGATCGTGCTGGTGGGCCGGATGAACAAGCCCACGCTGAAGGCTCTCGACTACGCCATCGCGGCGCGGCACGAGACGCTGGAGGCGGTGCACTCCTCCATCGACGACGCGCAGACCGCCCAGCTCAAGGCCGACTGGGCGCAGATGGACATCGAGGTGCCGCTGCGCTGCGTGGCCTCGCCCTACCGCGACATCTCGTACCCGCTGATCAAGTACATCAAGGCCCACCGCCTCGAGCACGGCTCCGAGATCACGACGGTCTACATACCGCAGTACATCGTCGGGCACTGGTGGGAGGCGTTCCTCCACAACCACAAGTCGCGGCGGATCCGCCAGAAGCTCCTGCTGGTGCACGGAGTGACGGTGGCGCTGGTGCCGTGGCTGCTCGACTCGTCCGAGCTGATCTACGGACGCCGCTCGCGGCCGATCCCCGGCCAGACGCGCCGCGGCGAGCCGGTGCGCCCGGTGACCCGCCGCCCGATCCCGCCCGCGTCCTCGCTCCCCCAGGGTGCCGCCGGCGAGGGCGCTCCGCGCATCCCGCAGCGCCCGGCCGCGCAGAACCGGCCGCGCTCGAAGCGGCGCTGAGGCGGCGGCCCGGAAACGGGTAGAGGGCCCGCGGCGTGTGCCGCGAGCCCCCGATTTCCCCTTAGTGCCTTCCCCCGAAGGCGGCCCGCCCCAACGGGCCGTGTCCGACGCTATCGGTGGGCTATGCACCGGCGCATCCTCCTCGCGACGGATGCCCGTGCTCCCTTCAGACGACAGGCTCGTCCTCCGTCGTCTCAGACGACGGCCCCGCGCACCCCTCGGCCGGTGAGCCACCAGACCGCCGCGACGGCGACCGCGGCCGCCGCACCGCCTCCCACGAGCAGGATCGCCGCCCGCACCACGTGCGCCCGGTAGGCGGCGTCGAGCGGATCGATGCCCGCCCCCGCCAGCACGATCCCGGCGGGAACCACCGCGGCCGCGAGCACCACGGCCGCGGCCGCGATGCGCACCGGCTGCCGGCCGTCGGAGCGGAGCTTCCGGGGACGGCGGCCGACGTACCAGACCACCGCGCCGATCCCGAGCCCGAGCAGCCCGAGCACGCCGCTCGCGTACTGCGCCCACCGGAAGCCGGGGAAGGGCCCGAGCTCCTGCTGCAGCAGCGGGATCGCCGAGACGAAGAGGCCGCCCCGGTGGGTGAAGCCGTCCCACATCACGTGGCTGGCGGCTCCGATGGCGATGCCGGCGGCCGCGAAGACGAGCACGCGGATCCACGCGGCGGCCCCGCGGGGCGGCGAGCGCCGGGGACGCAGGCGCGAGCGGACCAGCGCGGGCGCGAGGTCGCGCCAGGCCGGAGCGACGACCGAGCTCCACAGCGCGAGGCCGAGCATCCCGAGCAGCAGGTCGACGGTGACGACGCCGAGGAGGGAGTGGGTGGACTCGCGGGCGACGGCGATCGGGAGGTACATGCCGATGTCCGGGACCATCGCGCCGATGGCCACGGCCGCGGCGGGGATCCGGCCGTTCGAGAACGCGAGCGCGACGACGGCGTGGCTCGGCGTGAAGGGCATGACACGCACGCTATCCCGGCAACGCGGCCGGCGAGTGTCCGCGTCGCGAAGCGCGCGTCACCGATCGCGGTCCGGCTCCTGGGCTCCGCTCCGGCGCGTCGGCCTCCCGGGGCCGGCGGTCAGCCCGAGGAACGTGATCCCCAGGACGAGGAACACCGGCCAGACCGGATTCCCGAGGACCGCGAAGACCGCTCCCGCCGCGAGGAACAGCGGACCCGTGACCGCGTTCCAGCGCCGGGACGCCTCCTCCGACGACATCCGACCCGAACCCTTCCCGTCCTGTGCGCGCGCCATCCCTCCACGCTAGATCGCCTCCGCGGGGCCCGCCTCCCCCGTCCGGCGGAGCCGCGCGCTCGGGGAGCTCCGAGCGCGGCGACCGTAGAATCGTCCGGAAGTCCGGCCCTCCGGGCCCAGCGGCGACGGATCGGAGCGGGTGTGCGGAAGGCGTTCGCGATCCTCCGCCTGGCCCTCGCCGGGCTGGGCGCGGTCGGACTCGTCGGCGACTTCTTCTACACACTGGGCTTCCGCGCGTTCCAGATCGACAACTTCTTCGCCTACTTCACGACGCAGTCGAACATGGCCGGGGTCGTGGTGCTGGGCCTGTCCGGCCTGGTCGCCCTCGCGCGCGAGCGGGAGCCGCGCTGGCTCAGCACGGTGCGGGCGCTCGTGCTCACCTACATGGTCGTGTCGGGGATCGTCTTCGGGCTGATCGCGGTCGAGGCCAACAACCGCGGCGTGCGGGTCGACGTGCCCTGGTCGAGCGCGCTCCTGCACTTCGTGATCCCGACGCTCGCGATCCTCGACTGGATCCTCGGACCCGGCCGCCGCCCGGTCGCCTGGCGCGGGGCGCTGACCGTGCTCGGCTTCCCGATCGTCTGGGGCGTCATCACCCTGGTCCGCGGGGCCCTCATCGGCTGGTACCCGTACTTCTTCCTCGACCCCGGCCAGGTCGACGGACCCGTGATGTTCGTGCTCTACGACGTGATCGTGCTGAGCCTGATCTCCGGCATCGCCGCGTTCGTCCTCGCGCTCAGCCGGGTGCGGCCGCTCGGGGCGGCGCACGCGTCGGAGTGGCGGGGGCCGCTGGCGCGGCTCCGGGAGCTCGTCAGCCGGGGACGACGGCGAACGGCTCGAGCGCCGTCTGCGCGAGGGTGACCAGCTCGTCGTCGCTGAGGTCCTGCAGCGAGAGGGCCTGATCCGCTCCGACCAGCCCGACGAGCACCGCCTCGCCGGTCGACGGCTGGAGGTTGAGCCACTCGGTGATGCCCGCCTCGGAGCCGACGAGCGACCAGCGCGCGGGGGCGTCGGCCTCCCAGAACGCCTCGTCGAAGCGCAGCCACAGCGTCTCGACGACGCCGGAGCCGAGGGCCGCGACGGCCGCGCGCTGCGCGAACGGGAGCGGCGGGTCGAAGGCGATCGCGTCGGTCTGGAGCACCCCGATCGGCACGGTGACCAGCACCCGGTCGGCTGTGAACGACTCGCCGGTGCCCAGGCGGATGCTGACGCCGGTCTCCGTGTAGCCGATGCCGCTCACCACGGCGCGCAGCGAGACCTCGACGTCAGCGAGCAAGGTGTCGACCAGGGGCGCGAGCCCGTCGGTCAGCAGCGCGTCGCCGGAGTCGTCGCCCAGCTCCTCCGCGGTCGTGGCGGCGGAGGCGTCGCCCAGTCCGTACCAGGAGGAGAGCTCCTCGGGAGCGGCGCCGGTGCGCAGCGCAGTCGTCCCGGCGAGGTGCGCCGCCACGCGGGCGGCGTCGCCGTCGCCGGAGCCCGGCTCGGCCTCGGCGGGGTCGGGCGCTCCGGAGCCGGCGAACGACTCGGCGAGCGCCGGGTCCTCCGGCTGCTCCGCTCCCCACTCGAGAGCACGGGTCAGGGCGTCGGCGCCCGTGGTGCCGGTGTCGAGGGCCGCGCCGTCGGCGTCGCTCGAGCGGACGTCGGCGAGGTCGACCGCGGTCGTGACGACGCCCGCGTCCGCGATGCTCTCGCGCAGGGCGGCTCCCGCGCCGGTGAGGGCCCAGGCTCCGGTCTCGACGGCGATCGGCCAGCCGTCCGGAGTCGCGGTGGCGATGCGGCCGCCGGTGCGCTCGCGCGCCTCCACCACGGTGACGTCGAAGCCCGCGTCGGACAGGCGCCGTGCGGCGACCGCTCCGGCGAGGCCGGCCCCGACGATCGCGATCCGCTCGCCCTCGTCGGCGACGGCGCTGATCTCGGCGGCCGCGCGCACCCCGGAGTTCCAGGCGCCCTGGAGCGTGCCGGGCGCCTCCGTGTCGGTGGCCTCGCCCGCGAGGAAGACGCGGTCGAGGACCGCGGTGCCCAGGTCGGTGCGGTGCTGCGGCGTCGCGCCGACGGGCAGGTACGAGACGGAGCCGAGCGCGTACGGATCCTCGGCCCAGGCGGAGCGCACGAAGGCGGCCGGCGCGGGGACGGCGGTGGTGCTCGGCGTGGGCACGGGGGCCTTCGTGACCGAGCGGGTCGGCGTCGGACGCGACGGCGTGCAGCCCGCGAGGGCCAGGAGCCCGACTCCCGTGGCGGCTCCCGAGAGGAAGAGGCGGCGTCCGATCGTCATCCCGGACATCCTACGTTCTCGGCGTTCGGCCGGGGCGGCGCGGGCGGCGTGGTGCTGACGCCACCCTGGCACGCGGCCCGCTTCGAGGTGCGGGGTGACGGCGGGACGGCGAGCGGATAGCGTCGGGGCAGCGCGGACCGGGCCTCGGCGACGGGGGACGCGGCATGGACACGACTCGGACGCGGACCGCGACGACGACGACCGGGGCCCCTCCCCGCAGTCACCTCCATGCGGTGCTGCTCGGCGCACTGGGGATGATCGTGGCCCCGCTGCTCATCGTCCTCGCGACCACGGCCTGGTCCTCCCCCGGACCGGAGGAGTACGTCCGCATGGCGCTCGGCTCGGTGGTCGCGGCGTGCGTCTCGGTGGTCGGCGCCTGGTGGCTCGCCTTCGAGCGGCGCAGCGCCGGGGCACCCGGTCGCACCTGGTTCTGGGGAATCGCCTGCCTCGTCACGGTCAATGCGGTCTCGACCGTCGGAGCCGCCGCCGACCGCCTCACCGGCCTGATCACGGGCTGAGCGGGTGGACGTCCAGGCGCGGTCACCGCGCTCGCCTCACTCCTCGGCGACCGCCCCGATGGCCCCGAGTCCCGCCTCGAGCGAGCGGCAGCAGCATCGGCGCCGGTGATCGCCCCGACGAGACGACCGAGCGGCTCCGGCTGTTCCGTCCCGCCGAGAGCGATCTGGACGAGCTGTGGCGGCTGTACTCCGACGAGCGGATCGCGGCGGGCGACCCCCTCCTCCGACACGGCTCCGTCGAGCAGACCCGGGCGGTGCTCGCCCGCCGGACGGCGCAGTGGGAACGGGACGACCTCAGCAGCTAGGTCGTCCGGCTGCGGAGTCCCGAGGGCGGCGCGGACGGTGCGATCGGGATCGGCGGATGCACCCTCCTCACCGACACGGCCTGGAACGTCGCGTTCACCGTCCATCCGGACCACTGGGGCAGGGGGTACGCCCAGGAGGTCGCCTCCGCAGGGATCGCTCGGGCGCGGCGGCTCCGGCCGGAGCTCCCCGTGACCGCGGTCGTCACGGAACGGAACGAGCGATCGCACCGCACGGTCGCTCGACTCGGTCTCGAACGGAGGTGGGCGGGCCCCGATGCGCACAGCCCCGACCCCGCGGCTCGCATCGTGCTCTACTCCGACCGCCTCCTCTCCGAGGACGAGATCGGCCGCCTCACGAGCTGAAGGAGCCGTGTGTCGCGGATCGCCGCTGGCAGCAGCGGAGCCGAGACGCCTGCGCGAGACCGCGACGTCACGTTCCAATGCGCCTCCCGGCCCCATCTTTCTTCCCGGCGGGCGGCGCTGCGCACGAGTGGGTGGCTGGGCGGCGCGGCACTCGCGCCGACCCCTCTCGCGATCGCGCTCAGCGGCCGCCCGCGAGTCGGGGCAGGAGGGCGCGGAGGTACTCGCCGGACGGAGCATTCGAAGCCCGCGAGGGGCGTTAGCGTCGTCGGATGGCGAGCATCACGTACCCCGCGCCCCTCCGCGCCGGAGGCCGGGTGGAGGTGCCCGCGCCCTCGATGGGAGTCCCCGCGCACCTGCACGACCGGCTGCAGGACGCCGCGCGCCGACTCGGCTCGGCGGGCTACGACGTTCGGCTCAGGCCGCACGCCCTCCTCGGCGGACTCGCTCCGGCGTCCGCCGCGGATCGGGCGGCCGACCTGCACGACGCCTTCCGGAGCGGGGACGCGGTCCTTCCTCCATGGGGCGGCGAGCTCGCCGTCGAGCTGCTGGAGAGGCTCGACTGGCACGCCCTCGCGGAGGCCCGGCCCTGGTTCGTCGGCTGGTCGGACGTCTCGACGCTGCTCCTGCCCCTGACGACGACGACCGGGCTCGCGACGATCCACGGCGCCAACCTGATGGACGAGCCGTGGGAGCTGCCGGTCGGGTTCCACCGCTGGACGGAGGTCGCCGGCCTCGAGCCCGGAGCCGCGTTCACGCAGCACGCCGCGCCGCGACGCCGGAGCCGTCCGTGGGGTGCGTGGGCGGACGAGCCGCTCGACCGCGATCGGGCCTACGAGGAGCCGACCCGCTGGCGCTCGCTCGACGGGTCAGCGGACGCGGCGATGTCCGGCCGCTTGATCGGCGGATGCCTCGAGACGGTGTCCCTGCTCGCGGGCACGCCCTACGGCGACGTTCCGGGCTTCGCGCGCCGGCACGCGCCGGAGGGCACCGTCGTCTACCTGGAGGCGGCCGGGTCCGACTCCGTCTCGGTGCTCCGGATGCTCACCTCCCTCCGCCTCGCGGGGTGGTTCGAGCAGGCGACCGGCGTCCTGATCGGCCGGACCGAGGGCGCGTCCCTGCCCGAGCTGAGCCAGGAGGACGCGGTGCGGCGCGCTCTCGGCGACCTCGGTGTGCCGGTGATCCTCGACGTCGACACCGGGCACCAGCCGCCGCAGATGCCCCTGGTCAACGGCGCGCTCGCCGAGATCGCGCTGAGCGGGCCGACGGCCTCGATCACGCAGCAGCTCGTGCCCTGACGGCGCGTGCGGAGAGATCCCGTCGAGCAGTGCCACCTCGCGGCACGGCCGCCGCCGCTCCCGGCCCTCCTCCGCCCGCCGAGCGCAAGGCCGAGCGGCGGGGAGGCGCCGAGTGGTAGACCTGGGGGCATGAGCAACGACATCCGCGCACTCGCCGAGGGCGAGAGCTACCTCGCCTTCTTCCAGGGTGGGCCGTTCGACGGCCAGACCGAGAACCGCGTCAGCACCGAGGGGGGCTACGAGAAGGAGGTCGACGTCTACGCCGCCGTCGACGGCCAGGAGACGCACCTCGTGTACAACGCCGTCTCCGCCAAGGAGGTCGGCGAGGCGGTCCACGTGACCTACTCGATCGACACTCCCGACTCCGACCCGATCGAGGACCCGGAGGACCGCGGCGGCGGATTCCAGTAGTCCGCACCACCCTTCGGATGCCGCTCCGGCGTCGCGCTCAGCGCGGCCGGGGCGGCATCGGCATGTGAGGACGCGCCACTCCGGGGACGACGCCTCCCGCCGCTCCTAGGATGATGGTTCCTCACTGTCTCGGCCGATTCAGGTCCGCGTTCCTCGGGAGCCGCCGTGTCCGATCCGCTGATCCACCCGATGCCCCTCCGCGGCGACTCCGCCCGGCACTGGCTGCGGGCCCGCCACGCCGAGGCCGGGCCCGACCCCGCCCTCGCCGTCACTGGGCAGGAAGCGGCCGCCGAGGGCGTGCTCCTTCGCCGGATCTGGCACACGGCCGGCACGATCGACTTCCGCCCGAGCCCCCGCGCCGACCCGGGGTCGGTGGTGCTCCTGCTCCCGCTCGAGGGCGCGTTCACCGTCGCCAGTCGGGAGGAACGCGAGTTCGTCGGCCGCGGCACCCTCGCGGTGCTGCCCGCCCGATCGGGAGCGACGATCAGCACGAGCGCTCCCAGCTCCCGGCTCGTCCTGGTCGTGCGGCCCTCGGGCGACACGGATCCGCCCGCCGGCCTCACCGTGGTCTCCTCCCCCGCGGCACCGGTGCTGGTCGCCGCCGCGAACGCCGTGCTCGACGCCGGGCTGCCCATGAGCCCCGGGCTGCACACCGCGCTGCGGGGCCTCGCCGCGGCCGTCGTCGCGGAGTGACGGGAGCTGTCAACCCTCCCCGCCCCGGCCATCCGCTCGCAGGGACGTCCTCGAACATCATGTGACGCCGATCGTCGGCGCCGGAAGGAGCACTCGCCATGGCCGAGATCACCGCCCACCACGGACTCTTCAAGGACACGGACCTGCACGTCGACGACACCGGCGGATCGGGCCGCCCCGTGGTCCTCATCCACGGCTGGCCCCTCTCGGGCGAGTCGTGGAAGGAGCAGGTCCCCGCGTTCGCCGAGGCCGGCTACCGCGTCGTCACCTACGACCGCCGCGGCTTCGGGCGCAGCGACAAGCCGCTCACCGGCTACAGCTACGACACGCTCACCGAGGACCTGCACACCCTCCTCACCGAGCTCGACCTGCAGGACGTCACCCTGGTCGGCTTCTCGATGGGCGGCGGCGAGGTCGCCCGCTACTTCACGAAGTACGGCGCCGATCGCCTGCACAGCGTCGTCTTCGCCTCGGCCGTCCCGCCGTACCTGATGAAGACGGACGACAACCCGGACGGCCCGCTCGAGAAGGCGCAGGCCGCGCAGATGACCGCGGGCCTCACGAAGAGCGAGGACGACTTCTACGACCGGTTCACCACCGACTTCTTCTCGGTCGACGGCGTGCTGAAGGTGACGGAGGAGCAGCGCCAGGAGGCGATCGCTCTGGCGAAGCAGTCGGCCAAGCACGCGGCCCTCGCCTGCATGACGGCGTTCGCGACCACCGACTTCCGCGAGGACCTGCCCAACGTGTCGGTGCCCGCGCTCGTCATCCACGGCGACGGCGACGGCACGGTTCCGTTCGAGGGCTCCGGCGCCCGCACCCACGCGGCGATCCCAGGCTCCGAGCTGCACGTCGTCCACGGCGCCCCGCACGGAGTGACCGTGAGCCACCCGGAGGAGTGGAACCGCGTCGTCCTGGAGTTCCTCGCGAAGTAGCGGCGGCACTCCCGCATGCTGGTCGAGCAGCCCCGCAGGGGCGTATCGAGGCCCGTCGCACGGACACGGATCTCGATACGCGCCCTGTGCGCTGCTCGATCAGCAGGAACCGGTCACCCACGCGCGATGCTCGCTCAGCAGGAGCCGGAGCCCCCGCGTCAGCCCTTCTCCGCGCCCCCGGTTGTGTTCATGATCCGCCGCTGGAAGACGAAGAACAGCACGGCCACCGGGATCGACATCAGCACCGCGGCCGCGAGCTGCAGCGGGTACTGGTTGCCGGTGCCCAGCTGCTGCCCGCTCTGGAGGCGGCGCTGCGCTGGCTCCGCGACGACGGCGACCCGGACGGCGACGGGTTCCTCGAGTACGTCGACACCACGGGGCACGGGCTCGCCAACCAGGGCTGGAAGGAATCGGGCGACTCGATCCAGTGGCGCGACGGCACGCTCGCCGAGGGTCCGATCGCGCTCTGCGAGGTGCAGGCCTACGCCCACGAGACCATGGCAGGCGGAGCGGCGCTGCTCGAGCACCTCGGCCGTGACGGCTCGGAGTGGCGCGAGGCGGCGTCGACGCTGAAGGCGCGCTTCGCGGAGGCGTTCTGGATCGACGACGCCGACGGCGGCTACCCGGCGATCGCGCTCGACGCGGCCGGGCGCCCGGTCGACACGATCACCAGCAACCTCGGCCACCTCCTCGGCACCGGCATCCTCTCCCCCGAGCACGCCGCCCGGGTCGCCGAGCTGCTGGTCTCCCCCGGGCTCGACTCGGGCTTCGGCCTGCGCACCCTGGACACCGGCTCGGGCGGCTACTGGCCGCTGTCGTACCACGGCGGCTCCGTCTGGGCCCACGACACCGCGATCGCCGTCACCGGGCTCGCCCGGGAGGGCTTCGGGGCGGAGGCGACGACCCTCTCGCGCGGACTGATCGCCGCGGCCGAGAGCTTCGGCTACCGGATGCCCGAGCTGCACTCGGGCGACCCCGCCGCCGAGGTGCACGCGCCGGTGCCGTACCCGGCGGCCTGCCGACCGCAGGCCTGGTCGGCGGCCGCCTCCGTCGCCGTGCTGTCGGTGGCGCTGGGGCTCGCTCCCGGAGGCGACACCCTGGTCGTCGCGCCGCTCTCGCCCGCGCTCGCCGGGCGGATCCGCGTGGACGGGATCCGCTACCGCGGCTCGGTAGTGCCGGTGGACTGGGACGGCAGGATCTGAGGCGCCGCGCCGCTCAGGGCGGACCGGCTCAGATCAGGCCGGCTCAGGGCAGGCGCGCGCTCAGGGCAGACGCGCCACGACCGCGCGCGCGATGCGCCGGCCCGAGCGGTTCGCCCCGATGGTGGAGGCCGTCGGGCCGTAGCCGGCGAAGAAGACGCGCGGATCCGTCAGCGAGGCTCCGTCGGCGACCGCGATGCCGCCCTCGCGCTCGCGCAGCCCGAGTGGAGCGAGGTGGCGCAGCTCCGGCCGGAAGCCCGTCGCCCAGATGATCGCGTCGGCGCGCGTGAAGGAGCCGTCCGGCCAGCGCACGCCCTCCTCCTCGATCGACGAGAACATCCCCCGCTCGTGCAGGAGCCCGCGCTCGATCCCGGCGACCACCCGGCGGGTGCGCTGCACGCCCGTGCCGCCGACGATGCTCGGGAGGGGCAGCCCGGCGCGGGCGGCGCGGTCCTGCTCGGCCACCGCCTCCACCGCCGACTCCATCGCCAGCTGCTCGCCGTCGTGGTAGACCACCGGTCGCCGCGTCGCCCACGTCAGCGAGCGCGCCACCCGCTCGAGCTCCAGCAGGAAGCCGATCGCCGAGGTGCCGCCGCCGACCACGAGCACCTGCTTCCCGGCGAAGTCCTCGGCGCGGACGTACTCGGTCGGGTCGATCTGCACGCCGCGGAAGCGGTCGCGCCCGGGGTAGTGCGGGACGAAGGGCGATCCCCAGGTGCCGGTCGCGTTGACGAGCAGACTCGCGCGCTCGACCGCGCGGTCGGACTCGACGACGAGCGGCGACCCCGTGTCGTGCGGCGTCGCACTCGTGACGCGCCGCACCGACTCCGGACGGCGGATCTCGAGACCGAGCTCCTCCTCGTAGCGCCCGTAGTACTCGCGGACCACGTCCCGTGCCGGTCGCCGGTGATCGGCCGTGCGGAACGAGAACCCCATCCGCTCCATGCCCGGGAGATCGTGCACGCGGTGCGCGGAGCCGAGCCGCAGGGCCTCCCAGCGGAACTGCCAGGCCCCGCCGGGCTCCGGACCGCGGTCGAGGACGATCAGGTCGCGCCCTGGGACGAGGCCGAGACGGCGCAGGTAGTAGGCCACGGACAGACCCGCCTGGCCCGCGCCGATCACCACGACGGGACGCGGTGGGGCGACGCTGTCCACGGTGCTCCTGACGCGGTCGAGGATGGGCGGCCGTCCGGCAGATCGAGGCCCGGGGTGGCGTGTCCCCCGTCTGCTAAACTACCGCGTAGATTTCAACTTTCCCTGTCTGCTCTTTTCCCCAGCCGGCTCACTGCCCGTCTGGCCTGTCATCGTGAGGGGGTCACCCATGGGGCGCGGCCGTCAGAAGGCGAAGAACACCAAGATCGCCCGTGAGCTGAAGTCGTTCAGCCCGGCGGTCGATTACAGCGCGCTCGAGCGCGAGCTCAGCCACCCGGACGAGCCGGACTACTCGAAGTGGATCGACGCCGAGGACGACGGCGACGACACGGACCTCGTCGAGGAGCCGCACCAGAAGCGTGCGTGACTCCTCCCGTGAATCGGGGCCGCTCCCTCGGGGCGGCCCCGTTTCGCGTGCGGGCGGCGATCCGGCGGGTGAGGGACCCGACCTGGAGCGCGGGTCGCTCGGCTGAGCACGTTCTCCCGCTTTCCGCCACTGAGTGCAGAATGTCGGTGCCCCCTGGGACACTGACCCGATGAGCACTTCCCCGCCCGCACGGCTGCCCGTGTGGCAGTCGGAGCGTCGCGGGAGCGACCTCGACGAGGCGCGCGACTTCTACGCCGGCTCGTACAACGGCTCCGGCTTCCGGGCCGAGCGCTCGGTCGTGCCGTTCGCGTTCCGCTACACGACGACCGGGCCCGGGCCCGTCAGCCTCCACTCCGCCTCCTTCCTGGGCCGGGTGCGCGGCACGGTGGCCCCGAGCGACGTCTACGTCGCCCTCTGGCTGACCGCGGGGCGCGCCTCCCTCGACCTGGGGCGCGACGAGCACCGCCTCGTCGTCGGACGCCCGGCCATGTTCCCGAGCGGCCGGCCCTTCGGCTTCGAGGCCCTCGAGTACCGCGACGCGCTCGTGCACTTCGAGGCCGCCCACCTCGAGGCGATCGCCGCGGAGCTGCACGGCACCGAGCCCGGCCCGCTGCGGTTCGCCCCCGTGGCGCGCGACACGACCGCCTGGTGGGCCGCGATCCGGCTCCTGCGCGACACCCTCGCCTCCGCGCACACGCCCACCGCCCTGCAGCGCGACGGCGTCGCCCGCATCGCCGCGCTCGCCGCCCTGCAGACCTTCGCCCACCGCATCGCCCCGCTGCCGGCCGTGCCGCCCTCGGTCAGCGCTCGGCGCCTCCGACGGGCCGTGGAGTTCGTGCAGGCCAACGCCGATCTGCCCCTCGGAGTGGCCGACATCGCCGACGCGGCCGGGCTCACGGTCCGCGGCGTGCAGCTGGCGTTCCAGCGCGCCTTCGGCGAGACCCCGCGGCACTACCTGCGCGACGTCCGCCTCGAGCGCGCGCACGAGGAGCTCTCGGCCGGATCGATCGGCTCGCTGGTGGTCGGCGACGTCGCCGCACGCTGGGGGTTCATCAGCGGCGGCCGCTTCGCCCAGCACTACGCGACGCGGTTCGGCGAGCTCCCGAGCGAGACCCTCCGGCGCTAGCCCCGCCGATCCCCGACGACGGTTCCGCCGAGGGGCGTTCGGGCGTACTGTCCGAGGACCGCCCGCTGCCCCGCGGGCCGCGTCGATGGAGCCGCGAATGTTCGAACCCGGAGGATCCGCGCGGCCTGTCGCGCGGGTCGGCTACGTCACCGCCGCCCTGCTGGTCGGCGCGATCCTGGTGGGCGGCGCGGTCGGCGCCGCCGTCGCCCTGGTCCTCTACCTGCCCGGCGTCCTCGCCGCCGACGGACCGCCCGGGCTGGTGAGCTTCGGCCTGCTCATGGGAGCGGCCTCCGGCGCGGGCATCGGAGTCGTCGGAGGCGCGGGAGCGGTCGCCGGCATGGTCGCGGTGCGCGTCGCGAGCCGCCGCGACGGCCCGTTCGTGCTCGGCACCAGCGTGGGCGCCGGCCTCGGCGTGCTGGTCGCCTCCGCGAACCTGCTCGTCAGCCGCGACGCCCCGACCTGGGCGACCGCCCTGCTCGCCACCGCGGCCGCCTGCGCGCTCTGCGCGGCGGGCTCGTGGCTGCTGACCCGGCACGAGCACTCCTGGGAGCGCGCGCACGCCGTACCGCGCTGATCCGCGGCGCCTCCGGGGATCAGCCCGCGTAGGACCCGACCAGGCGGACCGCTCCGCCGTCGACGCCCTTCGCGCCCTGCTCGAAGCCCTCGAATGCGCGCGCGGCGGTCGAGACGCGGCCCGCGACCCACGACGGGACGCCCGAGCGCTCGAGGCGCGCGATCACGCCATCAGCCGCCTCCGCCGCGACGACGGCGAACATGCCGATGCCGAGATTCCAGGTGCCCTCGGTGCTCTCGAGCGTCGCGCCGGACATCCCGGCGAGCGCGCGGAACACGTCGGACGGGCTCCAGCTCGCCCGCTCGACCTCGACCCAGGAGCCGCGCGGCAGCACCCGGGCGAGGTTCGCCGCGATCCCGCCGCCGGTGACGTGGCTGATGGAGTGGACGGCCGGGCCGAGCTCGGCGTCGTCGAGCAGATCGAGGAGGGGCCGGGTGTAGAGGCGGGTCGGCTCCAGCAGCACCTCGCCGACCACTCCGCCCAGTTCCTCGGAACGGTCGGTGAAGCCGATACCTCGCTCGGCGAGGATGTGGCGCACGAGCGAGTAGCCGTTCGAGTGCAGTCCGGAGGAGGCCATCGCCACCACGACGTCGCCGTCGCGCACGCGGTCGGCGCCGCGCACCTGGTCCGCCTCGATCGCGCCGACCGCCGCGCCCGCCACGTCGTAGTCGTCGGGTCCGAGCAGGCCCGGGTGCTCGGCCGTCTCGCCGCCGACGAGCGCGGTGCCCGTCTCGGAGCAGGCGCGCGCGATGCCGGCGACGATGTCGGCGACGCGGGCCGGGACCACCTTGCCGCACGCGATGTAGTCGGTCATGAAGAACGGGCGGGCGCCGACCACGACGATGTCGTCGACGACCATGCCGACGAGGTCCTGCCCGATGGTGTCGTGCTTGTCGATCGCCTGGGCGAGCGCGACCTTGGTGCCGACGCCGTCGGTCGAGGTCGCGAGGAGGGGGGCGCGGAAGTCGCGGAGGAAGGAGACGTCGTACAGGCCCGCGAAGCCGCCGACCCCGCCGAGGACCCGGCTGTCGTGCGTCGCCGACACCGCCGACTTCATCAGCTCGACGGCGAGGTCCCCCGCCGCCGTGTCGACTCCTGCGCGGGCGTAGCTGCTCGTCTCATCACTCACGCGACGACCCTACCGACTGCCCTCTCCCGCCGCGGCGCGGATCCGGGTCCGCCGCACCGGCGGCTCCCGCTCCGCGCCCGCGGTCACGCGTCCCAGGCCACGTAGTGCAGCTCGGCGCGGTCGCGGCTGCGGTGGAGGTCGAGGTAGGACCGGGCGATGACCTCGGCCGCCGCGTCCGGGTGGCCGCCGTCGATGAGCGCGGTGATCGCCACGTGGGCGGCGTAGACGCCCCGGGGCTCGAGCGCGGAGTGGAGGTTGAGGACCCAGTTCCGCAGGCCCGCGGCGGCGATGTTGATGTTCGCCAGCGCCGCGTGCGGGGAGACGGAGCCGCCGCCGGTGGTGACGAGGATCGTCCCGCTGCCGGCGGCGATCATGTCCGGAACCACCTCGCCGACGGCGCGGAGCGCGCCCCCGAGGTAGAAGTCGATCTGCGGCTGCAGGTTCTCGGGCGTGACGTCCAGGACGCCGACCGGGGTGAGAGCGGAGTCGGCGGGGGAGAACTCGAGGACGTCGATCGAACCGAGGTCGGCACGGATCGCCCGCAGCACGGCGGTCAGGGTCTCGGGCTGCGCGATGTCGGCGGCGAACCCCGTCGCCTCGATGCCCTCCTCGGCGAGGCGGGCGGCCAGGCCGTCCAGCTTCTCCTGGTTCCGCGAGACGAGGGCGACGGTGAAGCCGGCCCGGCCGAAGACGCGGGCGATCTCGAGGCCGAGGCCGGGGCCCGCGCCGATGACGGTGAGAAGGGGCATGGGAGGTCCTGTCGTCGTGTGTCCCGGGGCGCGATGAGCGGGGCTGCTAAGTTGAGGTCAGCCTCAACACTCATCGGATCATAAGTTGAGTGGCACCTCAAGATCATCGGGAGGATCACGTGGACGAGCAGAAGGTCCTGCGCCGGGACGCGCAGCGGAACGTCGAGAAGCTGCACGCCGCCGCCCTCGAGGTCTTCGGCTCCCGCGGCCTGGCCGCCCCCCTCGAGGACATCGCCCGTCACGCCGGCGTGAGCATCGGCACCCTCTACAACCGCGTCGGCTCCCGTGAGGAGCTCATCGACGCCGTCGTCCCGGCCGTCGCCGGCGAGAAGCTGAAGGGCCTGACCGAGCGCGCTCTCGCCGAGCGGTCCTCCCGCGGACGCCTGGAGCGCTTCGTCTCCGGGATGATCGACCTCCAGCTGGAGGACCCCGCCCTCAACGACGCGATGCTGCGCCGCTTCCCCGACGCGGTCGCCCTCATCGAGGCCTGCGACCGCTCGATCGAGCTCGGCCGGGATCTCGTCGAGGCCGCCCACCGCGACGGATCCCTCTCCCCCGACTTCACCCACGACGACCTGATGGCCCTGCTCTGGATGGCGGGCACGACCAGCCGCGAGTCCGCGGCTCCGCAGGGCTGGCGCCGCGTCCTGGACCGCAGCCTCGCGGGAGCCTGGACGGCTCCGAGCAGCTGAGGGGCCGCGCGGCGCCCCGACCGTCCGCCCGGCCGATCCGCCGGTCGACGCCGCCCCGAGCACTCCCGCGACCACGGATCCGCCCACGGCGAACCATTAGGGGATGAGTCCCCCGCGTGCCAGGATGGACCGTCAAACCCCCCTGCTATCCCCTTGGGAGCCCCTCCGGCATGTGCGGAATCGTTGGGATCGTGTCCTCCGGACCGGTCAACCAGTCCATCTACGACAGCCTCTCCCTCCTGCAGCACCGCGGCCAGGACTCGACCGGCATCGCGACCGCCGACGGCAGCACCCTGCACATCAAGAAGGCCGCGGGACAGGTCCGCGAGGCGTTCCGCACCCGCGACATGCGCTCGCTGCTCGGATCCATGGGCCTCGGCCACGTGCGCTACGCGACGAAGGGCAACGCCGAGCGCGAGGAGGAGGCCCAGCCGTTCTACGTGAACGCGCCGTACGGCATCATCCTCGTCCACAACGGCAACCTCACGAACACGCGCGAGCTCACCGAGGAGCTCTTCCGCATCGACCGCCGCCACCTCAACACCACCTCCGACACGGAGCTGCTGGTCAACGTGCTGGCGAACGAGCTGCAGGCCTCGATGTCGGGCCGCGACCTCGACGCCGACGAGGTGTTCGACGCCGTCGCCCGCGTGCACGAGCGCGTCGAGGGCTCCTACGCCACCATCGCGCTGATCGCCGGCGTCGGGCTGCTGGCGTTCCGCGACCCCTTCGGCATCCGCCCGCTCATCGTCGGCCGCCGCAGCAACACCGGCGCGCCGGACGACTGGGTCGTCGCCTCCGAGTCGCTCGTGCTCGAGGCGCAGGGCTTCGAGATCGTCCGCGACGTCGCTCCCGGCGAGGCGGTCTTCATCACTCCCGACGGCCGGATGGCCAGCCGCCAGTGCGCGAAGGACCCGCGACTCATCCCGTGCTCGTTCGAGTACGTCTACCTCGCCCGCCCCGACTCCGTGATGTCGGGCATCTCGGTCTACGAGGCGCGCCTGCGCCTGGGCGACCGCCTCGCCGACACCATCGCGCAGTACACCCCGGGCGGAGCGATCGACGTCGTCATGCCGATCCCCGACTCCTCCCGCCCCGCCGCGATGCAGGTCGCGCAGAAGCTCGGGATCGAGTACCGCGAGGGCTTCTACAAGAACCGCTACGTCGGCCGGACGTTCATCATGCCCGGGCAGGCGGTCCGCAAGAAGTCGGTGCGGCAGAAGCTCAACGCGATGTCGAGCGAGTTCAAGGGCAAGAACGTCCTGATCGTCGACGACTCGATCGTCCGCGGCACCACCTCCAAGGAGATTGTCGACATGGCCCGCGCGGCCGGCGCGAACACGGTCACCTTCGCGTCCGCCGCGCCTCCCGTGCGCTACCCGCACGTGTACGGGATCAACATGCCCTCGCGCCAGGAGCTCGTGGCCCACAACCGCCGCATCCCCGAGATCTCGGAGGCGATCGGCGCCGACCAGCTGATCTACCAGGAGGTCGCCGACATGAAGGCGGCGATCCTCGAGGGCTCGGACGTCACCGACCTCGAGACCAGCTGCTTCACCGGCGAGTACGTCACGGGCACCGTCACCCCGGAGTACCTCGACTGGGTGGAGCGCACTCAGCTGAGCTGAGCTCTGCACAGCGCCGGGCGCGGCGCAACGGGTGCCGCGGATCCGTGCGCCGCTCCATGATCGGAGGGTGCGCGGCCCCGCGCGCATGCACCCGAGGAGTCCCCCGTGATCTACCGAATCCTGCCGTTCCTGCTCACCTTCGTGGCCAAGAAGATCTCGAAGTCGCAGAAGGCCAAGCGCGCCGCCGCCAAGCGCCCGACGTCCACCCCGAGCAGCAGCCGCCGCTCCTCGTCGCGCCGGGGACGCTGACGCCGCGGTCCCGTCCGCGAGCGCGAGCCGCGGGCGGGACCTTCAGCGCAGGGCGGAGTGCCGCGGCCGCAATGCGGCCCGCCTCCGCCGGCTAGACCCGGTCGGACCCCGTCCGCGGGTCGTCCTCGTCGGACGTCGTGCGCACGTCGGGCAGGGCCTCCTCGGCCACGGGCTCCTCGGCCGCGTCCTCGCGCTCGACGATCCGCTCGGCGGTGGTCCGGACGACCTTCCGGCCGACGACCCGGTCGAGCAGCACCACGACGAGCCCCGCGAGAGCGCCGAACAGCGTCACGAAGAGCAGCAGGCTGAAGCCGAAGACCTGCCCGCGGGAGAAGCCCTGCGTCTCGGGCAGCGCGAAGGTCAGCACGAAGGCCGCGATCGCTCCGAGCCCGACGCCGAGGGTCAGGATGCGCCAGACGCGCGGGGAGCGGCGGACGTCGACCTCTTCGCGGGTGACCTCGGGGCGGGCGGGATCGCTCATGCCTCCATTCTCCCCCGCGCGGGCGAGGGCGAGGCACCGTGATCGCTCAGAGCGCGTGCACGAGCCGGCCCGCCTGGGCGCGCAGCTCGCGGACGACGGTGCGGACCGAGAGCCGCTCCGCCCGGTCGGGCCGCATCAGCGCGACGATGTGCCGCACGGAGTTCATCCCGCGGAGCGGCTTCACCACCACTCCCGCGCCGCCCGCCGTGTAGCGCGGGAGCACCGCGATGCCCAGGCCCGCCGCGACGAACGCCTCGGTCACGCGGGTCGACGCGAAGCGCTGCTCCACCCGCACCGCCTCGCCGGACGCGGTCTCGATGTCCTGCATCACGCGCTCGAACGGGAACCCGTCCGGGACGCCGATCCAGGTCTCGCCGACCAGGTCCGCCGCCGAGACCGTCGCCCGGTCCGCGAGGCGGTGCCCGACCGGCAGGCCGATGTCGAGGGGCTCGACCATCAGCTCCGCCATCGCGAGGCCGCGGCCGGCCCAGGCGCTTCTGCCGGTGGGCGAGTGGGCGAGCACGATGTCGAAGTCGGCGGTCAGGTCGGCGAACTCGTCGGTGCCGGGGTCCGCGTCCTCGCACTGCACGACGAGTCCCTCGACGCTGCGGAGCGCGACCAGCGCGTTCGGGAGGAGCATCTGGCCCGCAGTGGGGAAGGTCGCGATGGTGACCTCGCCGATCGGGTTGTTCTTGAACGTCTGCCAGACGGCGTCGGCCCGCTCGAGCGCGATCGCGATCTCGGTGGCGCTCCGGGCGAGCTCGCGTCCCGCCGCCGTGAGCACCACACCGCGGCCGGAGCGCTCGATCAGCGGCACGCCGGCCTCGCGCTCGAGCACCTTGAGCTGCTGCGAGACCGCGGAGGGCGTGCGGTGCGTCGCCTCCGCCACGGCCGTGATCGAGCGGCGCATCGAGAGCTCGCGGAGCAGTTCCAGCCGTCGCACGTCCATGTAGAGAAACTACACGTCAGGGCAAGAACAGTTCGATTGTCCTACGGAACACGGGGCCGGACACTGGACGTTGTACACAGCATCCCGGCGGATGGATCACAAGCCGCCGCAACGAAAGGCAGAACACTCATGAGCATCGCAATCCTCGTCGTCCTCAGTGGCCTCGCCGCATGGGGCACGGTGTCGACGGTGCTCGTCGCCAGCCGCGACGGCTACCGTCAGGTCCCCGCGCAGCACTGAGCCCCGCCGCTCCGCGACAGCACCTCATCGCGTTCCGACGCCGTCTCCCGATCGGGAGGCGGCGTTCTCGCGTCTCCGGGGGCTGGTGCCGCTCCTCGGGAGCGCCTCCCCGCCGCGGCTCCCGGGGGTCGACCATCGGCTCGCCCCGCACACGACGACGGGCCCCCGACCGGAGTCGAGGGCCCGTCGTGCGCGCGGTGCGGCTACTTCGCGGCGGTGCGGCGGCGCAGGCGCGCGACCGTCATGCCCAGACCGAGCAGCAGAGCGGCGATCCCGGCGGCGAACGCGGGGGTCGCGTCCACTCCGGTCTCGGCGAGGTGGTGCGAGCCGGCGACCGGAGCAGTGGTCGGCGTCGGCGCGGGGCCCGTGGTGGGCGGCGTGGTCGGCGCGGGCGTCGGCTCCGTGGTCGGTCCGGGAGTCGGGGTGCCCGCTCCGGCGCCGGCCGCGACGGCGAAGCCGACGCTGATCTCGGTGCCGGTGGTGTCGAGCGCGAACGTCGCGGTGTGCGCGCCGCCCGCCAGACTCTCGTCGATCGGGACCGAGAACGAGGCGCGACCGGTCGAGTCGTCGGTGACGGCCCGGGTCGGATCGATCGTCGCGGTGCCGACGACGGTGCCGTCGACGCTCGCGGTCACGGTGGTGTCGGCCGCGGCTCCGGTGCTGAACAGGAGCGAGGAGAGGTCGACGGTCATCGTGTCGCCGACCGCGTACTCGCCCGAGTCCGGGACGTTGTCGGTCAGGCCGATCGTGCGCTGCACGGGGTCGGGGCTGACGGTGCCGAGGTCCTGGATGTAGCCGACGAAGGCGTCCAGGTCGATGCGGCCGGAGTCGGCCGTGCCGGTGCCCTCGGTGAAGGTGCTGAAGCCGTCGCCGCCGCTCGCGAGGAAGCTGCTGGTCACGACGGTGAAGGTCGCGGCCGGGTCGATCGGCTCGTTCTGGAAGAACACCTGCGAGATGCGCGAGCCCTCGGGCGCCGTGGCGTCGAAGACGTAGGTGAGGTCCTTCGAGGTGGAGAGGTTCAGCTGCGGGTGGCTGGAGCTGCCCACCCACTGCTCCTCGAGCAGGTCGGAGATCTGCTCGCCGGTCAGCTGCAGGGTCACCAGGGTGTTCGCGAAGGGCTGGGCGTCGGAGGCCTCGGCGTAGGTGACCACGCCGTCCGCGTCGCCGGGCTGGTCCGGAGTCGCGGTGTAGGAGAGGTCGTCGCGCAGGCCGCCCGCGTTCGAGAAGGCGATCTGCGTGCCGAGCTCACGGGTGGCCCAGAGCTGGGCGTCCGAGACGAGGTTGCCGAGGGTCGACTCCGAGCCGCGGTTGGTCGTGGTGCCGTCCGGGCGGTAGGCGCGCGAGATGTCCTCGGTGATGGTGCCGACCTTCACGCTGCCCTCGCGGACGGCGACGGCCTGGGCGTCGGCGACGATGGTCTCGACCTCGGGGTCGGGCTCGAAGGCGCCGACGACGATCGTCTTGGCCGGGTCGTCGGAGGTCGGGTCGTCGACGACCTTCGTCAGCGGCACGACCTCGCTGGTGAGCGACGTGAGCTGCTTGGTCGCCGGGTCGACGGTCAGGGACATGCGGCCGATGTTCTCGGCGTAGCTGCCGGTCTGCGACACGACGGTCGGGAAGGCCCGGCCCGCGTCGATGCCCGCGTCGTACTCCTGGTGGCTGTGGCCCGAGACGATCGCGTCGACGTTCGGGGCGACCGAGTCGACGATCGAGCCGAACTTGGGGTCCGCCTCCGGAGTGTTCAGCTCGGCCGCGTCGGCGTCGGCTCCCTCGTGCAGGAGCAGGACGACCACGTCGGCCTCGTCGTTGGCGGCGTCGCCGTCCTGGAGCTGCGCGGCGACCTCGTTGACGTTCTCGGCGATCGGCTCGACGGAGAGCGTCGAGATCGTGGCGGGGCTGACGAGCTTGCCGAGGTCCTCGGTGATCGCGCCGATGAAGGCGACGGAGACGCCGTCCTGCTCGGTGATCACGTACGGGGAGTAGGCGCGCTCGCCGGTCGCGGTGTCGTAGAGGTTCGCGTTCAAGTAGGGGAACGCCGAGGCGTCCACGACGCGGCCGTCGACATCGGCGCGGCCCTGGTCGAACTCGTGGTTGCCCAGCGTGCTGACGTCGAGGCCCATCGCGTTGAGCGAGTCGAGCGTGGGGATGTCGCCCTGCACCTTCGACACGAAGGTCGAGGCGCCGATGTTGTCGCCGGCCGAGACGAACAGCGTGTTCGGGTTGGCGGCGCGGTAGGAGTCGACGGCACCGGCGAGCACTGCGGCTCCGGCGACGGCGCGGTCGGCGGCGAGCCGCCCGTGGAAGTCGTTGATCGAGAGGATGTCGATGGCGACATCGCCCTCGGCCGCCGCGGCGGGCGTGGCGCCGAGGAGGGCCGCTCCGGCGACGGCGCCGACGGCGGTCGCGGAGAGGAGTCGGGTGAGGCCGCGTCGGCCCGGGGAAGTACTGCGCATCGTGAAGGGGACTCCAAGCATCGAGCGGTGGATCCGGAGAGGATTCGTGCCGCGTGAGGGGGTTATTCCCAGACAACCCGACGGCGGAGCCCAGGTCAAACGTTCTGACGACGGCTCGCCGCCGCGTTTACGAGAAGTTAACTCGCCGACGCTCAGCCGACGCGCAGGATGGGGAGGAACGGCGTGAGGTCCGCGCGCACTCCGGAGGCGTGGATCCGCCCGCTCGCGAGGCCCTCGCTCCACGGCAGGGAGCCGGTCGCGAGCGGCAGCCAGGTCGCCGCGTCCATCTCGATCACGTTCGGCGGAGTCCCGCGGGTGTGGCCCGGGCCCTCGACGCACTGGGCCGCGCCGAACGGCGGAACGCGCACCTCGACGCTGCGTCCGGGGACGTTCGTCTCGATGATCTGCAGGAGGAACCGCACCGCCGTCGCCGTCGTGTTCCGGTCCGCTCCTCCGGCGAGCGCCGCCCGCACCGCGGACTGCCCGCTCGCCTCGTCGATCCTGCCCTTGGCCATCCACCCATCCTGCCGCCGCCGCTCGCTCCCGGAGGCCTCCGCGGGGCTCCGCCCGGCGTGTCGGCGTCCGCAGCGCCGCCCTGCGGAGGAGGACGTCACAGGGACCAGCCCCGGCGCGGGGCGCCCTATCCTGTCAAGGTGAAGATCCTCGTCCTCGGTTCGGGTGCCCGTGAGCACGCCATCATCACGGCTCTCCTCGCGGAGGAGGAGCACCACGAGATCATCGCGGCGCCCGGCAACGCCGGCATCGCGCGCGACGTCGAGGTCATCCACTTCGACACGAACAGCCCCCGGCTGGTCAGCGACTTCGCGGTGGAGCAGGGCATCGAGCTCGTCGTCATCGGCCCCGAGGCGCCCCTGGTCGCCGGAGTCGCCGACGCGCTCCGCAAGCGCCGCATCCCCACCTTCGGCCCCGACCGGGCCGCCGCCGCACTCGAGGGCTCGAAGACCTTCGCGAAGCGCGTGATGGACATGGCCCGCGTGCCCACCGGCCGCGCGACCCGCGTCTCCACCCTGGTCGACGCCACCCGCGCCATCGACGAGTACGGACTCCCCTCGGTCGTCAAGGCCGACGGCCTCGCCGCGGGCAAGGGCGTCCTGGTGACGGAGTCGCGCAGCGCCGCGATCGCGCACGCCGAGTTCTGGCTGCAGTCCGGCGACGTCCTCATCGAGGAGTTCCTCGCCGGCCAGGAGGTCTCCCTCTTCCTCCTCTCCGACGGCCACGACGTCGTCCCCCTCTCCCCCGCGCAGGACTTCAAGCGCCTGAGCGACGGCGACGAGGGGCCGAACACCGGCGGCATGGGCGCCTACTCCCCGCTCCCCTGGCTCGCCGACCGCTGGGAGAGCGAGCGCGCCTTCGTCGACGAGGTGATCGACACGGTCGCCATCCCGACCATCCGGCAGCTCGAGCGCGAGCGCACCCCCTTCGTCGGACTCCTCTACTGCGGCCTCATCGTGACCGACGCGGGCCTGCGCGTGATCGAGTTCAACGCCCGCTTCGGAGACCCCGAGACCCAGGTCGTCCTCCCCCGCCTCGCCTCCCCGCTGTCCGCGCTGCTGCACGCGGCGGCCACCGGCGCGCTCGCCTCCGTCCCGTGGCCCGCGTTCACGGACGAGGTCGCCGTCACCGTCGTCCTCGCGAGCGAGGGCTACCCCGAGAACGCCGTCACCGGACGGACCATCACCGGACTCGACGCGGCGGCGGACGTCCCCGGCGTCACCATCGCCCACGCGGCGACCCAGCTGGTCGACGGGAGCTTCGTCGCCACCGGCGGCCGCGTGCTCAACGTCGTCGCACGCGGTGCCGACTTCGCCGAGGCGCGGGAGCGGGCGTACCGCGCGCTCGACCTGATCCACCTCGACGGCGGGCTGTATCGGAGCGACATCGCGGCGAAGGTCGCGAAGTAGAGCGACCTCAGCGTGATGTCAGCCACGCCGCTCCCCGCGCGGCGTGGCGCGGTCGACTCAGAGACCGGCCGGGTACTCGGAGAGCGGGGCGCGGTCGGCGCGTCCAGAACGCTCGGCACGCGTTCCGGTCGACGCCTCGAGGGTGGCCGGGGGTCGGTTGGATCCGCACTCGGACTCGGACCTCCGCGACACGGGCTCGCGGCGGAGGTCGGTCGCCTCGCGGGGGGGCGGGTCAGGCCAGGGTGCGGAGGGCCTCGGCGAGGTGGGGGTGCGCGAAGGTGAAGCCGGCGTCCTCGAGGCGGGCGGGCACGACCCAGCGGGACTTGAGCAGGAGCTCGGACTCGGTGCGGAGCAGGAGCGTCGCGGGTTCGAGGACGAAGCGCGGAGCCGGCACGCCGATCCGGCGGCCCACGGCGGCGCGGAGCAGCCGGGAGAGCTCGGTGTTGTCGCTCGGATTCGGCGACGCGAGGTTCACCGGCCCGTCGAGGGTCGACTCCTCGAGGAAGCAGATCGACCGGTGGACGTCCTCCACGTGGATCCAGCTGAAGTGCTGACGGCCGCGGGTGCGCCGGTTCTCGTGGTGCACACCGGCCTCGCGGCGCGCGCGCGTCGAGGGCCACGGCCCGTCGAACTGCGGACCGCCGAGGCCGAGCCGCGCCAGCCGCAGCAGGATCGCCGTCGCCGGACCGTCTCCGAGCACGATGGACATCCGCAGCGCCACGCGCCGCACGCCGGGCGTCTCCCCGGCGAAGAACTCCGACTCCCACGCCCGCGCCACGTCGACCGAGAAGCCCTCGCCGAGCACGCCCTCGTCCTCGGTGTTCGCCCGCTCCTCCTCGTGCCGGTAGATCGTGGCCGTGCTCGCGTTCATCCAGACCGGCGGAGGAGTCGCGGCCGCCGCGACCGCGCGGTGCAGCTCCGCGGTGGTCGCCACGCGCGAGCGGAGGATCTCGGCGCGGTTCGCCGCGGTGTACCGGCAGTCGACGCTCTTGCCGGCCAGGTTCACCAGGAGGCGCGCACCGTCGACGACCCGGGTGATGCCGGCGGTGTCGCCCCAGCGCGCGTCCGGCCCGGAGCGGCCGATCCTCCGCACCGTCCAGCCGTCTGCCGTGAAGCGGCGGGTGAGGTCCTTCCCGAGGAATCCGCTCGCACCGGCGAGGACGACGACGGGGTCAGCGGTGCTGCTCATCGCCCCATCGTGCCGCACGGCGCCGGAGTCACGGGGAGGACTCGTCGCAGGCGCGCTGCCGGTATGCGAGGTGGGTGGAGGCGGGTCTCGATCAGCCGCCGAGCGACCCCGCACCGCGGAGCAGCCGCGCCGCGGCGAGCGCCCCGGCCAGCCGCTCGGCGAACCCCGGCGGCACCTCGGCGGGCAGCGCGTCGACCGGCCACCAGGCCACGTCGTCGCTCTCGTCGCTGACCGTCACGGGAGCGTCCGGATCGGCGATCGCGCCGTAGCCCACGTCCCAGTGTCGGGAGCAGCGGCCGAAGCCGTCGCCGAGCGCGTGCCGGTCGAGGTCGAGGGGCAGGACGCCGAGCGGCTGCAGCCGTGCCGCTCCGCTCTCCTCCCGCGCCTCGCGGAGGGCCGCGTCGGCCGTGGAGTCGTCGCCGGGCTCGACATGACCGCCGAGCTGCACCCAGAACCGGCCCTTGCGGTGGAAGCAGAGCAGCACCTGCGCCAGATTCGGCGAGAGCACGAAGCAGCTCGCCGTGACGTGCTCGGGTCCGCCGTCGCGCTCGAGCGCCGACTCGCCGCGCTGCTCGAGGAACGCCAGGTACTCGTCCCGCAGGTCCGCGAGCGCGCCCGCGTCCCACTCCCGCAGCTCGCCCGCCAGCCGCGTCCCTCGCTCCCCCGTCACGCGAAGGACCCTACCTCCCCTCCGCGAGCTGCCCCTCCGGTGCGCGGCACGGCGTGCGTGGCGTACCGGAGCGGCGTCTCGCGGAGGGAGGAGGGACGGGAGCGTCAGACGGAGAGGCCGGAGAGGCCCTCGCGGTCGACGCGGCGGTGGAAGCGCATGCCGGCGAGACCGCCGAGCACGGCGCCGACCAGCGCGACGACCAGGGCGGCGAGCGCCGTCACGACCGCCGCGGCCGTGGCGTCGCCGGCGTCCAGGGGGATCGTCGGGAAGCCGCTCACCGCGGAGAGCGCCTGGCTGCCGCCGGTGATCGCCGAGACGATGCCCACGACGATCGCGACGACGACCGCCCAGGCCCACACTCCGACGCCCTGCTTCGCTCCGCTGAAGCGGGCCATGCGGCCGGCCACGTAGCCGCCGCAGTAGTAGGCGACGAGGAGGATGACCAGCAGGGCGATCGCGCCCGCCCAGCCGAACGCGGCGGGGTCGGCCGCGAGGTCGCCGGTGACGTCCTGGGTGCCGATGACGGCGGCGCCGATCGCGGTGACGAGGGCGGTCAGGAGGACGGCGAGTCCGGTGGCGGCGAGCCAGCCGAAGAAGGCGCAGCCGATCTTGAAGCCGCCGAAGCGGTCGCGCTCGCGCTGATGGATGTCCTTGCGCGCGGCCGCACGGGCCTGCTTCGCCTCGGCGGAGTCGGGGTCGACGGCCGCGCGGTGCTCGGGGGCCGAATGCGCGGAGTCGGAGCGGTCCGTCGAAGCGGAACGGTCCGGAGTCGCGGAGCGGTCCGTCGCCGCAGCCGCTCCCGTATCCCCCGCGGAGTCGATGCGCGCCGTGCCGCCCGCCGCCGAGCCCTCTGCCCGTCGCGGCAGTCCGCCGTCAGCCGGATCCCTGTCTGTCGTGCTCATGTCGAACCTCCTGGCCGAGCGCCCCGAAGAAGGGCGACACGCTCAGTCAAGACCCAGGGAGCCCTCGGTGTCGCGGGCTTGACGACACGACGGAGCGGTCCGGGCGTCAACCCCCTGCGCCCCCTCCCTCCCACCCGCTTGCATGGAGACACCGACCGACGACACGAGAGGGAGAGTCATGACTCCGGAATCCCCCGAGCAGACACCGCCCGGCACCGAGGCCGAGCTGACGCCGAAGGCCGACCACGGCGAGACCACCTACCGCGGCACCGGCCGCCTCAGCGGCAAGGTCGCCCTCATCACGGGCGGCGACAGCGGCATCGGCAAGGCCGTCGCGATCGCGTTCGCGCGCGAGGGCGCCGACGTGGCGATCTCGTACCTCGACGAGCACGACGACGCCGAGGACACCGCCAAGTGGGTCCGGGAGGCCGGCCGCGAGGCGCTGCTCCTCCCCGGCGACCTGCAGGACCCGGCGCACTGCCGCGCCGTCGTCACCGAGACCGTCGAGCGCTTCGGCCACCTCGAGGTGCTCGTCAGCAACGCCGCCTTCCAGATGAGCCGCGAGAGCGTCACCGACATCCCGGACGAGGAGTGGGACCGCACGATCGCGACGAACATCAGCGCCTACTTCCACCTCGTGAAGTCGGCGCTGCCCCACCTGAAGGAGGGCGCATCGATCATCGCGACGAGCTCGGTGCAGTCCGACCAGCCGTCGTACCAGCTGCTCCCCTACGCCGCCACGAAGTCGGCGATCCTCAGCCTCACCGCCTCGTTCGCGCAGGCGCTCGGCGAGAAGGGCATCCGCGCCAATTCCGTCGCGCCCGGCCCGATCTGGACGCCGCTGATCCCCTCGACCATGCCGGAGGAGGCCGTCGCGGAGTTCGGCGAGCAGGTCCCGCTGGGCCGCCCCGGGCAGCCGGCCGAGGTGGCTCCCGCCTACGTCCTCCTCGCCTCCGACGAGGCGAGCTACATCAGCGGGTCGACGATCGCCGTCACCGGCGGGAAGCCGATCCTCTGATCACGCTCCAGGGCACCGCTCACCCGCAGGATTCCGCGATAGGTTCCTGCGGGTGAGCGTCCACATCCGCAGCATCGAGACGGCGGTGCCGACCACGGTCCTGCGCCAGTCCGAGGTGCGCGACCTCTTCGCGTCCCAGCCCGCGATGACCCGGCTCGGATCCCGCCTGATCGGCGCGGCCTTCGACGCGTCCGGGATCGACACCCGCAGCACGGTGGTCGACGAGCTCAACCGGGTCGAGCGGGAGGGTGCGAGCGTCTTCTACGACGCGGGGAGCGGCCTGGTGCTCGACCCGGGGACCGCCGCGCGCAACGCCGTCTACACCGAGCGCGCTCCCGAGCTCTTCACGGAGGCGGCCCGCCGCGCCCTCGCATCCGCGTCGATGACGGCCGAGGACGTCACCCACGTGGTGACCGTCTCCTGCACCGGCTTCTACGCTCCGGGGCCCGACTACCAGCTGGTCCGCCGCCTCGGCCTCGCGCCCTCGACGCAGCGCTTCCACCTCGGCTTCATGGGCTGCTACGGCGCCTTCCCCGGCCTGCGCGCCGCCCGCCAGTTCTGCGAGGCCGACCCGGAGGCGGTCGTCCTCGTCGTCGCGGTCGAGCTGTGCACCATCCACCTCACGAGCTCCAGCGACCCGGAGCAGATCGTCGCGACCTCCGTCTTCGCCGACGGCGGTGCGGCGGCCGTGGTCACCGCCCGCGAGGCCGCGCCAGGCGCCCCGGTGCTCGAGCTCGACGCGCTCGCCACGACGCTCACCGACGAGGGCGAGACCGAGATGGCGTGGACGATCGGCGACCACGGCTTCTCGATGCGGCTGAGCACCTACGTGCCCTCGATCATCGGAGCGAACATCGAGGCGGCCGTCGCCCCGCTGCTGGCCGGCGCCGAGGTCGAGCGGAGCGACGTGCAGCGCTGGGCGATCCACCCCGGCGGCCGCAGCATCCTCGACAAGGTGCAGGCCTCGCTCGCCCTCAGCGACGAGCAGCTGGCCCCGTCGCGCGAGGTGCTGCGGACCAACGGCAACATGTCGAGCGCGACCGTCCTCTTCATCCTGCGGCGCCTGCTGCACGGCGAGGCGGCCGGCGGCGAGCGGATCGGCGCGATGGCGTTCGGCCCCGGCCTCACCGTCGAGCTCGCGCTGCTCACCAAGCGGGGCGGGGAGTGACTCCGCGAGCCCCTCTCGCGCCGGACCTGCGCCACCGCGAGGTCTCCGAGCAGGAGCTGATGGACGACCCGGACTGCGACCGCACCCTGCTCGACGCCACCTACGCCCGCTTCGGCACCGTGAACCGGCTGGTCTCGGGGTGGCGCGGCCTCTACCGCTCGCGCCTCCGTCCGCTGCTGCGGCCCGACGAGCCGTTCCGCCTGCTCGACATCGGATCGGGAGGCGGCGACGTCGCCCGGTCCCTCGCCGGCTGGGCCCGCGAGGACGGCCTCCGCCTGGCGATCACCGCCGTCGATCCGGACGAGCGCGCCTCCGCCTTCGCCACGTCGACGCCCGCGCCGCCCGGAGTCGAGTTCCGCCGCGCGAGCAGCGCCGACCTGGTCGCCGAGGGCGAGCACTTCGACCTGGTGACCTCCAACCACGTGCTGCACCACCTGTCGCCGGAATCACTCGCCGACCTGCTCGCCGACAGCGAGCGCCTGGCCCCGCGCGCCCTCCACAACGACATCGAGCGCTCGCGGCTGGCCTACACGGCCTACCTGCTGGCCACGCGACCGATCGCGGCCGGCTCGTTCCTCCACTACGACGGGTCGCTGTCTGTGCGGCGCAGCTTCACCGCCGCCGAGCTGCGGGCTGTGGCGCCCGAGGGGTGGCGGGTCGAGCGCGCGGCGCCCTACCGGCTGCTGCTCGCGCGGGGCGAGGTGTGAGGACGCGGCGGAGGGTGAGCGCTTCCGGTCCGCTCTGGCTGCGCGCCGCCGCCGTCAGCTACTCCGCCAACTGCGCCCTCGGCACCGCCGTCGCCACCGGCGCTCTCCGCACGGGCCGCTGGCACTGGATCCATCACGCGCTCTTCATCTGCACGTCGACGCTCACCGCTCTGGCCTGGGCGACGCTGCGGCGGTCGGACACCCGCGCCGCGTCCGCGCTGGCTCCCGCCGCCGTCCCCCTGACGGTGATCCCCTTCGCGGGGACGCACGGACGCCGGCACCCGGCGATCGCGCTGGCGGCGGCTCCGTTCGTGCTCGCCGCTCTCGGGCGGACGCGGCGGCCGGCGCGGCGCCGAGGCGTGCTCCAGCGTCTCAGGGCCGGGTCAGCCCTGCGTTGACGCGCCCCGGCTTCTAGCGCGGGGGCTCGACGTCGCGGTCGGGGTCGGAGCGGTACGAGCGCAGCGCCTGCCAGCCGGCGATCGCGAGGATCAGCGCGCCGCAGAGCATCGTCAGCAGGTTCGGCACCGAGAAGCCGCTGCCCACGACCGAGTTGATGCCCGCGCCGAGCACGAACACACCTCCGAGAAGGTAGAAGATGACCCTCGTCTTCACCGTTCCACCGCTTCCCTCGAGCCTGCACAGGACCCTCGATGCTACCGCGCGCGCCCCGGGCCGCCGCCGCTCCCCCCTCTGCGAGATCGATCGGGGCAGGATCGAGGCATGGAGTTCCTCGATGTCGTCCGGCGCCGGAAGACCACCAACGGCGCGTTCCTGCCCGACCCCGTCTCCGAGGAGCACCAGCGGCTCCTGATGGAGGTGGCCGGCCGGGCGCCCTCGCAGCTCAACAGCCAGCCGTGGCGGTTCGTGCTCGTCGAGGAGCGCGAGACGATCGACCGGATCGCCGCGATCAGCGGCGAGAGCATGACCACCGCGATGTCGAACGGCACGTTCTTCGAGCGCTACAAGCCCTACTTCCGCTTCAGCAGCGAGGAGATGGAGCGGCGGCGCGACGGGATGCTGTTCGACAAGCTGCCGGCTCCGCTCCGCCCCTTCACGAAGCAGGTCTTCACGAAGCGCGGGCAGTTCCTGATGAACTCCCTCCGCGTCCCGCAGACGCTCGGCGAGGAGAACCGCCGGCTCGTCGCGGGATCGCCGCTGCTGCTCGGGGTGATGCTCGACCGCTCCGAGTACCGGCCGGGCGAGCTCTCCTCCTTCTACTCGGTGTTCAGCATGGGCGCCGCGATGGAGAACGTCTGGCTGAGCACGGTCGAGCTGGGGATGGGCATCCAGTTCGTGTCGTTCCCGATGGAGGTGCCGGGAGCGTGGGCGCGGATCGAGTCGCTGCTCGCCGTGCCCGACGAGCTCGAGCTGATGGCGGTGTACCGGCTCGGCTACCTGCCTCCGGAGCAGCGGCGGCCGGCGATCGACTGGTCCTCGCACCAGCGGAAGCTGCCGTCGCAGTACGTCTTCCGCGGCACCTGCGCGACTCCGCAGGAGGGGTGGGACGCGCCGGCCGGGCCGTGACGGGGATCCGGAGCGGCGCGGCCGGCAGCCGGAGGTGCCCGTGCTCGCTCCCGGGCCGGCCCCGGCCGACGGGAGATCCGCGACGGAGCATCGACTCCGCCGTCACGCGTCGGCTATCGTGGCGCCCAGCACGCCCGGCAGTGATACGTCCCGCCCGCGGGACTGTCAATGGGGGTCCGGCGTGTCTCCCGCCCGATTCCCCGCACCGGGGTCCGAGCGGATACCGTCCCCCGAGGAGCCGTCCGCCAGGGCCGGCCCGATGAACGAAGGGGGCCCGTGGCCACGCTCATCTACGGACCGCAGAACCTCGAGATCGAATTCGAGGAGCGCGTCCTCGCGCACCTGAAGGTCGCCGTCCTCTCGAAGCTGCGCCGCAACGAAGCCTTCTCGCTCTCGTGGATGGAGGACGCCTCCACCGGACACGGCCGGAGCTCCGTCTGGCTGCACCCGTCGGTGCCGCTGCACTTCCGCTTCACCGAGGCGCACCAGCCCAAGCTCAACCGCGCGTGGATCGAGCAGATGCTCAGCGTCGCCAGCATGCACGGCGAGCTCTCGGTCCTGCCGGAGCCCGAGGAGCAGCGCCAGGGCTCCTGAGCTCCGCCGCTCCTGGGCCCCGCTGCCCCCTGATCGCACGGCCGTCAACCCCGTCCCCTCTGCGGGGGACGCGAAGTACCGTCGAGAAGACGTCCCCGGAACCATCGGCGGACGTCGACGGACGGAGACGACCATGACGGACACCGCGCGAGCGACCGGCCTGCCCACCCTCACCCCGGTGCGGACGCTCCGCAAGGAGCAGCCGATCGAGCCGCGCCGCGTGCCGGACTCCGTCTCCGTCGGCTCCCAGCCGGTCATCGGCTGCCGGATCGACGTGAGCGGCCGCTCCTTCGTCGTCGAGCTCGACATGGCCGGCATCTTCCTGCGCCAGGTGCGCCGGAGCCTGCGCGAGGGCGAGGGCGGCCTCGTGCTGCTGCGCCACGTCGACGGGATCGAGATGATCCCGTTCTCGCGCGCGACGCCGTTCGACGTCTCGGACATCGTCTGCCCCGAGGGCGTCGAGCCCGCGGACGCCCGCTCGGCCCTGGGGCTCCGCGACCGCTGATCCGCGACGGGCGGGGTGCTCCGCCCCGCGCCCGCCGCTGAGCGGGATCAGGCGGGGAGCGACGCCTCGATCAGGTCGACGATCCGAGGGTCGTCGGGCTCGACCGTCGGGCGGAACCGGTGGACCGTGCCGTCGGCCGTGATCAGAAACTTCTCGAAGTTCCACTTCACCCGGCCGGCCTTGCCGTTCTCGTCCTCCGCCTTGGTGAGCTCCGCGTAGAGCGGGTGCGCCGAGCGGCCGTTGACGCGGACCTTCTCGAACATCGGGAAGGTGACCCCCCAGGTCGTCGAGCAGTACGCCTTGATCTTGTCCTCGTCGCTCAGCTCCTGGAGGAACTGGTTGCTCGGGAAGCCGAGGACCGTGAATCCGCGCTCCCCGTAGCTCTTCTGCAGGGCCTCGAGCTTCTCGTACTGCGGGGCGAGGCCGCAGCGGGAGGCGACGTTGACGATCAGCCGCACGGGCGGGTAGTCGGCGAGGGTCGACGTGGTGCCGTCGATCGTGGTGAGGGGGATGTCGGCGATCGTGTCGGGCACGGAGGGCTCCTTCGGACGTGGTGCGTCGACGCTACTCCCCGCCGCCGAGGGAACCCCGAGTCGTGGAGGCGGCTCGCTGCGGGTTCCCGCGACGGTCCGGGGTTCCCTCGGCGCGCGCCTGCCTCCACCATGGGGGGATGGCCGCCTCGCAGCAGATCGTCTCGGTCGGCGGGCGGAGGCTGCGGCTGACGAACCTCGACAAGGTCGTCTACCCGGAGACGGGCTTCACCAAGGCCGATGTGCTCTCCTACTACGCCTCCGTCGCCTCCGCGATGCTGCCCCATCTCGCGCGCCGCCCGATCACCCGGAAGCGCTGGGTCGACGGAGTGGGCACCGCCGAGCATCCGGGCGAGGTCTTCTTCGAGAAGAACCTCCCCTCCTCCGCCCCCTACTGGCTGAGCCGGACCCGGCTCGCGCACTCGTCGCGCGACGTCGAGTACCCGCTGGTCGACGACGTCGCCGGGCTCACCTGGCTGGCGCAGCAGGCGGCGCTCGAGCTGCACGTCCCGCAGTGGCGGGTGGGCTCCGACGGCGAGCGCCGTCCGCCCGACCGCCTCGTGCTCGACCTCGACCCGGGCGAGGGGGCGGGCCTCGCCGAGTGCGCCGAGGTCGCGTTCCTCGCCCGCGACCTGCTGGAGGGGATGGGGCTGGCTCCGCTGCCGGTGACCAGCGGGAGCAAGGGGATCCACCTCTACTGCCCGCTGGACGCCTCCGCCTCCAGCGACCAGATCTCGGCGGTCGCGCACGAGCTGGCGCGCGTGCTCGAGTCGGACCACCGCGACCTCGTCGTCTCGGACATGAAGAAGACCCTGCGCGAGGGCAAGGTCCTCGTCGACTGGAGCCAGAACAGCGCGGCGAAGACGACCATCGCCCCCTACTCCCTCCGGGGGCGCCTCCGGCCGGCCGCCGCCGCGCCCCGCATGTGGGAGGAGCTGGGTGCCGACAACCTGCGCCACCTGTCGCCCGACGAGGTGGTGGAGCGGCTGCGGAGCGACGGCGACCTCCTCCGCCCGCTGCTCGCCGCCCGGGGTGCCGGGCTCGAGCCGACCCCGGAGCGGATGGCGGGCTTCGCCGCGACGGACGCCTCCTCCGACCGCCTGGCGACCTACCGCAGCATGCGCGACGCGTCGAGGACGCCGGAGCCGGTGCCCGAGGCGGGGTCCGCGGGCTCCTCCTCGGGCGACTCCTTCGTCATCCAGGAGCACCACGCGCGGCGCCTGCACTACGACTTCCGGCTCGAGCACGACGGCGTCCTGGTCAGCTGGGCGGTGCCGAAGGGCCCGCCGCTGGAGGGCGACCCGAACCGGCTCGCGGTGCAGACCGAGGACCACCCCCTCGAGTACGCGACCTTCGAGGGCACGATCCCGGCCGGCGAGTACGGCGGCGGCGAGGTGCGCATCTGGGACGAGGGCACCTACGCGCTCGAGAAGTGGCGCGAGGGGAAGGAGGTGATCGCGGTGCTGACCGGCCGCCCCGACGGCGGGCTCGGCGGCGAGCCCCGTCGCTACGCCCTGCTGCACACGGGCTCGAGGGAGGGCGCCGAGAAGAACTGGCTCCTGCACCTGATGGCGCCGGGTCCCGCTCACGGGCACGGGACGCAGCGACGGGGCCGGGCGGCCGCGTCCGCCGCGTCGCCCGCTCCCCGCCCCGCACCCTCCGCAGACCGCCCAGCCGAGGACTCCGCTCCGCGCCGCCACCGCCCCATGCTCGCCACGGCCGGACGCCGCGGCGACGTGGACCCCGGGGCCGCGATCGAGATGAAGTGGGACGGCTACCGCGCTCTCGTGCGGGTGCAGGGCGGCACCGCGACCCTCACGAGCCGCAACGGCAACGACCTGACCGCGGCGTTCCCCGACCTGCTCGCCCCGCTCGCCGAGGCCGCCGCCGACGCCGTGCTCGACGGCGAGATCGTCGCCCTCGACGCTCGCGGGCGCCCCGACTTCGGCGCCCTGCAGACCCGCGGCGGGCTGACGAAGCCGCGCGAGATCGAGGCGGCCGCCCGGTCCACTCCGGTGCACCTGATGGTCTTCGACCTGCTCGAGCGCGCAGGAGAGGACCTGACCGGGAGCGATTACGACACCCGTCGCTCGGCACTGGTCGAGCTCGTCGCCGAGAACGAGCGCGTGCACGTCCCGTCCGTGTTCGACGGCGACCTGGAGGAGGCGATGGCCACCAGCCGCACCCTCGGCCTCGAGGGCGTGGTCGCCAAGCGCCGCGACTCGCGCTACCAGGAGGGCAGCCGCTCGCGCGACTGGATCAAGCTCACCCACCACCGGCTGCAGGAGGTCGTGATCGTGGGCTGGCGCGAGGGCGAGGGCGGCCTCCAGGGGTCGGTCGGGGCGCTGCTGACCGCGATCCCCGGCGAGGACGGGCTCGCGTACTCCGGCCGTGTGGGCACCGGCTTCAGCGACCGCGAGCGCCGCGGCCTGGTCGACCGCCTGGCCGAGCACGCCACCGAGGAGCCCGCCGTCTCCGTCCCTCCGCTCGAGTCGCGCGGCGTGCACTGGGTGTCGCCCGTCCTGGTCGGCGAGGTCCGCTACCGCGAGCGCACCGCCTCCGGCACCCTCCGCCAGCCGGTCTGGCGCGGCTGGCGGGCCGACAAGGCCGCCGAGGACGTCCGCGTGGAGGAGCCGGGCAGCTGACCCTCCGGTCTTCCGACTGCGAGGCCCGGCATCGCCGCTCGCGCCGCCGATCCGCTGCGGCCCCGGGTACCTCAGTCCAGGCGCACCCCGCGCAGCAGGAGGAGGGTCGCGCCGACCGCGGCACCGGTGCCGATGAGGACACCGCCCGCTCCGGCCGCCGCCGCGAGGACGCCGAGGAGGCTGGGCAGGGCGATCAGCCCGAGGCGGTTCCCGGCCAGGCGCAGCGCGAGGGCGCGGCCGTGGCGGTCGGCGGGGGTGCGCTCGATCAGCCACGACATCGTGATGGGCTGGCCGATCCCGAGGCCCAGGCCGAGGGCGGCGACCGCGACGAAGAGGAGCACGGTCGGCGCGGGCAGGGCGACCAGCACCAGGCAGAGCGCCGAGATCAGGATGCCGCCCACCATCACCCGAGTGCGCCCGAGCCGGGCGGTGGCCGCACCGAGGAGGAGCCGCGAGGCCATCGACGCGAGCGCGCGCACGGTGAGGAGGGCCCCGACGACGCCGGCCGGGAGCCCTCGCTCGGCGCCGAGGGCGGGGAGGTAGACGACGGTCAGGTCGACGGCGGCGACGACGGTCGCGCTGGTCAGCAGGGCGCGCGCGAGGCCCGGCACCCGGAGGAGACCGAGCGTCGAGCCCGGAGCCGCCGCCCCCTCCGCCGCGGGTCCTCGCGGGGACGGGCTGCGGATCCCCGCCGTCGAGACGAGCAGCAGCACCGCGAGGATCCCGCCCACGAGGAACAGCGGCGCCGGGTCGGGCCGCACCGAGCCGCCCGCGAGCACCGGGATGAACGCGGGCCCGATCGCCTGCCCGAGCGACGCGGCGAACGTGTAGTAGCCGAAGCGGCTGTCGAGACGCGTCCCTCCGGTGCCGCCCGCGACGACGGTCTGCTGCCCGACCACGCAGCCCAGGTGCCCCGCGCCGAGCAGGGCGATGCCGAGGAGCAGCCCCGCGACGCTCCCGCCCGCCAGGAGCAGCACCGCGGCCGCTCCCACCGCGACGAGCGAGCCGACGGCCATCACGGCCCGGGCGCCGACCCGATCGACCAGCCCGCCCACCGGCAGCGCGATCAGCAGCGGCACCAGCGCGAACGAGGCGCCGAGCGCCCCGAGCGCCCAGGCCGGCACGTCGAGCCGGATCGCCTGGTAGACGGCGGCCGGCCGGAGCAGGAACGCGACGGCCTGGATGAGCACGGCGTGCGCGAGCAGGGACGGAGTCGCCGGGCGGTTCCGCACGCGCGCTCCTCCCCGCGGCGCTCGGCCGAGCACCCACTCCCCCATCCTCCTCCCGGTGCCGCCGCCGAGTCGCCCGGGAAGGATCGTCCTGCCCCCTCGAGAACGGGCCTTCTCGTGAGACTCAGCCCTGCGGCGGCGGCGAGGGGAGCGCGTGCGCGGGCAGGGTGCCGAGGCGGTGCCGGCCGCGGAGGAGGAACCAGGCCAGGCCGATCCCGACGACCGCGGCGATCACGACGACCGCGCTCCAGCGCAGCTCCTCCCCGTAGACCTCGACGCGCGGCCACGCGAGGTCGACCGTCATCGCCGCGCCCCAGAGCACCGCGACGACGTTCACCGGCAGGCCCGCGCGGCCGAGCGAGAAGCGCCCGGGCGCGGCTGCGGGCCACCGGCCGCGGAGCCGGGCGATCAGCAGCGGCACCGTCACCAGCAGGTAGGCGAGGTAGATCAGGATGACCGCCACGCTCGTCACGGCCGTGAAGATCGCCGGCGTCCCGATGTTCACGACCAGGATCAGCACCGCGAGCACCCCCACGACCAGCGCCGGCGCCACCGGTGTCCCGCGCCGCGGGTCGACGCGGGCGAGCACGCGGCTGCCGGGCAGGGCGTTGTCGCGGGCCATCGCGAAGATCAGTCGGATGCCCGCCGTGTGCACCGCCAGCGCGCACACCGTGATCGCGACGACCACGCAGAGCAGGAGGACCGTTCCGAGGGGGCCGCCGAGCACCTGCAGCACGATCCGCTGCAGCCCGCCCGACGCCTGCCCGAGCGCCGGGTCGGCGAGGTCGGGCGCCGAGAGGATGCCCAGGAGCAGGATGAGGCCGCCGAGGACGAAGGAGGCGGTCACCGCCCGCAGGATCGCCGTCGGCGCGGTCCGGCGCGGGTCGACCGTCTCCTCGCCGAGCGAACCCGCGGTGTCGAACCCGTACATCACGTACGCCGACGCGATCGCGGCGATGAGGAACGCGCCGGCGTACCCGCCCGGCGTGCTCCCGCCGTAGTCGCTGGTGTCGAGCAGCACGGTCGGCGGATGCACCACGTTCACCGCGAGCACCGCCACCAGCAGCACCGCCGCGACGAGCTCGATCAGCACGCCGACGCTGTTGATCCGGGCCATCAGGCGCACGCCGCGCGCGTTGACCGCGGTGGTGAACGCGATCAGCAGCGCTCCCCAGACCACCGCGCTCACCCCCGCGGAGCCGCCGAGCTGGAACCCGCTCCAGATCTGCGGGAGCGTCGCCTGGTACGCCAGCACGACGGCCGCGAGCGTGACCACGGACGCGGTGGCCATCAGCCAGCCCGCCAGCCAGCTCACCGTCGGCCCGGCCAGGCGCTTGCTCCAGTTGTAGACGGAGCCGGCGACCGGGTAGCGGGCGGCGAGCTCGGCGAAGCACAGCGCGACCATGAGCTGCCCGGTGAACACGATCGGCCAGGACCACCAGTAGGCGGGACCGCCGAGCGCGAAGCCGAAGGAGAAGAGCTGGAACGTGCCGGTCAGGATCGAGATGTAGCTCACGCCCGCGGCGAAGCTGCCGAAGCGGCCGATGCCGCGGGTGAGGGAGGGGCGGTACCCGAACTCAGCGGTCCCGTCGTCGACGTCCTCGGTGGTGCTCATCGGGCTCCCCCTCGCGGGCGCGCTCGTCGCACCGAGGTCAGGATGCCAGCCGCCGCCCGGCCGCACGACTCCCCCGTCCCGGGCGTCCGTCAGCGGGTGCTCAGCGCTCGCCCCGCTCCCGGTGCACAGGACTCGGGCGGCCCCCGCGGACGGGAGCGGCGTCAGCCGTGCGCCGCGAGCCGGGTGCGCTGGGGCACCAGGAGCTCGAGCAGCTCCTCGACCCCGTCGACCCGCTGCGGCTCGACCGGGTGCCCGGGTCCGCACGGCTTGTAGGCGGGCGGATCCACGTTCAGGACGTGCCCGACGGGCCGCCCCTTCTCCCAGACCGTGAGGAGGAAGGCGCCGTCCCGCTCGTCGGGGGCGCCGATCTCGAAGACCCGGCCGCGCACGATGGCGCACTGCGGCTCCTTGCGCGCGAGGCGCACCCAGAAGGGATGGTCTCCGGTCATGGTGTCCGTCCTCCCCGGCCGACCCGCGGCCGTGCCCGTAGCGGTCGACCGGTGATCGTGTCGTCGGCGACCCGCAGGGCCACGGTACGTCCGCCTCCCCTCAGCCGATCAGGGGGTTCACTGCGGAGCCTCGCAGTGGTAGCGGACGCCGGTCGCATCCGGGTCCGCACCACGGGGAACCACTCACTGCTCGTAGGAGTCCTCGTAGTCGGCACCACTGGTCAGCTCGCCGTCGCCGGGCTGCACGGGATGCTCGCCGGTGAGCGCGTCGATCCGCTCGCGCAGCCGTACCACCTCCGCCGCGTTGTCCGGCTCGGGCAGGTCGCTCGGCGTGGTCTCGACGATGAGGGCGGCCGCGGCGTTCACGAGGAAGGTGGCGTCGACCGTCCCGCCGTCCGCGCCGATCCCCGTGTACTCGACGGTGTCGGCCGCGCCCTTCGAGGCGAGGGCGACGGCGTACTCGACGAGCGCGTCGGCCGCCTCGTCCCCCACCAGGATCGTCTTGTCGGCGAAGAGGATGTGCTTCATGCCGCCCATGCTCGGCAGCGCCGGCTGCGTGGAGGGAGGAGGTTGACAGAGGACCGCCGCTGACGGAAGACCTGGACAGATCGAGCAGAGAATGGCGGACCGGGTTGTCGGATCCGTCCGGTCTGCGGAAGGGTGGAGGCAACGGCGGGCGTCTGCCGGCCGGAGATCAGGGGCTGGAGACGCTGATGGGGAAGCTGCACTACGACGGGACCGTCGAGATCGACTTCGAGGACCGCGTGCTCGCGCACTTGCAGATCGTCATCACCGCGAAGCTGCGCCGCAACGAGTCGTTCCTGCTCAGCTGGCGCGACGACCACAGCATGGGCGACGGCCGCAGCGCGATCTGGATCCACCCCTCCCACTCGCTCCGCTACAAGTACTTCGGCGGCCGGATGCCCCGCATCAACCCCGCCTGGATCTCCGCGCTCACCGACCTCGCGAACTCCGCAGGCGGGCTGTACGTGATCTCGGAGCCCGCCGAACCGGTGCGTCCCCCGGCGAAGGGCGACCAGCTGTGAAGCGCATCGACCTGATCTACAACGGCACCGCCTACACCGTCAACAACAGGAGCCTCGACGAGTTCCGCGCCGAGGTCGAGGCCGCCCTGGCCTCCCCGACCCCGCAGTGGCTGACCGTCAACTACGGCGAGGGTCGCGCGAACCCGGCGCTCCTCCTCGTCACGCCGTACACCCCGCTGTCGATCATCACGAACGACTTCGACGAGCTCAACGCAGAGTACGAGTAGCGGCGGACCTCCGAGAGGTCAACCACGTCGTCCGGTCGATCCGCGCCCCGTACCGTCGGGCAGGACCTCGTCGACGTCGTGCGCGGACCCCGCACGGCGACACCCGATCGACACCTCCCGCGCCTCGGCGCACGACAACGGCCGCGGACACCCGGCCAGGAGCCGGGATGACAGATCCCGCCTTCGCCGTCCTCGACGACCTCATCGCCGCCCTCGAGCGTCCCGGCTCGATCGACCCCGGCCTGAGCCGCTCCGTCGCCGTGCAGGCCGCCGTCCTCCGGCTCCCGTCGCCCCGCACCATGCACCGTCCGCGCCCGACGAGCCGCTTCACGGGCCGTCGCCTCGTGCGCCCGGGCAGCGCAGCCAGGCGGGCCCCCGCGCGTCACCGCGTCGTGGTCCCCGCCGGTCCGGCGGAGCGTCGCTCCGAGCGGAGCCGACGGCTGAAATGGGCGCGGTGACCGACTCCGACGCTCTCTGCGACCCGTATCTGCGCGGGTATCCGATCGACGGCGTCGCGATCTCCACGCTCGGCAGCCCCTTCGGCGGCGAGACCGTCGCCGCGAGCGACAGCACCGCGAGCCGGCTGGACGAGATCCAGATCTACCTCGGCGAGGGCCCGTGCTGGGAGGCGATCCGCGCTGCCGGCCCCGTCTCGGTGCCGGACACCGGCGCGGAGGAGCGCTGGCCGCTCTTCACCGAGGCGATCGGCCCCACGGCGGTGCGCGCGGTCTTCGCCTTCCCGCTCTCGATCGCGGGGCTCTCGATCGGCGCGGTCGACCTCTACTCCCGCCGCCCCACGTCGCTCAGCGACTCCCTCCTCGGCCGGATCAGCGCCTCGACCACCGCGACGGCGCTGCTGGTGCTGGCCGCGGTGCTGCGCGACAACGAGGTCGAGGAGAGCACGAATCCGCGCTCGCGACGCGTGGTGCACCAGGCGACCGGCATGATCATCGCGCGCTACGGCAGCACGGCCGAGGAGGCGCAGCTGCTGCTGCGCGCCCACGCCTTCGCCCAGCAGCGCTCCGTCGTCGATGTCGCCTCCGGCATCGTGGCCCGGCACGACGGGTTCCCCGACCGCCCTCTCACCGCCCAGGACGACACATGGTGACGAACTCCCGCGAGCGCAGCGTCATCCAGACGTTCGTCGCCCTCTCCGACACACTGGTCGACGACTACGACGTCGTCGACTTCACCCAGACCCTCGTGGAGAGCAGCGCGACCCTCTTCGACGCCGTCTCGGCGGGGCTCGTCCTCGCCGACTCCACCGGCTCCCTCGAGGTGCTCGCCTCCACGGACGAGGACACCCGGCTGATCGAGCTGCTTCAGCTCGACAGCGGGTCGGGCCCGTGCATCCAGTGCTTCGAGACCGGGCGGCCGGTGATCGTCGAGGACGCCCGCGCCGTGGGCGAGGAGTGGGCGGAGTTCCGGACGCTGGCGGTCGAGCTCGACGTGCTCTCGGCGCACTGCGTGCCGATGCGGTCGGCGGGGACGACGATCGGCTCCCTCAACCTCTTCCAGGCCCGGCCGGGGCGGCTCGATCCGGACGACATCGCGGTCGTGCAGGCGTTCGCCGACGTCGCGACGATCAAGATCCTCCATCAGCGCGCGCTCCAGCAGAGCACGGTCACCCAGGAGCAGCTGCAGCACGCCCTCGACAGCCGGGTGCTGATCGAGCAGGCGAAGGGGATCCTCGCCTACGCCCACCGCACCACGGTCGAGCAGGCCTTCCAGGTGCTGCGGGTCCGCGCGCGAGCGACGTCGACTCCGATCACGACGCTCGCCCAGGAGATCATCCGCGACTACCGGCGCTGACGCTCCGCGCGCGCGGAGCAGGAGCGGGGCGGATCCGCGCCGGCGGCGCCGCGGCTCAGAGCTCAGTACTCGTTCTCGAGCTCCCACGTCGCGCGGGGGTCGACGTCCGAGGCGGGCACCGGACCACCCTCACTGTCGAGCGCGTCGAGGCGCTCGAGGATCTCGGCGCTCGACTCCGCCGCTGCGCTACCGGCCCCTGCGACCACCAGGGGGACGCCGAGCCCGACGGTGAGCGTCACGACGGAGGAGGGAGCCGAGTCGTCGGCGACGCTGACCGTGCTCATCCGGTGCCGCTGCGCGAGCGCGAGCGAGTAGCGGACGACGGCGTCGGCGGTCGCGTCGTCGAGGGAGAGGGAGCCACCGGTGTGGAAGAGCGTCGTCATGGTCAAGTCCTCGCAGGGCAGGCGGATGGGCATGGTTCCGTCACCGGGGGCCAGGATGCGGTGCGCTCACGCTACGCCCTGGGCGCTCGGGGGTGCAGGTCTTGCGCCGAAGCGCTCCCCTGTCGCATGGTTCGCTCTCGCCGCCGGAGCAATTCCCCCATGGCTCTGAGGCGGCTCACATGTTAACGTGAACACACGCGTCGGTCCCCTCGGCTCGACGCATCCCTCCCCCGAAGGAAAGGTCTCGACGATGAGACGACGCTCCCCGGAGCCCCCTGCCGCCGCGCCTCGGCGCCGCGTGCGATCCCTCTTCCTCTCCGCTCTCGCCTGCACGAGCGTCGCCCTCACCGGCGCTCTCGTCCCCGTCTCGGCGCAGGCCGTCGACGTCCCGGCGCCCACCGCGCACTACGACATGTCGCACGCCGGCTCGGCCCTGCTCGACATCTCGGGCAACGGACGCAACGCCACCCTGACCGGCCTCACCGACGCGTCCTTCGCGAACGCCGGCGGCGACCAGGTCGCCCGGTTCAAGAACGACGGCTACGCGAGCCTCCCCCAGGGCCTGGTCACCGGAGCCGACAACGCCTTCGCCGTCGAGTACACGGTGAAGACGCAGACCACCGCCAACCAGTTCGGCTGGGTCATCGGCGACGGCGTCGGCCCGTGGAACACCACACAGCTCGGCAACCACGTCTTCGTGAACCCGCGCAACCCCGACGGCTCGCCCAGCGGACAGGTCCTCGCGGGCATCCGCGTCAAGGAGCCCACCAGCAACGGCGAGACCCGCATGCCGTTCGGCGGCACGCTCAATCCCGGATTCACGACGCTCACGCTCGTCGGCACCGGCACCGGCTCGAACACCGTCCTCACGCTCTACCGCGACGGCACGCAGATCTCGACGGCGAACACGGCGAAGTCGATGGCGAGCATCGTCCCGACCGGATCCACGCTCGGCTACCTCGGGCGCTCGCTCTACACCGGAGACGCCCTGGTGACCGCCGACGTCACCGACGTGAAGTTCTGGGACACCTCCCTCACCGCCGAGCAGGTCGCCTCGAGCATGCCGACCGCCGACGCGAAGGCGTCCGCGACCTCCGCCCTGCTGCGCTCGGACATCCAGCCCGTCCTGCTGGCCGGCAACCCGTCGCTGACCCAGGTCTCCTCGAACCTGACGCTGCCCGCCTCCAGCAGCGGCGTCCCGCTCACCTGGACCTCCTCGAACAGCGCGGTCGTCTCGACCACCGGCGTCGTCTCGCGCACGATCGCGCAGAACACCCCGGTGACTCTGACGGCGACCACCGCTCAGGGCGCGACGATCGCCTTCGACGTCGTCGTGCTCGCCCCGAGCATCAACGACGACCTCGACGCGCTGAAGCTCGCCACGCGCACGACCGAGAACCTCCCCCTCGCGGTGAAGGGCGCCAAGAACGGCACCGACATCACCTGGACCTCGTCCGACCCGGCGCTCGTCACCCCGACGAACACGTCCTACGCCGCTCCGGCGGTCGGCGCGGCCGACCCGTACCGCGGCGGCGGCGTCGTCACCCGGCCGGCCTACGGCTCCGGCGACAGGACCGTCACCCTCACCGCGAAGGCGACGCTCAACGGAGTCACCGAGACGCGCGCCTTCACCCTGACCGTCGCCGAGCTCGGCCGCACCGCTCCCGACGCGGGCTACGCCTCGGCGTACTTCAAGTCGGACGGCGACGAGAAGATCTACCAGGCCGCGACCTCGGGCAACGACTTCTTCACCTTCTCGCCGGTCAACGGCGGCAAGGCGGTCATCACCTCGACGACCGACACGAAGGGCCTGCGCGACCCGTTCATCCTCCGCTCGCACAACGGCGACAAGTACTACATGGTCGCCACCGATCTCTGCATCTCCTGCGGCACGAACTGGGGCGACGCCCAGTCCACGGGCAGCCTGAAGATCGAGGTCTGGGAGTCGACCGACCTGGTGCAGTGGACCCGCACCAACGGCGCCGACACCGGCATCACGGTCAACCAGCCGGCCGCCGGCATGACCTGGGCGCCCGAGGCGTACTGGGACGACGCGCTGCAGTCCTACGTCGTGTTCTTCTCCTCGCGCCTGTACTCCGACGCGACGAAGACCAACAACGACAAGCTCTACTCCCGTGTCTTCTCGGTGATCACCCGCGACTTCCGCACCTTCACCGCTCCCCCCGCCACCTGGCAGGACACGGGCTACGCGCGGATCGACTCCACGATCACGAAGATCGGCGACTACTACTACCGCTTCACCAAGAACGAGGAGGGCGGCGCCGCCGGCATCCTGGAGGCCGGGAAGGACATCTTCCTCGAGAAGTCGAAGGTCCTGACCGCCGGGACGACCTCCTCCAACTGGAGCGCCGACCCGAACACCACGTGGCAGCTCACCGACACCCGGATGACCTCGCTCGAGACCGGCCAGGCCGGCGAGGGACCCGAGATCATCAAGCTGAACGCGGGCGACCCGAACGACACCACCGGCACGGGCGACGGCTACGCCTTCCTCGTCGACAACTACGGCGACGGCGGCTACAAGGCCTTCCTCACCTCCGGAGCGGCGATTGCCGGCAGCTCGCAGACGAACCGCCTCTCGCAGTCGGCCGACTGGAACGTCTCGCCCAAGAGCCGCGCCGGCCTCCCGACCAGCCCGCGGCACGGCGCGTTCGTGAGCGTCCCGCAGACGGTCCTCACCGCCATGAAGAACTGGACCGGCGTCACCGCCGTCGACTCCACCACGACCCTCGCCGCCGACGGCCGCACGGTCACGGCGACGGTCGCGGCGGCCGACAAGGGCGACGTCGTCGGCTCGGTCACCTTCACCGGCGGCTCGTGGACCTCGACCGTCCCGCTCTCCGGCGGCTCCGCGAGCGTCTCGGTCCCGGCGGGCGTGACCGGCGTCACGGCCTCCTACACCGGGTACGCGGACAAGCTGGTGCGCACGTCGGTCTCGGCCGCCGTCCCGCTGGACACCCTCGAGCTCGTCCCCGCCGTCGCCACGCGCTGCGTCGCCGGCAAGATCGTGCTCACCGCGACCGTGAAGAACACCGACACCGCTGCCGCGGACGTCACGATCGCCTCGGCCTACGGCTCGAAGTCGTTCACCGCGGTCGCACCCGGATCGTCCGCCTCCGCCGCCTTCACCACCCGCCTGGCCTCGATGCCGGCCGGCACGGTGACGGTGACCGGATCGGCGACCGGCCAGCCCGCGTTCACCGCGACGGTCCCCGTGGCCGCCGCGCGCTGCTGACGCACTGACGACGAAGGGCCCCCTCCTGCGCTCGCGCGGGTGGGGGCCCTTCGTCGTTCCCGGGTCAGACTGTGGGAGCGAGCAGGTCCGCGTGGTGGGCGGCCGCCACGTTCGGGTGGGCCCGGAGCCGGTAGCGCAGCGCGTTCTCGCCGTAGGTCTCGAGGATCGGCGCGTTCGTCGGGTCGACCGAGAGGCCGGACTTGAGCTCCTCGGGCAGCGGGAGCGAGGGCATGGTGGCCGAGAGCGCGGGATTGAAGAAGAACGGGATCGAGATCCGGTCCGTTCCGATCAGCGGCGAGATCACGCGGTGCAGCGTGGCCTTGAGGTAGCCGCCCGTGGCGAGCTCCAGCATCTCGCCGATGTTGACGACGAACGCGCCCTCCATCGCGGGTGCCTCGATCCACGAGCCGTCGTGCTCGACCTGCAGGCCGCCCTTGCCGGGCTCGACCAGCAGCAGCGTCAGCACGCCGCCGTCGCGGTGCGCGCCCACGCCCTGCTTGGGCTCCGGGTCGGAGGTGCCCGGGTAGCGGACGACCTTCACCAGCGAGAACGGCCGCTCGGCGAACGCCTCGTCGAACACGTCCTCCGGAGCGTCGAGCGCGACGGCCCAGGTGCGCAGCAGCCGGATCGCGACCGCGGCGAGCTCCGCGTGCCAGCGCTCGAAGACCTCGCGGAACTCCGGCAGCGCCTCGGGCCAGAGGTTCGGCCCCTCGAGGCGCTCGTAGTCGGCGACGCCGGGCCCGGCGGGAACGGCCGGTCGGTCGATGCCGATGTCGACCTGCTCGCGGTAGTCGACGTCGCCGTTGGTGAGCTCGGCGCCGAAGCGGGTGTAGCCGCGGAACTGCGGGCTGAGGGTGTTCTCGATCGCGAGCTTCTCCTCCTCCGGCAGGTCGAAGAAGCGGCGGGAGACGGCGACGACGTCGTCGAGGAGGTCCTGGGGCACGCCGTGGCCGACGAGGTAGAAGAAGCCCACGTCGTGCGTGGTCTCCCGGAGGTCGCGGCGGAAGGCGGCGGCCTCCGCCTCCCCCCGGTCGAGGCGGGACAGGTCGAGGATCGGCAGGGAATCGGTCATGCACCGACTCTCGCGCACGAACCTGCACAGCAGTCGATTGTTACGACAACCAAAACGGCGGGCCCCGCCACGGCGCGGAAGAGGTTCCTCCGCTCCGCGACCGGGCCCGCCGTGAGCGCCGAGTGTTACGGCGTGGGCATGCCGCCGTTGACGTGCAGCGTCTCGCCGACGACGTAGCTCGACTCCGGGGAGGCGAGGAACACGTAGGCGGGAGCGAGCTCGGCCGGCTGACCCCAGCGTCCGAGCGGCGTCTGCGAGCCGACCTCGGGCAGCTTGTCGGACGGCTGGCCGCCCGCGGTCTGCAGCGGCGTCCAGATCGGGCCCGGGGCGACGACGTTCACGCGGATCCCCTTGGGCGCGAGCTGCTGCGCGAGCGCCTTCGAGAACGTGTTGATCGTGGCCTTCGTGCTGGCGTAGTCGACCAGCATCGGCGACGGCTGGTAGGCCTGGATCGATGAGGTGCTGATGATCGCGGAGCCCGGGGCGAGGTGCGGCACGGCCGCCTTCGTCATCCAGAACATCGCGTAGACGTTGGTCTTGAAGGTCTCGTCGAACTGCTCGTCCGAGAGCTCGAGGAAGTCCTCGACGTGCTGCTGCTTGCCCGCGTTGTTGACGAGGATGTCGAGTCCGCCCAGGCCCTCGACGGCCTTCGCGACGGCGCCCACCGCGAAGTCGTGGTCGGTGATGTCACCGGGGATGGCGACGGCGGTGCGGCCGGCCTCCTCGATCAGCGCGACGACCTTCTTCGCGTCCGACTCCTCCTCGGGGAGGTAGACGATCGCGACGTCGGCGCCCTCGCGGGCGTAGGCGATGGCGACGGCCGCGCCGATGCCCGAGTCGCCTCCGGTGACGAGCGCCCTGCGCCCGGTCAGGCGGCCGGAGCCGCGGTAGGTCGACTCGCCGCGGTCGGCGGGGTCGTCCATCTTCGAGTCGAGGCCGGAGCCCTCCTGGTACTGGGCCTCCGTGTCGATGTCGGCGAACATCGCGGTCGGGTCTTGGAACGTGTACTGGTCGTTCTGCGGAGTCTGGTCGTTCTGCGAAGTCATGTCTCGACGCTAGGCGCGCGGGATCGGCGGCCGCGCGTGCTTGACAGCCTCGATCCGCCAGGACACAGGAGGTCTTCAGGAGCCGCGGAGCCCCCCGGATCGGGGAGAATGGTGCGGTGACCCGCGACGACTCCCTGTCCTTCGACACCACGGCGCCGCTGCCCGGCTGGCAGCACGCCTACTCCGGCAAGGTGCGCGACCTCTACACCCCCGACGACGCCGACCCCGTGCTCGGCGCCGACCGCATGCTCGTCGTCGCCAGCGACCGGGTCAGCGCGTACGACGCCGTCCTCGAGCCCGGGATCCCCGGCAAGGGCGAGCTGCTGACCACGCTCTCCCTCTGGTGGTTCGCGCAGCTCTCCGACGTCCCCAACCACCTGATCCCGGGCGCGATCCCCGAGGCGGTCCGCGGCCGGTCGATGCTGGTGAAGACGCTCGACATGTTCCCGATCGAGTGCGTCGTCCGCGGCTACCTCTCCGGCAGCGGCTGGAAGGAATACCGGGAGACGGGCTCCGTCTGCGGCGTCCCGCTCCCCGAGGGCCTCCAGGACGGCGACCCGCTCCCCGAGCCGATCTACACCCCGGCGTGGAAGGCCCCGCAGGGCGAGCACGACGAGAACATCACCTTCGAGCGCACCGTCGAGATCGTCGGCGAGGAGGCCGCGGAGGCGCTGCGCACCCTCTCGCTCGCCGTCTTCCGCGAGGCGTCCACCATCGCCCTGGCCCGCGGCGTGCTGCTGGCCGACACGAAGTTCGAGTTCGGGGTCGACCGCGGGACCGGAGTCGTCACCCTCGGCGATGAGGTCCTCACGAGCGACTCCTCCCGCTACTGGGACGCCGACGACTACGACGCCGGCATCCGCGGCCGCTCGTTCGACAAGCAGATCGTGCGCGACTGGCTCTCCGACAACTGGGACGGCCAGGGCCTCCCGCCGACCCTCCCGTCCGAGATCGTCGAGCGCACGGCCGCGCGCTACCGCGAGCTCATCGAGCGCCTCACGCGCTGAGGCACCGGAACGACCTGTGGACGATCACCACCCTCGCGTCCGACTGGAGGCCCGCGGCGAGGATCCGGACGAGGCGCGGCACAGCCTCGCGCGGCTCTACAACGGCGACGAGTGGCGCGCCGCCACCACCGCGGCCGACTTCAGCTACCGCTACGCCGCCATCGGCGACGGCGGGATGACCCTCCGCACCTCGCGGATGTCCGGGCGCCTCGCGGGCGGCGTGGGCGACTCGGACGACGTCGTCGTGCAGTGGATCGTGGGCGGCTCCGGCCGGATCGACGTCGGCCGCGCCTCGATCGCGATGGAGGAGAACCGTCCCGTCCTCTTCCCCGTCGGCCGGCCGTTCGCCTTCGACTACGTCGACTTCGACCAGCGCCTGGTGCACCTCGACCGGGGAGTGGTCGACCGGGTCGCCGCCGAGCGCGGCCTCGTCGGCTCCCTCGTCTTCGACTCCGAGCACCGCCCTGACGCCGCGGCGATCCGCCGCTGGCGCACGGCCGTCGCCGACTCCGCCCGCGCGCTGCGCAGCGAGCGCGTCGAGCCGCTGCTCTGGGACGAGCTCACCCGTGCCACGGCCTCCGCGCTGCTCGACCTCTACCCTCCGGAGTCCGCTCCGGTCCCGCCTGAGCTCCTCGCCCCCCGGAACGCACGGATCCGCACGGCCGTCGAGTACGTGCACGCCCACTGCAGCGAGCCGATCGGCCCCGCCGAGATGGCGGCGGCGTCGGGCCTGACCGTCCGGGGCCTGCAGTCCGCGTTCCAGCGGGTGCTCGGGATGCGCCCGATCGCCTACCTGCGCCTGGTGCGGCTCGACCGCGCCCGGGAGGAGCTCGCCGTGAGTCCGCCCCTCGGGACGACGGTCGCCGCCGTCGCCCGGCACTGGGGCTTCGGGAACGCGGGCCGCTTCAGCGCGGCCTACGCGGAGCGATTCGGCGAGTCGCCGAGCGCCACGCTGCAGCGCTGATCAGTCGACGAGCTCGGGCGGCGGCTGCCCCTCGAGGATGCGGCTGAGGCCGTCGAGCAGCACCGCGACGGTCGCGGCCTCCGATTCGGGCACCTTCGCGACCATCGCGCGGATCTGCTCGTAGGTCGGGTCGTCGGTGCCGACGATGGCCTTCTGCGCGCGCTCCGTCAGGCAGAGGATGCGGCCGCGGCCGTCGGACGGGTCGGGAGTGCGGTTCACGTAGCCGGCGCGGGCGAGGCGGTCGACGAGGAGGGAGACGGCCGCCGTCGTGATCGACAGGGCCGCGGACAGGTCGACGGCGCGGACGATCTCGTCGCGCCGCTCCCCGACCCCGATCAGCCGCAGGGCCGCGAGATCCGTGGCGCCTATGCCCAGGCGGCGCTCCACGCGACCGTCGTAGTCGCGCTCCGCCGTGCGCAATCGCGTGAGCAGAGCGAACAGGTCTGGCCGAGCGTCCATCGAGGTGCACCTTCCGAGCGGCAGGCGCCCCGGACGGGAACTCGCTGCCCCCATCGAACCACTTCTCCGGCGATCGGACGGCGTGTGTCCCGAAAGCGCAGTCGGCGCCGAGACTGTTAGTCAACCGACTTAGCAATACCTAGTGTCGACGGTGCGGCACGCCTTCCGTGCGCCGCCGACGGTGAGGAGGTGCGCGCGATGGGACGACTGCTCTACGGCGCACCCGCCAGCTCGCACTCCTTCGAGGACCGCGCCCTGGCCCACCTCCAGACCGTGATCACCTCGCGGTTCCGCCGCGGCGAGGGCTTCCTCCTGACGATCGAGGACGCCGAGGGCCGCCGGTCCGAACTGTGGCTCCACCCCGGCATCCCCACCCGCTACGAGTACGACGGCACCGCCGCGATCGAGCTGAACCCGCACTGGCTGCGCGAGCTCTCGAACGCCTCGAACGGCCGCCTCGGCCTCCACCTCCTCCCCGAAACCTCGTCGCCCGACGACCTCTCCGTGAAGAAGATCCCCGCATGAGCGACCACAACGGCACACTGTTCCGGCGCGGAGGCACCGTCCGCTTCGTCCGCTGGATCTCCTCCCGCGACGGCGGCTGGGCCCCCGAGATCGTGCAGGGGCGCTACCTCGAGCGCGACGACCGCGGCTGGCTGGTCGAGATCGAGGGCACCCCGACGGTGCTCGCGAAGGACGACTGGGCCGTCTACCGCTGACCGGCTCTGCGCTCGGCGTACTGTTGAGCAGGTGCGTTCTCGTGATCGCCGCGGCATCACCTCGGCTCCCCTCCTCCTGACGACCATCGGAACGACGAGCCTCGTCTTCCTCTGCGCGTTCGAGTCGCTCGCCGTGACGACGATCATGCCGATCGTCAGCGCCGACCTCGACGGTCGCGCCCTCTACCCCCTGGCCTTCGCGGCGACGCTCGCCGCCGCCGTGGTCGGGATGGTCGCGGCCGGCTCCTCGGCCGACCGCCGCGGCCCGACGCCGTCGCTCGTGGTCGCGATCCTGCTCTTCACCCTGGGTCTCGTCGCCGCGGGTGCCGCGCAGTCGATGCCGGTCTTCGTGGCGGCCCGCCTGCTGCAGGGGCTGGGCAGCGGAGGGATCACCGTCACCCTCTACGTGCTCGTCGCGCGGGTCTACCCGAGCGAGCTGCATCCGAGGATCTTCGGCGCCTTCGCCGCGGCCTGGGTCGTGCCGTCGCTGGTGGGGCCGCTGGTGGCCGGAGTCGTCGCCGAGCTCGCGAGCTGGCACTGGGTCTTCTTCGGAGTCGTCGCCCTGGTGGCCCTCGCGAGCGCCGCGATCGCGCCGACGCTCCGCTCGCTCGAGCCGCGCGAGCGCCTCCCCTTCGATCGCCGGGCAGTGGGCCGCATCGCCCGCGCCGTGGTCGTCTCGGCCGGAGTCGTCGTGCTGAGCACGAGCGCCGAGCTCGCGCCCGATCTCGCCGGGCTCCTGGCCGCGGCCGCCGTGGTGGTCGTGGTCGTGGCGGTTCGCGCGCTCCTGCCCGACGGCACGCTGCGCGCTCGGGGCGTCCTGCCGTCGGTGATCCTCCTCCGCGCCCTCGTCGCCGCGGCGTTCTTCGGCACCGAGGTCTACCTGCCGCTGCTGCTCTCGGAGCAGTACGGCCTGCCGCCCTGGCTCTCGGGCGCCATGCTCACCGCGGGCGCCGTCTCCTGGGCTCTCGGCTCGAACATCCAGGGGCGCCCGGGCACCCGCCTCAGCCACGGCGGAGCGATGCGGCTCGGCTCGTCGCTCGTGCTCGCCGGCATCGGAGTCGTGCTGCTCGTCACGGTGCTCGCCCTCAGCCCGATCGTCGCGGGCGTGGGCTGGTTCCTGGCCGGCGGCGGCATGGGCACGATGTTCCCGCGGATGGGGACGATGACGCTCGCGCTCTCCGCTCCGGGCCGGGAGGGCTTCAACAGCTCGGCCCTGCAGATCGCCGACTCGACCGGCGCCTCGGTCTCCCTGGCGCTGACGGGCCTTCTGGCGGCGGCGGTCACCGGGCTGATCGGGGCCGGGACCGGGGTCTTCGCCGCGACCTTCTCGTACGCCGCGCTGATCGCGATCGTCGCGGTCGGTCTGGCCGGCCGGCTCGACGGGCTCCTGCGCCGCGAGGGACGCCGGGAGCCCGCCGAGCAGGCTCAGCTGTAGAGCGACTCCGGCACGTCGAGGCCGTAGATCGCGCGGCCGGACGACCAGATCACCGAGCAGGCGGCCCGGAGCAGATCGGTCGCGTCGTCGCCGGCGTCCACGATCACCACGGAGTCGCCGTCGAGGCGGACCTTGGCGCCGCGGACGGCGTGCGTGCCGTTCCGCGAGACCGTCGTCGCCGGGTAGGGCAGGTGCAGCTCGCGAAGGTCGCCGAGGATGTACGTCGGCCGGAGCTTGGGCTCCGCGGCGAGGAGCTGCTTGGCCCGGTCGATCCCGGTGAGCACGTGGGCGCTCTCCATGTCGGCGCCGTTCGCGCCGGCGATGTCGGTGTCGAGCCGGTCGCCGAGGAACAGCGGGTTCGTCGAGCCGAAGCGCGCGGTCGCCGCGTCGAAGATGGCCCGCTCGGGCTTGCCCGCGACGACCGGGAGCCGGCCGACCGCGGTGTGCACGGCCGAGACGAGGGTCCCGTTGCCCGGGGCGATGCCGCGCGCGACGGGGATCGTCCAGTCGGTGTTCGTCGCGACCCACGGGATCCCCGTGTGGAGCGCGAACGAGGCCTCGGCCAGCTGCTCCCAGCCGACCGTGGGCGCGAAGCCCTGGATGACCGCCGCCGGCGAGTCCTCCGCGCCGCGCGTCACGGTGAACCCGGCGCGCTCGACCTCGGAGGTGAGGCCCTCCGCCCCGACGACGAGGATCGTCGAGCCGGCCGGGACCAGGTCGGCGAGCAGCACGACCGCCGCCTGCGGGGAGGTGACGACGTCCTCGGGCCGGACGCTCAGCCCCAGCTCGGAGAGGTGCCCGGCGACGGAGGCGTCCGTGCGGGAGGCGTTGTTGGTGATGTAGCCGACCCGCAGCGTCTCGGCCGCTCGGTTGAGGCTCTCCACCGCGAAGGGGATCGCGTCGGCACCCTTGTAGACGACTCCGTCGAGGTCGGCCAGGACGGAGTCGCGGCCGTCGAGCGGGGTGGGCTCAGTCCTGCTGCTGCGGAACATCGGCGTCCTCCTCGATGGTGTCGGCGGGTTCGACCGACTGGTCGGCGGTCGGCTCAGCCGAGTCGAGAGCCTCGTCCGCGTCCGTCTCGGCGAGATCATCGGACTCGAGGGACTCGTCTGCGAAGGTCGGCTCGTCCGTGTCGACGAGGTCGGCGTCGGCGTCAGGGCTCGTGTCGGCGTCGTCCGCGTCGTCTTCGTCGGCGATCTCCTCGGAGACGGTCCGCCGGGCGTCGTCCTCGTCCGCGTCGTCGACGGCGGTCGGGCCTTCCTCGTCGTCCAGGTAGTCGTCCGCGTCGTCGACCGCGATCCCTTCCTCGGCGCGATCGGGAGCAGACGCTGCGTCGGCCGACTCGTGCTCCTCCTCGATCACCTCGATCGTCTCGTCGTCACCGCCGCCCTCGGCCGCGAAGACGGCCTGCGCCGCGATGTCGGCGCGACGCTGCCACTCCGCGGCCTCGTCGGAACGGCCGACCTCGTCGAGGACGAGTGCGTAGGCAGCGAAGAGATCCGGGCTGTACGAGAACGCGCGGTCCGGGTCGAGCTGCGGGATCTCGAGCTCCATGAGAGCGAGCTCCGCCTGCCCGAGGTCGAGGCGGGCGCCGGACATGGCGATCGCCAGCGACACCTGCGCGCCGGGGCTCAGCGTGGTGCGGTCGATCGACCGTCCCAGCTCGAGCGCCTTGTCGGGTCGGCCGACGCCGCGCTCGGAGTCGACCATCAGCGGCACCTGCTCGTCCGAGCCGGAGATCCTGCGGAACGTGCGCAGCTCGCGCAGCGCCAGGGCGAAGTCGCCCGTCGCGTACGCCGAGATGGCCAGCGACTCGCGGACCACGGCGATGCGTCCCGCGCGGCGGGCCGCCGAGAGCACGTGGCGGTGCGCCAGCTCGGGGTCCTCCTCGAGGAGGCGGCCGGCCATCACCAGGTGACGGGCGACCCATTCGGCGTTGTCCTTCGAGAGCGTGCGCAGCTCGTTGCGGGCGACCTTGTCGAGGTCCTTGGCCTGCACGTCGTCCGGAAGGTCCGGGTCGTCGTGGCGCGGGCGCACCGGCTGGAGGGAGCGCCGCTCGCGCTCCTCCTCGGTGAGCTCCGGCTCCTCGCGGGGGCCGCCGCGTCCGCCGCCGAAGCCCTCGCGTCCGCGTCCGCCGCCCTGGCGGTCTCCGCCGCCCCGACGATCGTCCGACCACGGCCGGCTTCCCCCGTCGCGCGATCCACCGCGGAACGGAGGACGGGAGTCCCCGTCACGCTGCGGACGGGAGTCGCCGCCACCACGGTAGGGAGGGCGGGAGTCACCATCCCGCTGCGGACGCGAGTCCCCACCTCCACGGTAAGGAGGCCGGGAGTCCCCGTCACGCTGGGGACGCGAGTCGCCACCGCGATAGGGAGGCCGAGAGTCACCGTCCCGCTGCGGACGCGAGTCGCCACCGCGATAGGGAGGACGCGAGTCACCGTCCCGCTGCGGACGGGAGTCCCCACCTCCACGGTAAGGAGGACGGGGGTCCCCATCCCGCTGAGGACGGGAATCCCCACCCCCGCGGTAAGGAGGACGAGAGCCATTGTCACGCTGCGGACGAGAGTCGCCACCACCGCGGTACGGAGGACGCGAGTCACCATCACGCTGCGGACGCGAGTCGTCGCCACCGCGATAAGGAGGACGAGAGTCCCCATCGCGCTGCGGACGGGAATCCCCACCACCACGGTAAGGAGGACGAGAGTCACCATCACGCTGCGGACGCGAATCCCCACCGCCACGGTAAGGAGGACGGGAGTCCCCGTCGCGCTGCGGACGGGAATCGCCACCACCGCGGTACGGAGGACGAGAGTCACCATCACGCTGCGGACGCGAATCCCCACCGCCACGGTAAGGAGGACGGGAGTCCCCATCACGCTGCGGTCGGGAGTCCCCACCACCACGGTACGGAGGACGAGAGTCACCATCACGCTGCGGACGGGAGTCGCCACCGCCGCGATAGGGCGGGCGAACATCACCGTCGCGGCGGGGGCGGGAATCGCCCGAGCCGCCGCGATCGTTCGAGGAGCGGCCGGGGCCGCCGGCGCGAGGCGGCCGCTCGTCACGACGTCCGGAGTCCCGGTCGTTGCGGTCGGATCCTGAGTCGTCCATGCGTTCCTCGCCTGTCGTGGTGATGCTCTGTGGAGTTGACCCGCCCGAGGACGGGGAGGACGGCCGTAACCGTCGCACCACCCTAACCCGCACCGCGCTCCAGTGAGCAGCGGGGATCCGAGGTGGTGGTTAAACAGCGATGGCCACCCATTTCTGGGTGGCCATCGTGAATGGTGTCCGGCGGTGTCCTACTCTCCCACAGGGTCCCCCCTGCAGTACCATCGGC